>JAVXPO010000004.1:0-56977 GCA_036644695.1 Akkermansia sp. | reverse complement strand
GGCGGGAACCTGATGCACCGCCTACGGCTAACGCAACACGTTCTCCTCCAGACCCATATTTGATAGGGGACGGTGTAGTTTGTTGGAGAAATAATGGGGCGATGAAAACGGTTCAGGCGGGAACCTGATGCACCGCCTACGGCTAACGCAACACGTTCTCCACCAGACTCATATTTGATAGGGGACGGTAATTTTTTGGAGAAATAAAAACACCCGACAAGTTGTAACTTGCCGGGTGTTGAAAGAAATATTAACCCTCGAGCCTAAGCTTGTAATGCTTTTTAGGACGGGACAAATGGTTGATTAGAACAAGGTAATGGCGATGTTAACGCCTGCCGTTACGATGGAAACCATGCTCATAAGTTTGATAAGGATGTTGAGGGATGGTCCTGACGTGTCCTTGAAGGGGTCACCGACGGTATCGCCAATGACGGCTGCCTTATGGGCTTCAGAGCCCTTGCCACCATGCTTGCCTTGCTCGATATATTTCTTGGCATTATCCCAAGCACCCCCAGCATTTGCCATGAAGATAGCGAGGACGAAGCCCGAGGAGAGCCCCCCAGCGAGTAAGCCAAAGACACCAGGGACACCAAAGATGACGCCCGTGAGGATGGGGACGACGACCGCAATGAGTGAGGGGAGAATCATTTCGTGCTGAGCTCCAGCCGTGGAAATTTCAACGCAACGTGCGTAGTCAGGTTGTGCCTCACCCGTCATGATACCTTTAATATCGCGGAATTGGCGACGAACTTCCTTCACCATCTGCGCGGCAGCGCGTCCGACAGCGTTCATGGTCAATCCACAGAAGAGGAAGGACATCATGGCTCCAAGGAAGAGCCCCAAGAGGACTTTCGGGTTCATGAGTGTTACTTGGAAGTAGTCCATAAAGGCGGACAGGCTCATTTTCTCCGAGTTGAGGATATCAGCAACGGGGACTTTTTCTCCATTGGGGAAGAGGTATTCCGCTAAATTATTGACTGAGCAATGGTGGATGATGGCGATTTTAAGTTCTTCGATATACGAGGCGAGCAGAGCGAGTGCGGTGAGTGCGGCAGAGCCGATGGCAAAGCCTTTACCCGTGGCTGCGGTGGTGTTACCCAAGGCATCAAGTGCATCCGTGCGTTCGCGTACTTCTTCTTCCAATCCGCTCATTTCAGCGTTGCCACCTGCGTTGTCGCAGATAGGTCCGTAGGCGTCGGTGGCGAGGGTGAGTCCTAATGTGGAGAGCATGCCAACGGCAGCAATACCGATGCCATAGAGTCCTTTACTCATGCTTTCTGGATGGAAGTGGAAGTCCCCCGAGGCGCAACCATAGGCGACAACTGTACCTGCAACAATAGTGAGGACGGGAATCATGGTTGAGATCATGCCGATGCCAATCCCAGAGATGACGACGGTGCCAGGTCCCGTTTTTGCGTTACGGGCGATGATGCGACAGGGTTTGTAGTCGTGAGAGGTGTAGTATTCTGTCGATTTACCAATGATAATCCCCGTGATTAACCCTGTGACGATGGCGCCCCAGATGCCCAGCCAGTTATCCATTCCCAAGGCTTGGAGGATGAAGGCAGAGGCGATGGCAATGAGGAATGAGCTTAGGTTGATGCCTCGATTGAGGGCAGCCATGAGTTCTTTTTGAGAAGCGCCGCGTTTGACGCGAACGGCATAAATGCCAACGATGGAGAGCAATGCTCCAGCAGCGGCAATGATCATCGGGGTCAAGACTGATTTTAATGCCATTTCTGGCACGGTGTAATAGGCAGCAGCACCCAAGGCGGCTGTAGCGAGGATTGATCCGCAGTAAGATTCATACAAGTCAGCACCCATCCCGGCAACATCACCGACATTATCGCCGACGTTATCAGCGATTGTCGCGGGGTTACGGGGATCATCTTCGGGGATGCCTGCTTCAACTTTACCGACGAGGTCAGCGCCTACGTCAGCGGCTTTGGTGAAGATACCACCACCTACACGTGCAAAGAGGGCTTGCAGTGAGGCACCCATCCCAAAGGTCAGCATGGTCGTGGTGATCATGACTAATTTTTGAGAAGGGGAAACATCAACGACAAAATGGTTGAGAATGAGGTACCATGCAGAAATATCAAAGAGTCCGAGACCTACGACCACGAGACCGAGGACGGCACCTGAGCGGAATGCAATTTGCAGACCAGCATCAAGGGAGGTACGGCAAGCATGGGCAACACGAGAGGAGGCGTGAGTCGCCGTTTTCATCCCAATGTACCCACCAAGACCAGAGAAAAAGCCACCAGAGATGAAGGCAAAGGGCACCCATCCGTTCTGGAGTTTGAGCCCGTAGGCTAACCAAGCAAAGATGAGGGTGATGAGGACGAAAAAGATGGCAACGATTTTATATTGTTGCTTGAGGTACGCCATGGCACCCACACGGACGTGTCCAGCGATAGTTTGCATTTGGGCAGTACCAGGATCTTGTTTTTTCATATAACGAAAAAACAATGCCGCAAAAAAGAGGGCAATGATGGATCCAATGGGAATCATCCAAAAGATTTGTTCTGTTGTAATTGGTTCGAGCATAGTGTTTAAGGTTGAAATAAATAAAGTGGGGAGTGATTATCTCCCCTGAATATGTAAAATCGGGCGAGAGTATACCTTTTTCTTGTATTTTTGGCAAGGCAAGAAGAAAAATATGATCATTTTTTTATAGTGGTCTGGGGGCGGTTATTATTCGTCGAGATGGGGCGTTGCGGCTTTTTCCATATCTCGGACGTAATGTGCAATTTTTTGTTCGTCGTCTTTGGCTGCCCAGACGATTCTTAGGAAGTCGGCCGGGTGGATGTCGCCGTGCTCTTTGAGGAATTTGCGATCACCACCGCAACAAAACATAATGTCTGGGTCAAGAGCACCTTTGAGTTTGCCTTGAGCCTTTTTGATGATGCGAGGGAGGTAGGGGATATCTAAGAGCTTGTCGCCAAAAGTAGGTAGATCATTGACGGTAATGATTGGCTCTAACCCTGATTTGCCATGTTGAATCGTGAGGAAGTAGTCTCGACGTACGGCGGCGATGAGGAGTGCCGTTGATGGTGAGGGGAGTCCCTCTTGCGCATAGTCCTCTGCAAAGTCGAACATTTCTCTAGCTTGATAACCAATGGAGTCTAAAAAGATGAGCTCTCGTTCGGTAAAAAAGGTGTCGAGGTTGCGATAATTCGCATGGAATCGTGCGATGGATTCTTTAAGGAGTTGTTGAAAGGTGTCGTTCCACATGGTGATTAAAGATGGTTTTTTTTGCGTTTGAAGCTGAGGATGGCGATTTGTTTGGTGAGATTTGCCTCAAACCGTGCTTGGTCTTCTCGAGTCATGCCTTCGTGTTCCTTGAGGGCTGCTTGTGCCGTGGCAATGGCTTTTTCAACGCTTGTTTCGTCGATTTGTTCAGAGTTGAGAGCGAGGTCGGTGACCAAGAGGAGTTGGTCATTTTTTGCTTGGAAGTAACCATCACCGACGACGAGGTGCTGCTCTGAGCCACCAATAGGTGTGTAGCGCAATTCTCCTGGCTCCAAGGCGGTGATGATGGGGGTATGGTGATCCAAGATGCCCATTTCCCCTAGGCTACCAGGTAGGTAGACATGTTCTACTTGCTCGGAGAGGATAATCCCTATTGGGGTAATGATTTGGAAGGATAACGCCATGGTCTAATGTGAGCTTATTGTTCTTTTTTGACGGAGGCAACGACGGATTCGATATTGCCTTGCATAAAGAAGGCACTTTCGGGGATGTCGTCCCATTTACCTTGTAGGATTTCGTCAAAGCCACGGACTGTTTCTGCGACGGGGACGTATTGCCCTGGGACGTTGGAGAAGATTTCTGCGACGTGGAAGGGTTGGGTGAGGAAACGCTGGATTTTACGAGCTCGGTTGACGATGAGCTTATCCTCTTCTGATAATTCATCCATGCCGAGGATGGCAATCATATCTTGGAGATCTTTGTAGCGTTGCAAGATTTGTTGGACGTTACGAGCGACCTGATAATGTTTTTCACCGACGAGCTCAGGGGCGAGAGCGGTGGAGGTAGAGGAGAGTGGGTCGACGGCGGGGAAGAGCCCTTGAGAGGCGAGACTGCGCTCAAGGACGACGGTGGAGTCGAGGTGAGCAAAGGTGGTGGCAGGGGCAGGGTCAGTTAAGTCATCGGCAGGGACGTAAACGGCTTGCATCGAGGTGATTGAGCCTTTTTTCGTCGAGGTAATGCGTTCTTGTAGATCTGCCATTTCCTCGGCGAGGTTGGGTTGATAACCGACGGCAGAGGGGGTTCTCCCGAGGAGAGCCGATACTTCGGAGCCAGCCTGCGAAAAGCGAAAGATATTGTCAATGAAGAGCAAGACGTCTTTATTCTCACGGTCGCGGAAATATTCAGCCATGGTGAGTGCCGAGAGAGCGACGCGCAGACGAGCACCAGGAGGTTCGTTCATTTGTCCATAGACGAGTGCCACTTTTGATTTTTCTGGCTCTTCGAGATTGATGACGCTGGACTGAATCATTTCGTTGTACAGGTCATTCCCTTCACGGGTACGTTCACCGACGCCAGCAAAGACGGATAGCCCGCTTCTCGCTTTGGCGATGTTGTTGATGAGCTCCATGATGAGAACTGTTTTACCAACTCCAGCACCACCAAAGGCACCGACTTTACCCCCTTTGAGGAAAGGGCAGATGAGGTCAACGACTTTGATGCCTGTTTCCAAGACTTCGGTGCTGTTGGATTGTTCTTCAAGCGAGGGTGCCTCACGGTGAATTTCCATTTTTTCCGTGTAGTTGACCGGTCCTCGTTCATCGACCGCCTCGCCGAGGACGTTAAAGATACGTCCGAGGACGCATTCCCCGACGGGGACTCGAATGGGGTCGCCCGTGTCAGTGACAGACATGCCCCGACGCAGACCATCCGTCGAGCTCATGGCGATGGAGCGTACCCAACCATCACCGATGTGTTGTTGGACTTCGAGGATGAGTTTTTTGGTTTGTCCATTGATTTCAAAATCAACTTCGAGGGCATTCATTAGGGAGGGCATGGTCTCTGACTTGGAGAAATCCACGTCTACCACGGCGCCGATGATTTGGACGATAGTACCGATGTTCATGAGTTAAAATGTGCGAGTTAAAGTTATCTTAAAGGAGGTTGAGGCGAGAGTCATTATTCCATAGCGCGCATGGCAGTGGTGATTTCGAGGAGTTCATTGGTGATTTGAGTTTGTCTTGCTTTGTTGTATTCAAGGGTGAGCTCACCAATGATGGTTTGGGCATTTTCTGATGCTGCTTTCATCGATACCATTCGCGAGGAGTGTTCGGAGGCGCGAGCCTCAAGGACGACTTGAGCGAGTATGTAAAAGAAGTACAGGGGGAGGATGGTGTCAAGGAGGTTGTGAGAGTTGGGCTCCATGATGAAGTTGCTTTTTCGGGCATTGTCAATTTCTTCATTGCCTTCAGCGGCGACTTCGAGGAGTTCCTCTTCACTAATGGGCAATAATTGGCGAACGATGGGTTTTTGCACCATGGTGTTGACGAAGCTCGAATAGGCAACGGTAATTTTGCCATATTCTGCCAATTGATATTTTTGCCGACAAAAGTCAAAGATGGGTCGTAGCTCAACGAGAGCGAGTGGATCAGCGAGGCTCCATGATGCGTCGATGATGGAGCCTACCTTGGCGAGAGTCGAGTTGAGTTTGCGTCCAATGGTGATGAAGTGAGCATCGGGCGAGGTTTGTGTACGGATGGCTTTGAAGAGGTTGGTGTTGAGTCCTCCGCAAAGCCCTCTGTCAGTATTGATGACGAGGACGAGCTCTTTTGTCGAGCTATTATGGGTGAGTAAAGGGCTGTTGCGCTCGGCAATTTCTTCCTTTAAGTGGTAAAGTACTTGGGCTAGTGCAGCGATGTAGGCACGACCTTTAATTGCTTGATCTTGAGCACGTCGCATTTTTGCAGAGGCGACCATTTGCATCGCCTTTGTGATTTGGGAGGTGTTTTTGATCGATTTAATGCGTCGTCTAATGTCTCTCAGATTGCCCATAATGCGGTTGTTGGTGAAGGTGGGGTGTTAGCGATTAGCTCCAAGTTGACTTAAAGTCAATCATGGCTTGATGAAGTTTAGCATCAATGTCATCGGTGAGCTCGCGAACTTTGCCAATTTCGAGCAAAAGGTCAGATTTAGCGTCGTTGAGGAAGCTCTCTAACTTGGTTTGGAATTCTTTGATGCGCTCGACGGGGATATCATCCATGTAGCCTTTTTGCATTGCGTAGAGGTCGCCCACTTCGATTCCGAGTTCTTTGGGTTCGTATTGTTTTTGCTTAAAGAGCTCGACGATGCGACGCCCCCGAGCCAGTTTTGCCTTTGTGGTGACATCAAGATCTGAGCCAAATTGGGCAAATGCTTGCAGTTCGTTGAACTGGGCGAGGTCTAGTTTGATGGTGCCCGAGAGCTTTTTGATAATTTTTGTTTGAGCGGCAGATCCGACACGTGATACTGAGATGCCGACATTGATGGCAGGGCGGATACCTTGATAAAAGAGGTCTGTCTCGAGGAAGATCTGACCATCTGTAATCGAGATGACGTTCGTGGGGATGTAGGCAGAGACGTCGCCTGCTTGGGTCTCAATGATGGGCAATGCCGTCAGGGAGCCTCCTCCGTGTTTTTCATTGATGCGTGCTGCCCGTTCGAGGAGGCGACTATGGAGGTAAAAGACATCGCCAGGGTATGCCTCACGACCTGATGGACGGCGTAAGATGAGGGAGAGCTGGCGATATGAGACGGCATGTTTTGAGAGGTCATCATAAACAATTAAGGCATCTTCTCCCTTGTCCATAAAGTATTCTCCAATGGCGCAACCAGCGTAGGGCGCAAGGTATTGCATGGCATCGGCATCTGAGGCAGAGGCAACGACGACGATTGAGTCTTGCATGGAGTTGGTCTCTTCAAGTTTGGTGATGAGACGCGCGATTTTTGAGCGTTTTTGACCAATGGCAACATAGATGTTGTAGAGTGGGCGGTGGTCGGGCAGTTTGCCTTCTCTTGCCAAGCGGTTTTGCTTGGCTTGGGCAATCATAGTATCAAGTGCGATGGTTGTTTTACCCGTGGAGCGGTCACCAATGATGAGCTCACGTTGACCACGCCCAATGGGAATCATGGCGTCGATTGAGAGGAGCCCCGTTTGGACTGGGACAGAGACGGGCTCGCGGCTGATGATGCCCGATGCCATTTTTTCAACGGGGTAGAGTGCCTCAGCCTCAATGGGACCTTTGCCGTCGATGGGCTCACCCAAAATGTTGACAACGCGTCCTAATAAGGCACGCCCGACAGGGATAGATAGGAGCTTGCCCGTAGATTTTACCTCGTCGCCCTCGCGTAGCTGAGAGTCATTGCCGAGGATGATGGCACCTACTTCGTTCTCTTCCAAGTTCATGGCGAGGCCCATGACTCCCCCCGGGAATTCAATCATTTCATTGAGCATGACGTTGCTCAATCCTTCGATTTTGGCGACGCCGTCGCCTACGGTTCGGATGATGCCGACATTTTCACGGTCAATGGATGTGTTAACTTTGGCAATTTCTGCTTCGAGTTCTTGAAGAATCGTGCTCATAGATGTGATTGGGGTGAGGAGTGGGGTTAGAGTCGTGCAACGAGCTCGTTAATTTTTTTGATTCGGTTACTGACGGAGCCATCAATGACATGGTCACCGACGCGGATGCGAATGCCTGCGATCAATTCAGGGCAAATATCCCATGAGAATTGGAGTCCTTGTCCGTATTGTTGCGTTAGTTTGTCGATGATGCCCGTTTGTGTTTGTTCGTCGAGAGGAATGGCACTTTTTACTGATACTTGACGTTTATCAAGTGTCAGTTTAACGAGCCTTGTCAAGGCGGATAAGAGGGGGATGTAGTTGCGAGGCTTGCGCGTGACGATGGTGTTGACAATTTGTCGTACCTTGTCATCAAGAAGGAGGCCATCTTTGAGACAGAGGCGTAAGAGCCTGCGTGCCATGGCTTGAGTGTCTTTCGAGATTTTCATGTCTTGCGCCTAGAGGGGAGGGGGGTGAGGTGGAGGATTAAAGCGAATTGATGACGTCGCTGTTAATGCGCTGATGGTCATCTGGGGTGAGGACTTTGCCTGCAACTTGTGAGGTCGCCATGGCAACGAGTTTGCCAAATTCGCTTTTGAGTTCGTTTCTCGCTTTTTTTGCCTCAAGTTCAGCAGATTCCATTGATTTCTCCATCATATCGTGAGCTAGTTTAGTGGCTTCAGCCTCTTTGTTCTCAAGGAGTCGTGCTGCTGCTTGTTTGGCTTCTTCAATTTGGCGAAGTCCGTCTTGACCTGCTTTGGCGAGCATCTCTTTGGCTGTTTTTTGTACATCGATCAATTGTTGCTCGCTCTCTGCTCGCATTTGTTCGCCCTCAATGATGCGTTCTCGACGATTTTCGAGCATCTTTTGGATCGGCTTAAAGGCAAAGATGCGTAGCACGGCGACCATGATGAGGAAGGCGATGAGGTTGGCGAGGAAAGGCTCCCAACTCGTCACGCCGAATGGGGCAAACGGATTCCACGACTGCGTGGAGGCTTCAGCTAACAAAGAGATAATCATGATGGGTTAGAGATGGGGAAATGATTTTGAATGGAGTGGCTGGGCGCGGATGGCTTTGCCACTCCATCTGCTCAAAGAGATTATTTGAGGATAAGTGCGAGGAGTGCGACCCCTTCCACAAGTGCTGCCAGCGTGATTGAGATAATCATGATGGAGGTAAAGGCGGATGGGTTACGGCCTGTGGCTTCGGCAGCTTTTGCGCCGATGAGACCGATGCCGAGACCAGCACCGATTGCAGCGAGACCAAAGCCGATATTACCTGTGAGGTCGGCGAGCATGGGGATAGATTCAATCATATTGTTAATGAGGTTGATGTTGTTAATTTCGTTGTGTTTATTTTACGGTCTCCACGGGTTGCCTATGGTCCGACGCGTAAAAGGGGTTAAAGGGGATATTAAAGAGATGATTTTGGAGCGGTAGGTGATAGCTCTGTTGAGGGTTGAGTCTTGGCACTTGAATCAATCTCACGATTAGGCTCGGGGACGTTGACGGGAGCTTCGTCTTCGGGATCGTCTCCCACTTGTAGTTTAAGGAAAATTGCCGCCAAAAGAAGGAAGACAAGAGCTTGAATGAAGCCGATGAGAATCTCCATGAGCATAAACGGCAAGACACAAAGGGAGCTCAGGATAGGTCCTCCCCCCATGACAGACATCGTTTCAATAATACTCTCACCCGCAAAAACATTGCCAAAAAGACGAGCTGCCAGCGCAATGGGGCGCAATCCAATACTCAAACACTCAATTAGACCAACAAAGAAAAAGACGGGAATGAGAGCAATGCCCAAAAATCCCTTCATCTTGCCTTTAGGTCCGAAGAGATGAAGCAAGAAATGCTTGAGCCCTTGCTCTCTAATGCTCCAGACAAACCACATAAAAGCAAAAAACAGACCGAGAAACATGGTTACATTCATGTCCGCATTAGCTCCTCGGAAAAGGGGGACAGCCTGCCCCGCCTCATCTGTATAGGTAATGATGCCTACTCCTGGCAAAAGCCCCATATAGTTACAACAGAGGATGATGGTGAAAATGGTGCCAAAGTACCAAAAATATTTACGCGTTAACCGAGCCCCAAGGAGCTTTTCGACAAAATTGTAGAGAGCTTCAAAAAAAGCTTCGATCAAATTTTGAATGCGACTGGGGATGAGCTTCATGCGCAAGGTCGCCAATCGAATGACGAGGCTGATGAGGCAAACTGCAATGACCAACATGACCATTGAATTGGAGAAGGGAATCTCAATCCCGCCTGGGAGAGGAAGTGAAAAAAGTTGCGGCGCATCCAGTGCGAGACCGTGCTCGCTCTCTTCGGTCGCATGAGAAACACTGCCCCATCCAGTGACCAAAGCAATGACCAATGGGAGGGCAATACGTGTGATTCTAGCAAACATTTTTTACGAGCGTTTAAAATTCGGTGATGAGCTAACTCAATCGTTAACCATATTGTGAAACTTTCTTTTCTGATGAACAAGCAAAAAAGAGAGGTGAGAGTTTATAAAAATCTCTATTATGATTGATGCTGAAAGGGCAAGAAACAGAATGAGGTGCATGACGGTGAGAATGATTCTAATAAATTGTTAAGAGAAAAGAATGCTTGAGAAAGTTCGCTAGATGAGTCTGTTATGTCGCATTTTCTCAACTGAATTGCTCAATCTAGGATAAATCCTTTTGCCACAGCGCAGAAATGTGGTAGTGTCGTGCAAGCAAATATTTTTAATACCTGTTGTATATGAGTGAAACCGCACCTGTAACGTATAGTACGATTGATGCCAACGAAGCTGTCGCTTCCGTTGCCTATCGTTTTTCGGAAGTTGTCGCCATTTATCCGATTACTCCATCCTCCCCAATGGGTGAGTCCGCAGAAGCTTGGTCTGCTGTCAATCGCGAGAACCTTTGGCACACCGTCCCTAGTGTCGTCGAATTGCAGAGTGAAGGCGGTGCCGCAGGTGCCGTCCATGGTGCCCTACAGACAGGCGCCCTAGCAACGACATTCACAGCCTCACAAGGTCTCTTGTTAATGATTCCCAATATGTACAAAATCGCAGGTGAGTTCTCTCCCTGCGTTTTTCATGTTGCGGCTCGTGCTCTTGCGGCACAAGGCTTGTCAATCTTTGGTGATCACTCTGACGTGATGAGCGTTCGCTCTTGCGGATGGGCAATGTTGTGTGGCTCTTCTACGCAAGAAGCTGCCGACTTCGCCGTCGTCGCACATGCGGCAACTCTTGAGTCTCGCGTTCCTTTCGTCAATTTCTTTGACGGATTCCGCACCTCCCACGAAGTTGGCAAAATTGCCAATATTACGGATGATACACTCAATGCAATGATTGATCAAAAGTGGGTTGCTGATTTCCATCAACGTGGTTTAACCTCTGATGCTCCTGTCATCCGTGGGACAGCTCAAAACCCTGATGTTTACTTCCAAGGGCGCGAAGTAGGCAACCAATTTTATGTCAAGGTGCCTGGCATTGTCCAAAATGCAATGAACAAGTTTGCTGCATTGACGGGACGTTCCTATAATCTCGTTGATTATGTCGGTGCAGAAGATGCCACAGACGTGATGATTCTCATGGGCTCTGGTTGTGAAGCTACTCATGAAACAGTAGAGGACATGATTGCCCGAGAAGGTGGCAAGGTAGGCGTACTTAAAGTACGTCTCTATCGCCCATTCCCTGGTGAAGAGCTCGTCAAAGCACTCCCCACTACGGTGCGCAAAATCGCCGTACTCGATCGTACGAAAGAACCTGGCTCACCTGGTGAACCTCTCTATCTTGATGTTGTCCACGCCTTATTTGAGGCTCAAGCAGATGGTCGTCTCCACTTCCAAGGGGGAATGCCCGTCGTTCTTGCAGGACGTTATGGTCTTGGCTCTAAAGAGTTTACGCCTGCAATGATTCGTGGTGTCTATCACAATCTTGCCTCAGCGACCCCTAAAAATCACTTTGCCGTTGGCGTTGATGATGACGTGCTGGGAACGAGCATCCCTTATGATTCTGACTACACTACAGCCGCAGACGATGTCACGCGTGCCATGTTCTTTGGCTTAGGCTCTGACGGTACCATTGGTGCCAACAAAGACTCAATTAAGATTATTGGTCAAAATACCGATCTGTATGTACAGGGTTACTTTGTATACGACTCGAAAAAGTCAGGCTCGACAACGGTATCTCACTTGCGCTTTGGACCACGTCCGATTCACTCGACCTACCTTATCACGCATGCTAATTTCTTGGCCTTGCATCAACCAACCTTGTTGAATCTCTTTGACTTCCTCAAGTTTGCTACGACAGGAGCCACCTTCTTGATGAATAGCCCACATCCAGCCGACAAAGTATGGGATACCTTGCCTGCTCGCATGCAACAGCAAATCATCGATAAAAAGATCAAGCTACACGTTATTGATGCCTTCTCCGTTGCTAAAAAAACGGGCATGGGTGGGCGCATTAACACGATCATGCAGACCTGCTTCTTTGCTCTGTCAAATGTATTGCCAGCCGATGAAGCCATTGCTTATATCAAAAAAGCAATTGCCAAGACTTATGCGAAAAAAGGTGAAGAAGTCATCAATAAAAACATTGCCGCCGTCAACGCAACCTTGGAAAACCTCCATGAGGTCAATCTTGCTGGCGTCAAGGTGAATGGTCATGCCATCCCCCCAATTATGTCGGCAGATGCGCCTGAATATGTCTCTGATGTACTCGGTAAGATTATGTCTGCTGATGGTGATAGCCTGCCCGTTAGCTGCATGCCTGTAGACGGAACGTTCCCCTCAGGTACCTCACAGTACGAAAAACGCAATCTTGCGCTTGAGATTCCCGTTTGGGATCCTGAAATCTGTATTCAATGTGGTAAGTGTACGGCAGTTTGCCCTCACGCTGCTATTCGTAGCAAAGTATTTGACATTGAAGACACCAAGAATGCACCTGCCTCCTTTAAGAGTGCCGATGCTCGTCATCCTGACTGGAAGGGGCGCAAGTTCGTCATCCAAGTCTCTGCTGATGACTGCACAGGGTGTACCCTCTGCACGGATGTTTGCCCTGCAAAAAATAAGAAAGATCCAACTCGCAAGGCAATCAATATGGAAGTCTCTGCTGGGGCTGTCCACGATATGGAAGCAGCCAATTGGGATTTCTTCATGACCCTCCCCGATATGGATCGCGCACTTGTCAAGACGGACAATATCCGCTCAATGCAAGTCTTGCGTCCTCTCTTTGAGTTCTCTGGTGCTTGTGCTGGTTGCGGTGAAACGCCTTATATTAAGATGCTCACGCAACTCTTTGGCAATCGCCTCGTGGTTGCCAACGCGACGGGATGCTCCTCCATTTATGGTGGTAACTTGCCAACGACACCTTGGTCAAAAGACGATAAGGGACGTGGGCCTGCTTGGGCAAACTCTCTGTTTGAAGACAACGCCGAGTTTGGTCTTGGCTTCCGTGTCTCCCTCGACAAACAACAGGATATAGCTACAGAAATGATCCATAAGTATGCCGAAATTATTGGCACGGAACTTGTCGATCGTATCCTCGCTAACCCACAGAAAAACGAAGCTGACATTCAGGAACAACGCGATTTGGTCGCTCAATTAAAAGCTAAAATCGCCGATAAACCCGAATGTGCTCGATTGCTCGCCTCTGCCGACAAACTCGTACGCAAGAGCGTTTGGATACTCGGTGGTGATGGATGGGCTTATGATATCGGTTACGGTGGTCTTGACCACGTCCTTGCCTCTGGCAAAAATGTCAAGGTACTCGTCATGGATACAGAAGTTTACTCCAACACGGGTGGTCAATGCTCTAAAGCAACTCCTCGCGCTGCCGTTGCCAAATTTGCAACTCGTGGTAAGGATCAGGTCAAAAAAGATCTTGGACTCATGGCAATGACCTATGGCAACATCTATGTCGCCAGCGTTGCTCTTGGTGCCAAAGATGAGCACACCCTCAAAGCATTTGTTGAGGCTGAGGCTTATGATGGACCTGCTCTCATCATTGCATATTCGCACTGTATCTCACACGGCATTGATATGGCAAAAGGCTTACAACAGCAAAAAATTGCTGTCGATAGCGGACGCCTCTTACTCTACCGTTACAACCCAGATCTCGTCGCCCAAGGCAAGAATCCATTGATTCTCGAAGGCAAAGGACCTAAGAGTAACCTCCGCGACGCGCTCTTGAGCGAAAACCGCTTCCGCCTGCTCGCCAAAAACAACAAGGATGGTTTTGAATCACTCTTGGATTTGGCTCAGAAAGATGTCGATCGCCGTTGGAGCTTCTATCGTAGCTTGTCCGAATTGGGCAAAGACGAAGAAACCAAGTAAGGATATTCTTTAATCTTTAAGGGGCTAATTTCCCGTAGCTTGCTACGTGCTTGAAAAAGGAAAAAGCTGGGTATACTCGCGAATAAAATGAGTGAGTATACCCACAAGTCCCATAATATCTCGGTGTTGATATACCATTTCGTGAGTACGGTAGGGAAACACGGGAATGAGGAAGTGATAAGCAAATATGTTAAGAATCAGGGGAAAGAAGATGAATATAGACAACTGCTTTCTCAAGAGTTCTTACCTTTCACGTGATTGCGAACTTTTACATACCCTGTAGCTTGTTGCGGTGTAGTTGATTGTAATCAAGGAGAATACCAGTCCTTTTTCAAGATGGGTCTTGTGCAGGATACGGTCCTAAAAAACGCGTGCCATTAAAGTGAATCAGATGAGAGGGGGCATCTGCTATCCAAACTTCCGTCTCCCATGCTATTTCACCCAAGTAATGTCCCATCAGTGAACGATTCGGGAATGCGGTGACATACACCAGCCCTGCTGTTGATGTTGCAAACAATTCAGCGAGTTCAGAGTGTCTTTTGCCATCGACTGGACCGTGGCTAGTGACGGATTCAACGAGGAGTAGCCAATTTTTTTGTGTAAAGTGAAGAATAACATCGGGCATTTTTCCGTGAGAATCTACTTGTACACCCATTTTTTTTAGCCTTGTTTCGTCGAAATATCCCCATTTGTTTTCTGTGTCTCCAGCATAGATTAATTGGCTACCAGGAGCAAAACGGGGAGCAAAGTTTTCAATAATGTCTCGGATGAGTTCGTTATGTTCACCTGGGCTGAGGGTTATGGTTTTATCTGAAGAAATGTTGACTGGAATCAAGTTTTGATTCCGTTCTCTGGCATAACGAGCTACCAATGTTTCACGAGTTTTGAGGTATTCTTCCAAAGATTTTCCCCATACAGAAGAGCCATATGAGCGTAATAGGGATAAAAGAGACGGTTCTATTTGGTAAACGGCATGGGGACTGTTTACCGCGCGGTTAGGTTTATCTGGGTTATACAAGGCAATGCCTGCATCACAAAACTGATGCATACTTTGACGTCGAAATGTTTCCCGCGTGTTTGGCGCGTATGCTTTTTGATAATTTTCTCGGGACCAATCCATCATGGGTGTAATTCCCATCAATGGATTTACTGCATCATGCCATTTTTTATCTGGCGAGAGATCCAATAACGCCAAGAGGCATAAAGCAGATCGTTCGTTTTGCTGCGCTCTCGGCAATCCGAGGGAACGGATAATTTCGATGGATTCGGTAATGTGATTATTAGAACTATTCATGCAATAAGCGTTGTGATTTTTTGATCAATAATCGTCTGGGTAAGTGATTCCTGAGTCAACGCCCATTCTCCCAACTCCATCAGCACTTGGCGGCTTGGGTATTTCATCTGTTTGAGATCGGTTACATTAACTTGCGTATGTCCATTGAAGCGACGAAATGATTCATCTACCAAGGTTGAATTAAGAAAGGTCATCAGGCCATAAGCCATTTTTTGAGAAAGACCTTTTTTATTTTCATGGAAAAGATTCAGGTGATTTTCGAAACCTAACAGGCTGGTATTCCCCAAAGTTGAAGGATCAATGATACTGGCAACAATTCGCCGTTTTTCCTCTTTTGAGGAAAAACGGCGAACGAGGCAGTAAAACCCGGAGGGATACAGCCATTTTGCCGTATCTTGATTATGCATGATCGCATTGGGTTTTTTCATTTCAGCAAGAGGCCAAATGAGTCCTCCTTTTTTGAAATGTCCGGGATAAATCAAAGGAACTGCTCCGGACTCAGGCATTTGCCGCAGATGCTCTTTCATTCGGAAGTCCACGACAGGTCCCGTGGAAGCGTTGATTCCTAAATCGCTAAGTGCGTAACAAATGGAAGGGGAACGATCAAGGGCGCTTTTTTTTGAAGATTCAGGGATATGAATGAATCTCTCCGTGTCTTCCAGAGAGACAATGTTGTTAAAGGGGTGTTCACAATAGGCAATATCGTCAAAGGAGTCATCCGTTGATGTTGAAATGACAACTGATCCTTGGGTTGCATCTTTTTCCAGACGGATAATAATATTTTCTTGAAGAACTTTATCGTCTCTGAAGGTCTTGCTCCGTGAGCCGAAGAGGTGTATGTGACGAATAGCGGTACGCTCAAAAATCAAATTTCTAAAGGCGCGGTAATAGGGACCGTTGCAAAAGCTTCGCGGGATAATGGCAACAATTTGCCCACCCGGTGCAGATTGGCGGATAGCCAATGCGACAAAGGCGGCATAGAGATTGACCGTTTCTATCCCTAGAGAACGCAACGCCTTGCGATGAAAGGACTGGCTATTAATTTTTTTATAGGGAGGGTTCAGGATAGCGTGAGTATAAACAGGCTCTTGAAACATGTCTGAAACAGCCCATTCAATGTAATCTCCACCCAGGATTTTTGCCTGTACCTGCTCGTAAGACTCCATATGGCGAATCAGATGTTTACGAAGGGTATCATCCATTTCGTAAGCCGTTGCTTCTACCTTATCAAATCCGAATGCTCCTGCCATCCAACGCTCAAGAAAAGCACACGACAAAGCTCCCGCCCCTGCGCCTGCATCCAACAGACGACAGGTGGACAGCGTGCTTTTGGGAAACATTTTTGCCATAAATCGAGCCACGTTGGACGGCGTCAAATATTGACCTAACTCGGCTTTTCGTGCAGGGATAACGTCAGGCATCACGTTCCGTCTAATGTTTTCTGCTTGTTCGAGGGGCTGTAGCATCAATATTCCTTTTACTATAAAACTGAAGGTACTCTATACCATCATACGCCCTTGAACAACGACAAATTCACCTGTCTAGTCCTGAAAGGCTCTGTGTCAGATTTACAGGTAAAAGCTTTGCCGTAGTTTGACGCAGAGCCGAGGCAAGAGTGTGTGTCGACTTTGCGATTTACTCTTGATGCGAGAGAGGGCATAATAAGGCATCCCCTTCCCCGTTATGATGACCGCATCCGAAATACGACAGAGCTTTCTTAATTTTTTCCATGAAAAGCAACACACGATTGTTCCTTCTGCATCGTTGATGCCTCAAAGTCCTGGATTGCTTTTTACGAATGCAGGGATGAATCAATTTGTGCCGTATTTTTTAGGGGTGAGTACGCCCCCATGGAGTCCTGCTCGTGCGACGGATACGCAGAAGTGCATTCGTGCTGGCGGTAAGCATAATGACTTAGATGATGTAGGTTATGATACCTCACACCATACGTTTTTTGAGATGCTTGGGAATTGGTCTTTCGGTGATTACTTCAAAAAAGAGGCGATTCATTGGGCGTGGGAGCTCGTGATTGAACGGTGGGGATTCCCCGCTGAGCGATTGTATGCTACTGTGTATTGTCCTGATAAAAGTAAGGGTGATCCTGGTGAGTTTGACCAAGATGCATGGGATGATTGGGCGGATTTGTTCCGAGCCAAAGGGCTTGATCCCAAGGTTCATATTGTGAACGGCAATGTGAAGGATAATTTTTGGATGATGGGTGAGACGGGACCTTGTGGTCCTTGCTCTGAGCTACATGTTGATTTGACTCCAGAGGGGGATACGATGGGTAAGCTTGTCAATAGTGATTCTGATAAGTGTATTGAAATTTGGAATCTCGTGTTTATTCAGTATAATGCTGAGAGTGACGGTAGTTTCCGCGATTTGCCAGCCTGTCATGTGGATACGGGGATGGGTTTTGAGCGTGCTTGCTCTATTATGCAGTGTACAGATGGGTTTAAGGATTTCTCTCATCGGATTTCTAACTATGCAACGGATGTTTTTCGTCCCATCTTTGATCGGCTGGAATTATTGAGTGGTAAGAGGTACGAAGATATTTATCCCTCTGCTGGCAATAAAAAAGCAGATGCAACCAATGATCAATTGCAAGAGGCAATTGCCTTTCGCGTGATTGCTGACCATGTACGTACCTTGAGTTTCTCGATTGCTGATGGTATTTTGCCTGGGAATAATGGTCGTAATTATGTATTGCGTCGCATTTTGCGCCGTGGGGTGCGATATGGTCGTCGTTTGGGCTTTACTAAACCTTTCCTTGCCGAGTTGGTCGATACGCTGGTGGCGACATTTGGTGATGTATTTCCTGAATTGCAAGAACGTGGCTCAGTGATTAAAGAGGTTTTGTTGCGAGAAGAATCGAGTTTTAATGAAACACTGGATCGCGGGCTTGAGTTGTTTGAGGCAGAGATTGCAGACAAACAGCAGATTTCAGGTGATTTTGCCTTTAAGCTGTATGATACCTTTGGCTTCCCCATTGATTTAACCGCTTTGCTGGCAGAAGAACGCGGGGTTTATGTCGATAGGGATCGTTTTGAACTATTGATGGATCAACAACGCGAACGCGCTCGCGCCGCTCGTAAGAGCGAGATTGTCCGCGCTTTGGATTTGAAAACGGATGCCGTCTCTAAGTTTGTTGGTCATGATGGCTGCGATTCTTGCGAAGCGAAGGTTCTTCAAATGGACGAGCAGGGGGATTCTCTGTTTATTATTACAGATAAGACTCCTTTTTATGCAGAGATGGGCGGTCAAGTTTCTGATGAGGGGATTTTGATTATTGGTGGCGAGGAATGTTCGATTTTAGCAGTTCAGCAAATTGGGAATGCCCGTGCGCATGTGATTGATCGCGAGTCTGCCCCCATTCTCCATGTTGGGGATCAAGTAATCTTGACGATCAATGGCGCGCGTCGTCGTCGTATTGAGTCAAATCATACGGCAACACACTTGATGCATAGAGCATTGCGTGAGATTGTGGGGACGGATGCCTCTCAGCAAGGCTCCTTTGTTTCTGATGAGCGTTTGCGTTTTGACTTTAATAGTGGGGCGTTGACGGAACAACAAATCACTGCTATTGAGGAACGTGTCAATGATTGGATTGATGCCGATTTGCCCGTGTATGTGACAGAATATGCCTATGATGATGTCAAAGGAAACAAGGCGGTAACTCAATTTTTTGGTGATAAATACGGCGATGTTGTTCGTGTGGTCCAAGTCGGAGGCGAAAAGCTTGCTCTGAATGGCGTTAGTATGGAGTTCTGCGGTGGGAGCCATATTGATAGGACTGGGAATATTGGGCTTTTCAAAATCAAGAACGAAGGGGCGATTGCTTCTGGCGTCCGCCGTATTGAGGCAGTGACAGGCGATTGTGCCTATCATGCGATCCATGATCTGGCAGAGGCAAAGAATGAGGATATTCGCCTCGCTGTGGAAAAAATCAAGGAAGCCAACGAAGGTCTCCATGCGTTGGAGATGGAGCTTGCTCCTCTGTCTCTCGATAAGGATAGGCTCATCCAGCAGGTGCTTGACGCGCGGACGATTCGAGGAGTCAATGACGCCCTTCTTTCGATGGAGAAGGCAGTGCAATCCTACAAACAGACCGCACTGGATGCTGAGAAGAAATTGAAAAAAGCGCAGGCATCGGCGGCACTTGCCTGTGCCGATGCATTATTGGGCGAATGGCTCGCCAATGAATCTACACCGACAGGCATTGTCGAAATTGTAAAGGGAACGGGCGATTTGCTCCAAGAATTGCTCAATGGTCTCAAAAAGCGTCAGTATCTTGGCTCAGCCTTCCTAATGGTGGATGATGGTTCGTCCTTGCTTTTGGGGGCGTATTGTGGCAATGATGCACAAGGACGGGGACTTCAAGCGGGTCAACTGATACGCAATCTCGCACTTCTTGCTGGTGGCAAGGGCGGCGGTAGACCAGATCAGGCTCGTGGCTCAGCTCCTGAGAGGGATCAAGCGCAAGCATTGAAGGAAGCCGCCCAAAAACTAATTTTTGGTTAATTTTATTAACTAATAAGGAAACTGAATGATGAAAAAACTGATTGTTCCAGATGAACCGATGATTCCTCTTTTGCCCAATTTATTTACGGCAGGGAATCTTTTATGCGGGTTTTTCGCTATTTTGACAATTCTCCAAGGGATGATTGCCGGGACTCAAGAGGCTGGCTATAATTTTACAAGTGCTTATGGTGCCTATCAACAAGCGACTTATTTCATTTTTGCCTCCTGTATTTTTGATTTATTGGATGGTCGCGTTGCTCGCATGAGTGGGCAAGAGGGGCCCTTTGGACGTGAATTTGATTCGCTCGCCGATATTGTTTCCTTTGGGATTGCTCCTGCGTTGCTCCTCTCAAAGGCTGTTTTATTTAATTTGCCTCAACCTTGGATGGGGTGGGCAGTTGGTGCACTTTATCTTTTGTGTGCAGGGCTTCGCTTGGCGAGATTTAATTGCATGGCGGCAGCACCTAAAAAAGAAGGGCAAACATCAGATTTTATCGGCTTACCTGTACCAATGGCGGCAGGTGCGATTGTTTCGACAATGTTTCTGATTATTCATATGTACAGGACTGAAATCGATTTGGGATGGTTAAAATACTTTTTGGCGATTGCTATGGTGGGGATTTCTATCCTCATGATGAGCCGAGTGATGTACCCTAGCTTTAAGCACATCAACTTTAACACCAAAGGGACAATTGCTGGATTGGTGATTATTCCTTTTGCTGGGATTGCCCTGTTTTGTTTCCCATGGGTGATGCCTGCCGTCCTCTTTTGCATTTATTTGATCTATGGCTTGGTGCGTCCTTGGATTGCCAAGCGCTGGCAAGCTCGCCTTGAGGCTCACGATGTGGAAGAGGATTAAGTATAGGGGAGGAAAATCCATCTGAACGCGCCTCAATCTTGACCCGTGAGGATGGATGACTATACTGACTTTACTGTGTTTCCGCTTTTGTATAAATCTGCCCGTAACTGCCTATTCCGCCTCAATGCTGAGACTGCCCATGAGCTGACTCTAACAGGGCTGAGGCTGGCAGAACGCATGCATATACTTGGTTCTATTGTGGGCGCAATCCCGCAAGATCCAGTTGAGCTATTGGGGTTGCATTTCCCCAATCGCGTCGGTCTTGCCGCAGGGATGGATAAAGAAGCAAATACGATTGATGCCTTTGGACGTGTGGGGTTTGGTTTTGTTGAGGTGGGGACACTAACCCCTCGCCCTCAACCAGGGAATGATAAGCCACGCTTATTTCGTTTAATCCCCCAACAAGCGATTATTAATCGAATGGGGTTTAATAATTCGGGGATTCAAGAAGGGGTAGAAAATATTCAGAAGTCCAAAGCATTCCAAGGAGTTGTTGGAGTCAATATTGGCAAGAACAAAGTGACTCCTAACGAAAATGCTGCACAAGATTACTTGGCTTGCCTCCGTGGAGCATGGTCAGTTGCCGATTATATTGCCGTTAATTTTTCATCTCCCAATACCCCTGGACTTCGTGAGTTACAACAGGCGGATGCTGCCGCAAGGCTACTTGCCTCACTCAAAGTAGAGCAATCCAATTTGAGTGCTGAAACGGGGAAGAATGTCCCTCTCTTTATGAAGGTAGCCCCAGATGTCACTGAAGAGCATATCCAGGAGCTCTCTAAAGTATTCCTTGAGGAGGGGCTTGATGGATTGATTATCACCAATACGACGCTCTCAAGAGAGGGTGTTGAGGGACATAAACGTGCCAATGAAGCAGGAGGTTTATCTGGAGCCCCCTTGACTCGGAAATCTACGGAAGTCATTCGTTCCTTTGCCTCTGCTCTCAACGGGCAAATACCGATTATCGGTGTTGGAGGTATCATGACAGGTGCCGATGCTGTTGAAAAAATCAAGGCTGGTGCTAGCCTCGTCCAACTTTACACGGGATTTGTCTACAAGGGACCTAATCTCATTGCTGAATGCGTTAATGCCATGCGGGAGCAATGCCCAGTCCTGCACTAATCGCAGGAATTTCTTGTTCAGCTTATTATCTACGATACTTATTGCTTCTCTCACAATCTCGTTATGCCTGAAAATACTCAATTCGTTCATCTCCATACACATACTGAATTTTCTCTCTTAGACGGAGCGATGCAGACAGATGCCATGTGCAAGCGCTGTGTTGAATATGGGATGAGCTCAATTGCCATGACTGACCACGGCAATATGTTTGGCGCGATTGAATTTTATCAAAATGCTCATAAATCAGGAATCAAACCAATTTTAGGGTGTGAGGTGTATCTAGCTCCCTTCTCAATCCATGATAAAAAAGGGTATCCTGGCCGCAAAATAGCAACGCATCTCACCCTATTAGCAGAAAACGAGCAAGGGTGGAAAAATCTCGTTAAGCTCGTCAGTCGGGGGCATTTGGAAGGCATGTATTACAAGCCACGCGTTGATCGGGAAACTTTACGAGAATTCCACGAAGGAATTATCGCCATGAGCGGTTGTCTCGGTGGACCAATCAATGAATGGCTCTTACTCGACGATTTGGATAAGGCACGCGAAACACTCGTCGAGCTCGCGGGTATCTTTGGTAAAGATAATTTTTTCGTTGAATTACAAGATCATGGGGATCCTCTCCAAAAGAAGGTTCTTCCCCAATTGATTGCCCTAGCCAAAGAGCTTGATTTGCCAATTGTTGCTACGAATGATGCGCACTTTTTGACACGAGAAGATCATGATGCCCATGATGTCCTTATCTGCATTGGAATGGGTAAAATGCTCGCCGATCCCAAGCGTATGCACTATTCCCAAGAGGTTTATCTCAAAACTCCTCAAGAAATGCGCGAGATTTTTAAGGACTATCCCGAGGCATGTGACAACACCCTCCGCATTGCAGAACGGTGCAATGTCACGATTAAACTCGACTCGACAAGCTCAGAAAAATACCCCCAATTTGCGACTCCTGATGGGACAAATCGTGAGGATTACTTGAAAAAAGTCTGTTATGATGGACTTGCGGAGCGTTACGGCAAAGAACGCGCTCAAAACGATAAAGTACTCATTGATCGACTGGAATATGAGCTGGGCATCATCAATCAACTTCGTTTCGCCTCCTACTTCCTCATTACTGCTGACTTCATCAACTGGGCAAAAGATAATGGCATCCCCGTAGGTCCAGGTCGTGGCTCTGCTGCGGGCTCTATTGTCGCGTATTCGATGAAAATCACGGATATTGACCCCTTGAGATTTGGATTGATTTTTGAACGATTCCTTAATCCAGAACGCGTGAGTCCGCCCGATGTCGATATTGACTTTTGCCAAACGAGACGACCAGAAGTCATCGAATACGTTCGCCAAAAATATGGAGAACGCTCTGTATCTAACATCATTACCTATGGCACGATGGGGGCAAAGTCCGTCATTCGGGACGTGGCTCGCGTGATGGATGTCCCGTACAGCGAGGCTGACCGAATTTCTAAAATGATTGAGACTGGTCCAGGGATTACCTTGAGCAAAGAGTACCAATCGAAGCCAGAGCTCCAAGAGCTGATCCAGAGCAGTGAGACCTACATGCAACTTTGGGGCTATGCGATACGCCTCGAAGGACTCGTGCGCAATGTCGGCGTCCATGCCGCAGGGGTCGTGATTGGTGACTGCCCGCTCGATGAGCACGTCCCGCTTACTCGAGATAATGAGGGTGGCGTTGTCACTCAGTTTGACATGGGTGCTATCACCGAAGTGGGGCTATTAAAAATGGACTTCCTCGGGCTTAAAACGTTGACTATGATTAAGGACTGCGTCAACTACATCCAGCTCCACGATCCAGATTTTGACATTCACAAGGTACCTCTCGACGACATTCCTACATTAAATCTCCTCAATAGAGGGGACACCATGGGCGTCTTTCAGCTTGAATCTGGTGGATTTGTTGACACTTGCCGTCGATACGGTATTCAAAAAATCGAAGATATTATCGATTTGCTCGCCCTCTATCGCCCTGGAGCAATGCAGTTCATTGATGAAATGATTGAGGTAAAAAAAGGGATCAAGCAAGTACAATACGAACACCCCCTACTGGAGAAGGTTTGTGGGGAAACGTATGGTGTCATGATTTATCAGGAACAAGTGCAAAATGCCGCTAAACTCCTTGCTGGCTACACACTTGGCGGGGCTGACCTCTTGCGCCGCGCGATGGGTAAAAAAGACCCAGTAAAAATGGCGAAAGAACGCGCTCACTTCATTGAAGGGTGCTTGAAAACCAACGAAATCAATGAACAACTCGCAGGAGAAATTTTTAACAAAATTGAAAAATTTGCTGGGTACGGATTTAATAAATCCCACTCTGCTTGCTACGGACATATTTCTTATTGGACGGCTTATCTCAAAGCGAATCATCCTGTTGAATTCATAGCTGGGCTCTTATCGAACGAAATGAACAACACCGATAAACTCGGCGTTTTCATTACCGAGGCAAACCGAATGGGCATCGAAATCCTTCCTCCTAACGTGAATCGCTCGTTGGCTAAATTCTGCCCAGAACAACTCCCCTCAGGCAAGTGGGCGGTACGTTACGGATTAGCTGCTATTAAAAATGTCGGTGGGGGTGCGGTGGATCAAATTATTCAAGAGCGTACAAAAAATGGCATCTTCAAGTCGATGGAGGATTTGTGCAATCGCCTTGACTCAAGAGCGGTGAATAAAAAAAACCTAGAATCTCTTGTACGATCAGGGGCCTTTGATTGGACTCATGCATCGAGACGAATTTTATTTGATCGCGTTGATACTAGTTTAACGGGTGCTGCACAAACTCATCGAGACCGAGTCTCTGGGCAGGCATCCCTCTTTGATATGGAGTTTGAAATTACATCAAGCAACCAGCAAGCAACCCCCTTACCTGAATGGTCGAAAGATCAACGAATGGCAGATGAAAAAGAACTTTTAGGCTATTATTTTTGCGGACACCCTCTCGACTCAATGAGAGGCATTATTGATGCGGATAAATACACAAAAATTGGGCTTCTCGATGATATGGAAAAGTCCGAACTTAAAGAGCGTCACAGCATGGCAGGTATGGTTCGGAGCGTCGTTCCCAAAGTTAGTAAAGCAGGCAAAAAATTCGCCATTATGACCATAGAAGATTTCACGGGCGTCGTTGAAATGTTAGTCTGGTCAGAAACCTACGAAAAAATGCAAGCCATGGATCCCCCCGTTGAATCTGGATGTTTCATTAAAGCACGAGTCAACATCCAAGAAGATGATAGAACGGGGAGCAAGCGAGTTGCCGCCCAAGCTATAGAGAGCCTAGTCTCACGCAAAAAAAAGATCTCTCACGAGAGCATTCCATTGACCATCATCATGTCTCCAACCCGTCATGATAAGACAGATATTGCGCATGTAAAAGACATCCTCAAACGTTATCCTGGGAAATCCGTCGTTCACATAGCCATTAAAGATACCCTAGGAAACTCAGCCCTCTTAGAGTTAGATGAAAGCCTCAAAGTCTTTCAATGTCCCAATTTAGAAGCAGAACTCTCCATTTACGATTAAAATAAAATTTATAACATTGGTAAAAAATATTTCATGGTATTTTTCTTGTGGATAAAGCAAAAAAAGAGTCAAGAGGTTACTGAATTTCTTTGGATTTAATTTTAAGGTTCCTTTTTAAGCTTGTGTTTACCTTATATCTCTAAATTAGGGTTTCCTTGGCGTTTTAGGTAGCTTGTTCTTGGTTCTGTGCCGATGTTGTTGAGCCATTTGAATTGGCGTGGCGATTTTTTTGCTGCTATTACTGTGGCATGGGGGTCTAGTAGGTTGCCAAAACGGATGGCTCCTGCTGGGCAGGCTAGTTGACAGGCTGTTTGGACGGCTCCGTCGGGTAGTCTAAGTTCAGCATCGGTTAATAGGGGGGCGTCGTGGGCTGGAGAGGATTTTGATGCTCCTTTTTGCAGGCTTTGCATGAGGAGTGCTTTGTGTCGATTTTTTGCTTGTTCGATTTTTTGGACGCAATAGGTGCATTTCTCCATTACTCCGCGTGAGCGTACGGTGACGTTGGGATTGGGTTGGAGTTGTGTTGTTGATTCCGATTGTTTGGCGTAGTCAAAGAAGTTGAAATGTCTTGTTTTGTATGGGCAATTCGTCGCGCAATAGCGAGTGCCCCAGCAACGGGCATAAACCATGGCATTGAGTCCTTCTGAGGTATGGACGGTGGCGTTGACGGGGCAGACGGATTCGCAGGGGGCATTTTCGCATTGTTGGCAGGCGACAGGATGGGGGATAATGCTTGTGTTTTTGTCCGTGGTGAGGAGATAGCGGTCGATGCGGATCCATTGCATGATGCGTCCGTTGATGATTTCTTGTCTGCCAACGACGGGGATGTTGTTCTCTGCCATACAGGCAATGATGCAGGCGTTACATCCTATGCAGAGGTTGAGATCGATGGTCATTCCCCATTGATTTTGCATGGAATGCTCGGGGGAATTGGGTTGAGTATTTTGTTTAGATTGAGCTTGGGGCGTGGTTGCTTGTTCCTCTGACCATGGGGTCGCTCCATTTTGCATAGGGATGAATTGGGCGACAGGATGGGCATGGTTTGTGAGGATGCGCAGGCGTGTTTTTGCGATGCTGAGGGGGAGTGGATTGCCTGAATGCCCGAGTGCGTAAGCATTAGCGTTGAGCTCAATGTCGTCTTTTACTTGATGGTTATTTGGTTGCTCAAATAGAGGGTTAAATGTCCCATATCCCAAGGGTAAGATGATGACATTATCGGGCATACCTGGGATGAGGCTGAGGACGAATTGCAGTGGTTTTGCCTCTAGTTTTGCCTCTGGTTGTGCAATTTCTAATAAAGATTTGGGGGGTACTTCATGTCCCATGAGGTTGGCTGCCGTCTTGGGGGAGCATTGAGCAGGGGCATCCCAACAAAGCCCAGTGATGGGGTCAGGGCATTCTTGTAACCAAGCATTCGGCGCAAATCTACCGTCCATGACTGAGTAGTCGCATACGCATTGAATGGTGATATTTGCGTTATTTTTATTGATTTCTTTTTGCTCTGTATTTTGTCGAATGAGTTGGTAGATGGCGTTAATATTTGATTGGTCGAGTGGTTTGGGGCGAGAATTGATTGGAGTAAATGCTGTTTCTCGTGATAATCCACGACGTAAGGCATCGTCCCATGCAGTATCTTTTGAGGCAGGTTTGATTGCTTTTTCAAAGCATTTGCGGACGCGATGGTAAACGGGCGAGAGCTTGTTGGGAGCAGAGTCTGAGGAGAGGAGGAGTCCTTTGGTATGGAGTAATGCTGAGAGGATTTCTAACTCACTAAAACCGCCATAGAGAGGTAAAACGATGGGTTGACGGTAGAGGTAGACGCCTTCGGTATTTTGCTCAAGCCCCCATGATTCGAGATAATGGGCAGCGGGGATGTGCCAGTCGCAGGAGCGAGCTGTTTCGTTGACGTAAAGTCCGAGATGGATGCTCTCTATCTTTTTTGATTGGAGGATGTTTTTGATGTCAAGTTGAGCTGGAGCATCGCAGGTTGGATTTGACTCGCAAAGGACGAATAGGGTATCAATGGCATTTCGTTGTATGGCTGCTGGCAAATCAGCTAGGGGTTGTAGTGTATCTTTTTTACCATTAAGTAGGAGTAAGCTGACTCCAGTAGCTTTGAGGGCAGTGTTGATAGATAAGACGATCCGATGCAATGCTTCGGGGTATGAGCCCCCCAACACGATGAGCGATTGTCCAAGATGAGCGACGAGATCGCGTGCGCAGATTTCAATCCATCGGGTTTGGGCATTAGTCAAATGGTCGGTTGATGGGGGGAGGTCAGCCAGCGATGAATCATTCACCAAGGTGCCGATATGAATGGCTAGTTCTTTGATGAAAAGAGGGATGTCGAGTGGGTCAAGAGGGAGTCTGTGATCGGCGATGCCACCTGTGAGGGAGAGTCTTGCCTCGGCGACGTAGAGTCGATTAAGTCGATTCCGTTGTTCTTCTTGGCTGAGTTTGGCGCGGTAATCATTTCCCTCGGGCAGACGGTTTTTCATGAATTCCCGAGTATTGCCTAAAGGTTCACTCCCGAGGAAGTCACAATCAATTGCCAAGATACGGCTCGTTTTTGCCCATCGGATGCTTTGTTGTGCGCCAGAATTAGTTGCTGCCTCGACGGCCTGTCTCATGGGGCGTTTAGAGAGGGGATCCCATGAGAAAAAGAGCGCATTAGGGTTTCTGCGACGGATGTCCTCAATGAGGCTCGTCCTGACGGGAGAATTACCTTCGCTAAAAATGAAGGCGACTTTGCCGTCGTTAATGGTCTTTTTTGCCCATGAACGGAAGGCTCCTTCCCATTCATGAGTATTTGCTAATTGCCCCTTAAAGAGGATATTGCGACTCCTATTGGGGTCATAAAGTCCTAAGAGAGATGATTGTGGGATGGTGGCAAGTCCTGCTGGAGAGGGAATTTGAACCGCAGGGTCTAATTTGGTGGGTCTCCCCTCTTGGCAGACCGCGAGCAAGGGGATTGGATCTAAAGCTCCAGGCATGCAGGTCGCATAGAAGGTGGGTAATCCTGGGATGGTCCATTCGGGAGCATGATGATAAGGGACTAAATATCGTTCAATACGGCGACAGGCAGGCAATGACATTCCTGCAAGCAAAGCACCTGCCCCCATGAAACGAAGAAAAGAGCGTCGTGAGAGGGCTCGTTCTTCATCCGTTAAAAAAGCAGGGTGTGTGTCTGGGATGTGTTCCATGGGAAAGTGTGTCGCTATTGTGAAGCGAAAGCGATTTTGGGGCAATGGTAAATTAAGAGTCTTTGCTTTGTGACAGAATTGTTTCATCAGGGGAGAGGAATCCCCTTGCATCAAGAGGTCAGAGAATGTTAGATAAGGGCATGTCCTTTCTCCAGATTCGCGATCTTGGCGTAAGCTTCCCGGGCAAGAAAGGGTTCTTCTGGGGGAGTGCTGCTGAGCCGATTCGAGCAGTCGAGGGAGTTAACTTGACTGTTGAGAAGGGAGAAGTTTTAGGACTCGTCGGTGAGTCGGGGTGTGGTAAATCCACGTTGTCGCGTGCAATCATGCAGTTGCAACCTGTGACGTCGGGCAATATTGTGCTAGAGGGTGATGATTTGACCGCACTTAGTTCTTCTGAGGTGAGGCGTCGTCGATTAGATTTTCAGATGATTTTTCAAGATCCGTATGCTTCTCTCAATCCTCGGTATACCGTCTTTGCTACCTTGAGTGAGGCATTGCGGCGACGCTCTCATGTGTCGGGGGGAGCCTTGCGCGATGCGATTGCTCAGCTCATGGCAAGAGTCGGATTAGATCCTGCGTATATGCATAAATATCCTCATGAGTTTTCGGGAGGGCAACGTCAGCGTGTGGCAATTGCTAGAGCCTTGGCTCCTCAACCTAAGCTTATTATTGCTGACGAGCCTGTCTCTGCGCTGGATGTATCTATCCAATCGCAAATCTTAAATCTCCTCAACGATTTGATTCATGATTTAGGACTGACCATGATTTTTATTTCTCATGATTTGTCAGTAGTGCGTTATATAGCAGATAATATTGCCGTGATGAGCAAGGGTCATCTTGTCGAATATGGTTCAGCAGAGGATGTTTTTATGCGCCCTCAACATGATTATACGCGTCGCTTGCTCGCTGCGATTCCTTCGTTGGGTTAAGACTTTATTCCCCTGTCTCTTTTGGCAAGAGGATGACTGTTGATTTACCTAATTTGGGGAAAGAGTGGGTGAGTTGATTCTCAAATCGTGAGGCGATGTTATCGGCATCGGCGATGGAAATTGTGCCGTTGGTTAGGCAAAAAACAGTAATGGCGGCATGTTTGTTCATGTCTGCAATATCAATGCGAGTGACTTGACCTGCCTCTGGGATGCGTGTTGAAATTTTTTCAACGGTTTGATGGATGAGCTCAGAGGATATCTTTTTGACGTTTTTAGCTGCTGGGATTGCCCTGAAATCTGGTTCGATACGCGAGATTATTTCATCGACTTGAAGGGCACTTTTGAGTGCTTTTTCGTAGTTGACAATGGAGGCGCATGCCTCTGTCAAGGAGAGGGTCGGGGGGGTCTCAATATCGAGAAATACGATTTTTTGTCCCTTCCTATCTGCTTCGGCAAAGGAATGGATAAAGACATGATGGCGTATAGCAAGACTGCGGGCAATCGCATCAGGCGAGGCATTTTCTGGCAATTTATCAGGTTCAACATGGACGACGACATCTGCCTCGGGCAAGACGTTGCGGACAATGTTCTCAATCTCTTGTGTGACATCGTGAGCCTCATCGACATGGAGCCCAGCAGGAGCACCAATGGTTAGCTCGACAAAGGTTCTATTCCCCCCATCACGTAGACGTAAGCGTAAGATTGGATAGTCGGGGAAGGCCAATCTCATGGCATTTTTAACGGAGGTACTGAGGTCATTAGAGCCCCCATCCATCAAGGCATGGATGGAGCGTTTGGCAAGCCCGTAAGCAACCCAGCAAACGAGGGCAGCGACAACGAGGGCAGCAACGGCATCAGATTTATCAAGGATTGTTTTAATAAGGCTCCCTTGAGGAAAAAAGGAGCTACACCATACAGAGACGAGTCCAAGGAAAACGACGGCAGATGACCAAATATCCGTTGTAAAGTGTAATGCATCAGCCTCAAGTGCCTGACTTTTATGCTTTTTAGCAACACGGCGTAGCATGGCAGAGCGATTGATGTCTACAAGCATCGAGACGAGTACGACAGCAAATGCCCACCATGTTAAATCGAGGTGAGCGGCGTTGAAAAAGAGGCGGTCAATTGCCTCCCATGATATCCAAACACAGGTAATGAGCAAGAGAGCAGTCTCAATAAAGGCAGAGAGACTCTCGACTTTTTCATGACCAAACTGATGGTCTGCGTCGGCAGGGCGTGCTGCCATGCGTACGGCATAAAAGGTGATGGCAGCGGCACAAAAATCTAGCGCACTATGCAATGCCTCAGAGAGGATACCTAAGCTATTGGTCTCAAGCCCTGCCCATATTTTGAGCCCGGTTAACAGTGCCGACCACAGCACGGATGACATGGCAGCAGAGGTTTTTTCTGAATGAACGGCATGATCCTGCATAAATCGAGAACAGGAGGGGGAATAATTATTTTTTTAGCAAATCTCTTATTTCTTCGAGAACTTCGAGTTCAGGAGTTTTGGCAGGTGGGGCTGGAGCTACTGCTGGGGCTTCTGCCTGCTTGATGCGTGCCGCTAAAAGAATTTTTAAGAAGATGAAAATAGCCAAAGCGATGATGATAAAATCAATAACCGATTGGATAAAGGTACCGTAGGAGAGTGTCAGAGCAGGATGCCCCTCGGTGGCTGCCCGCAAGACGAGATTGGCTTTGCTGATGTCCATGCCACCCGTTAAGAGACTAACGCAGGGCATAATTAAATCGGCGACGACAGAGTTGACGATTTTACCAAATGCTCCGCCGATGACAACGGCTACAGCCAAATCGACAACATTACCTTTCATGGCAAATGCCTTAAATTCTGTGAGGAGTTTGCTAGTTTGAATAGATGGAGTTTTCATACGATTAGAAGAGGCAAGGCTCAATTTGTTTCGGTTGTGCATACTCAGCGAGTACTGAGATGAATCTTAGTAAATTGAGAGAGAAAGTCACTCTCTATGTCAGAAATCCGTAGATTACCCCTTTTCAGTTGATGCGCGGAGGGATACTATCCCTGCATGACGACTGATGCTCCATTAAAAATTGCGGATCGCGAGTTTTCCTCTAGGCTTTTACTGGGAACGGGTAAATTCTCTTCAAATGAAACAATGAGGGATGCGTTGGCTGCCTCAGGCACTCAAATCGTGACGGTTGCCTTGCGCCGTGCTGATCTCTCGGGTAAGCATGATGCTTTTGCCAATATTCTCGACTTTATTGACCCAGAGAAATATCTATTATTGCCTAATACAAGTGGGGCAACGACTGCTGATGAAGCGGTACGTATGGCTCGTTTGGCAGTTGCGGCAGGCTTGCCTAAGTGGATTAAGCTAGAAATTCATCCAGATGCTCAATATCTGATGCCTGATCCGATTGAAACTCTGAAAGCTTCAGAAATCCTTGTAAAAGAGGGATTTGTTGTCCTCCCTTATATCAATGCTGATCCAGTCATTGCCAAGAGATTACAAGAAGCAGGGACGGCAACGGTTATGCCGTTGGGGGCTCCGATCGGTACGAACCGAGGAGTGGTCACTAGAGATTTAATTCGCATTATTGTCGAGCAGGCTATTGTACCCGTCGTCGTTGATGCGGGGTTAGGTGCGCCTAGTCATGCAGCAGAGGCTCTTGAGCTTGGTGCTGACGCTGTCCTTATCAATACGGCTATTGCTGTTGCGGGGGATCCCATTGCTATGGCAAAAGCTTTTGGTCTTGCTTGTCAGGCAGGTAGATTAGCTTATCTTGCAGGATTGCCCTCGGTGTCTCGCAAAGCCGTTGGTACGAGTCCTCTGACTTCGTTCTTAAGGAATAGTTAATATTTCTCCTTGTGTCTGCCTTGACTGGTATTAAACAGCAATACCATCCTGGATGGTAATTGTTTTGTCCCCGCGAGCTGCAATGTGTGGGTCGTGGGTGACGATGACGAGAGTTTTATTGCTCTCGTTAGCAAGCTCAAAGAGGAGATCGAGGACTTCATTGCCATTTTTTGAATCGAGATTCCCCGTTGGTTCATCGGCAAAGATGATGGCAGGATCATTGGCGAGGGCGCGTGCGATGGCGACGCGCTGTTGTTCGCCACCGCTGAGCTCATTGGGTAAATGATCGAGGCGATCACCTAGACCGACTCGCTCCATGAGGCTGCGGACGTATTCGGTACGTGTTTTGCCATTGATTGAGGCAGATAGGCATGCATTCTCCAGAGCGGTTAGCTCAGGCATGAGCAGGTAGTTTTGAAAGATAAAGCCCATGTATTTGTTGCGGAAAAGAGAACGCTTCGTTGTCGATAAAGCATAAATATCCACCTCATCGATGATGACTTGTCCCGCTTGTGGCGTCTCTAAACCAGCTAACGTATACATGAGCGTCGTTTTACCTGCACCACTTGGACCACACAAAAAGACTTTCTCTCCATGTTGAATGCGCAGGTCGAGACCGTGGAGAACCTCAATTGTCTTTTTGCCAATCGAATAGCTACGATGAAGATTCAGGGCGGTAATCATAGGTGCAGAGTAATAGGATCAAATGAAAAATTAAAGCTCAATATTGTCAATGAGTCTCACGTCACCAAATGAAACAGCTAGTGCCATCAGGGCAGGGGATTGAAAGTCATCTGCCGCTAACGGTTGCATGGTCTCTGCATGGACGATATCAATGTAGTCAATGACTGTCCCCTGGCAATTAGATATTGTATCTGTAGCATGTTTGCGGATGATGTCATGGGGGGTGCCAGAGCGATATTTCTCTTGGGCGGTGAGTAATACCTCCCGTAAGATAGGGGCAGCTTGACGGTTTGCCTGGGTGAGGCGTGCGTTGCGAGAGGAGAATGCAAGCCCACTTGATTCACGGACAATTTCGACACCGTGAATAGTTACTGGAATATCAAGATCTCGCACCATGCGACGGATGATAGCAAGCTGTTGAAAGTCCTTTTTGCCAAAAAGAGCATCCGTTGGCTGGACAATATTAAACAGTTTATTCACAACGGTACAAACGCCCGTGAAATGTCCAGGGCGAGAGGCTCCGCAAAGGGTATGAGACAGCGTCAGTTCATCGACAATGATGCTGCGGTCAGCTGCATACATGATCTCGGGGGTAGGCAAAAAGGCGAAATCGACGCCAGAGCTTTCACAAAGGGCTAAATCTTCATCCAGTGAGCGAGGGTAGGTCGTGAGGTCGGCTGGATTATTAAACTGGATGGGGTTAAGGAAAATACTGATGACGACCGTACCATCCTTGCCTGCTAATCTCCTCGCTTCATCTAAAAGTGCCTTGTGTCCGCAATGGAGCGCCCCCATCGTGGGGACGAGGACGATACGCTGAGTACGTCGTGGAGCGAGAGCTTCTCTTAGATCTAATTTGGATGAAATTGTCTGCATGAGCATAGGTTGGAACGATCATGACAAAAATTCAATCCATAAATGAAATGATGAAGATTGACGGATTGGCGTGTTTATGCCATTCTGCAGAAACATTATTCGACACACATAAAAAAATGAAATTTTTGAATAAAACCCTTATTGCCGTATCTGCTTTGACCCTCGTTGCCACTGCTAATGCTGAATTGAAGATTGCTACCGTTGACGTCCAAAAACTTTTCAAGGACTATTATAAGACGCACGACGCTCAAAAAGAACTTGATGGTGAACGCGCCAAGGTACAAGAAAATAGCAATACCCGTGTTGCCAAGATTCAAGCTATTGAAAAAGAACTCCAAGAGCTTAAAAAGCAAATTGAAGACCCTTCTATCAGCGAAAAAGCTAAAAAGGAATTGACCGACCAATTTCAGTTGAAAAACAACGAAGGTGTTGCACTTGACCAAGAACGTCGTCAATTCTTAGAACGCCGTAATCGCTCACTTGGTGAACAAATGAAGGTCAAACTCACCGCCATCGTTGAAGAAATCAACAAGGTGACGAATGACGCTGCCCAAAAAGGTGAATTTGATGTCGTATTTGACAGCAGTGCTCAAGCCATGTCTCAAACCAAGGTTTTGATGTTTGCTAAAGACAAATTTGATATTACCCCCAAGGTAATGAAAGCTTTGAATGCCGATGCCCCTAAAGGCTTTGACCCATCAAAGTCCGCTACACCAGCTCCCGTTGCTCCAGCAGCAGCTGCTCCTGCCAGTAAATAATCCGTTTATTTATTGACCACTTTAGAACGGTCTCCTCGTTTTGTGCATGCCATGACACTCACCCTTGAATCATTGCTCGCCCTGACCGGGGGGACCATTCTCGTTAATAGCCCGGATATCGTCATCACGGGGGTTGCCTCTCTGCATGAGGCTTGCTCGACAGAAGCCTCATTCTTAGGCAATGCAAAATATTATGACGATTTCTTAAAAACGCAGGCAGGACTTGTCTTGGTGCCTCCTGGCTTACCTAAACATCCTGAAGGCGTCGTTCTCATTGAGGTAGAGAACCCTTCCCTTGCTTTTAATGCTCTCGTCAAATTTTTTAAGGCGAGCTCCTATAGTTTTAAGCCAGGTATCCATCCCTCTGCTGTTGTCGATCCGACGGCGACCTTGAATCCCGACCTCGTTTGTGTTGGTCCTCATGCCGTCATTGGCGCAGGTGTCAAGATTGGCGATGGCACAGATATCGGGGCTGGATGTTGTATTGGTGATGGAGCAATCATCGGTATACAATGCCGATTACATGCTAACGTCGTTATTCGTGAGCGTTGTCGTTTAGGTGACCGTGTTGTCATTCAGCCTGGGGCAGTCATTGGCTCAGATGGGTTTGGCTTCCTCATGAATGATGAGGGACGTTACGTCGGTATTGACCAAGTCGGTATCGTTGATTTAGGCGATGACGTTGACATTGGTGCTAATACCACGATTGACCGTGCTCGCTTTGGGAGAACGATCATCAAAGAAGGCACCAAAATAGACAACCTCGTCCAAATCGGACATAACGTCGTCGTTGGTAAAAATTGCATCATCGTCTCACAAACAGGCGTAGCAGGTAGCACCATCATTGGGGATAATTGCGTTTTTGCTGCCCAGGTTGGCGTCGCTGGACACTTAAAAATTGGAGACAAAACAACCTTAGCTGTCCGCACAGGCGTCATGAATGACTTACCTGGCAATGCAATCTATTGGGGACTTATCGCTTCTCCGTTTAAGGACGGCAGTCGCCAATATTCAGCTATTCGCAAATTGCCAGAGTTCCTCAAGGAATTTAATGCCTTGAAAAAAACATTATCCAACGGCGATTAACCGAAAACTCGGATCATTCGTCCTGCTGATGACCTTTTCGTAAATTCCGTGAATATTGATGAGCTACGGCAATTGTTACAGACATATTGTCCAGGTACCCCTCATGAAGCTCTTCATGCTCAAGAGATACAGACACTCTTGAAACAGGGGATAAATGCTTGGAATCGTGAGAATTATACCCCAGGGCACCTCACTGCGAGCTCTTTTATTATTGATGCGAATGCGGAGAAAGTAGCCCTCATCTTTCATAGCAAACTGCACCGATGGCTCCAGCCTGGCGGACACGTCGAAGCCTCGGATAAAAATATCCTCTCTGCCGCCCAACGAGAATTAGCAGAAGAAACAGGACTGAGCCTCAACATAATTCCTAGCGGAAATAATAATTGGACTCTACTCGATCTCGATATACACACCATCCCTGCTCGCCCCAATCAACCAGAGCATAAACATTTTGACCTACGCTTTGTCCTGATCTTACCTCAAGGGCAGCATCCAATCCTCATAGGTGCAGACGATGCAGTTGATGCTCAATGGCTCCCACTGGAGAGTCTTCTTGACAGCGGAGAGGAAGGTCTGCAACGATGCTACAAAAAATTGTGCGCAAAGTCTAAAAAAAGATCATTCACTGTTTAATGGATTCTATACAAATTCAAAATTGAACTTTGAATTTGTATAGAATCCCCTATTCTAAGAAGAAGCTTTAACGAGGGTAGATATGAGCAAACGAGTTGTCAAATTGCAAGGTGGACTAGGGAATCAGATGTTTCAGTATGCTTTTGGGCAAGCGCAGAGAACCTCTTTTGGAGAGAGCGTCTTGTATGATATCTCTTGGTTTGATGAGGTAAAAAAAAAGGGCAAAATGACCTTGAGAAATTACGAGTTGGACGTTTTTTTGGCAAATGTCCCTCTGATTGATGAGCCGTGCGTATCTAATCTTCTTTATGGTCGTCTACCACTTATTTCATGGATGAGACGTAGATTTCATAAAAAACTCCATTTGATACGAGAACGTGATGCACATGAATATAGAGAGGAGTTTTTAACAACGCGAGGAGATATCTATTATGATGGGTGTTTCCAAAATGAGAATTATTTCACCTCCATTCGCTCTCAACTTCTCCATGATTTTGAACTAAGAGAGCCATTGAATAGCGCTAATGACGCCATGTTGGAGAAAATCCGTAAAGTTCATGCGGTGTCTTTGCACGTGAGGCGTGGAGATTATTTGACGACGAATCGTCTCTCTGTTTGCCCTCTTGACTATTATCATCATGCGATGGAATGGATTGCTCAGCACGTAGAAAATCCACATTTCTTTATTTTTTCAGATGACCCCCTATGGGTTGCCGAGCATTTATCATGCAATTATACCCATACCTTAGTTGATCTCAATGGAAGTAATGAAGGTTATTATGACCTTGAACTGATGAAGAATTGTAAGCACCAGATTATTGCCAATAGTACCTTTTCATGGTGGGGGGCATGGTTAAATCAAAACCCTGATAAAATGATCATTGCCCCTACTTCATGGTATGCCGATCCTAGTAGGCAATCGGATGGACTCCTACCTTCTCAATGGAGAACGATGGCTTAAAAAATACGATAATGAATAACTTGAAATTAACGCGTATCAAGATGGTCGATAATGGACTATCTGATGGACCTTGTCCTGAGCGAGATGTCATTTGGGAGGATTGCATTTTTACTCATGATGCGACGTGCGAGGATTATGATTGGATCGTCGTGTACGATGACTTCCCGAGACGTAATATTGGGACTGTCATTCGTGAGGTCGAGCCTCTTCGGTGTCCGCCAAATCAGACCATCCTCTTAACGATGGAACCCCCAAGTATCAAAATATACGGTTCACCGTATACGAGCCAATTTGGAGCAGTATTGACAACTCATCCCCAAGAATTGATGCCTCGAACGAATTATCATTTGGGCAAAGGATGTGTTGAATGGCATTACGGGAAAGCATTAAATGAGGTGCTTACTCAACAAGAATTCCCAAAAACAAAAATAATATCAACGATTTGCTCTGCAAAACAACAAACCCACACACTTCATAAAAAACGATATGTACTAACGAAATATTTATCAGAAAAATTACCAGAATTAGAATGGTATGGACACGGAGTGCGCGAATTGGGCAAAAAAATGGATGCCATGGATGATTATAAATATCACCTTGCTGTTGAAAATCACTGTGAATCGCACCATTGGACGGAGAAACTCGCCGACTCATTCCTTGCCATGACCTTGCCGTTTTATTCTGGTGATCCTTGTGCTGCCGAATGCTTCCCTCCAGAGAGCTTCATCCCTATCCCTATCGATCAACCAGAAGAGGCATACCGTATCATTCGCAACGCCATCGACAAAGGAGAGTATGAAAAACGCCTGCCATTTATCCGTGAGGCGCGCCAACGCGTGATTAAACAATATAATTTATATGCTCAAGTTGTTGCCATCATCCATCAGCACCGGGATTCAGGAGTCAAGCAGAGCGTTATTCCAAAGGCTGTGCTCAAGGGGAGGCATGCGTTGCGTCGCAATCCTATCAACATGTTACTCTGTGTGTGGGAAAGGTTGAAATATCAATTATTTCTTAAACATCGGTTGAAATAATACAACTTTCATTTCTTTTTACCTGGGAGCCCACGATATTTAGAGCGAGTATATTTCCTTGTCTCGTTAATGAATCGCCCTAATTTGACAAAAGGAGCAGAAATCGTTTGCCCTAGCCAATAGGTGAATGCGCTAACCGCGCGAGGGCGCAGTGAGAGATCTTTGGTCAAATTCGTCGTCACATGTTGACCAATATCAGAGAATGAATCTGACTGAATAACCAATTGAGGAATGCAAATGAGCACATTGAGGTGTGTTCGTTGACTAAATTGTTGCTGGAGCCATGTATCAATTGCACGGTATCTAGCAATCCATGCCCAGACATTTTCTTCAGTAGGTAGATATTGCAGTAAGGTATGGTAGACATCGCGATTGACGAGATAGGCATGAGTTGTTAGAGCTCCATGGACTTTCCAAAGCTCAAATCCACTATTCTTATCGGCATGCATGGGGATACCTCGACTGAACGAACCATTAAAGCCTAAATAACAAATACCCCATTGATTATTGATGCCGATGAATTGAGAGAGGTAACGATCTTGGTTTGCCATAGAGAAAAATTGACTAGGACAAGCATCGTCTTCTAAAACAAGCACATAATCATGAGTGCTCTGCTGAGCTATTTCAATCACACGACGATGAGATAACACGCAACCTGCTGCCCCAGCCCAAGATTTTGCGCGATCTCCTGTATGATCTGTAAACCATGGCTTTTTCCCATAACTTGATAGCTCACTTCCGTACACAGCAGAAATCCTGACAACTTTGCTAAAATCCAGATAAGACTCCCATCTCTTTTTGAATTCATCCCAGCGATCCGTCCGGTGATCCAGATTGATAACATAAATTTGAGGGATTGAATCTAAAAAACTCTTCATGATGATAGAGATGATATGGTGGAGGATGATATCAGTAAATCTACTCCTTAGTGAAGACCATGGTAGATGATGCCTAGGGAGAAAACAATAGATAAATTTGGTGGAGAGTTGGCGAGGGCTCAGCGAGTCAATGAGAAGGAGTTTTTTACTCTACTTTGACAATTCAGCATAATATCCTTGTTGAGTGGTAGTGAAACAAACTATTATGCTCAAAACAAAAAATTATATGGAGATTAGTTCTGATCATGATTCAAGTGATTCCTTAAAAAAAATAGCTATTTTGTATATTGCTGTTGGTCGATATATCAGCTTTTTTGATGATTTTTATCGGACGAGTAAGCAATATTTATTAAAAGAGTGCGATGTAACGTATTTTGTTTTTACCGACGATGCGATGGCATCTTATCAAGATTGTCCCGATATTATTTGTATTCCTACAGAAAAAAAAGGCTGGCCGTATGATACCTTATGCCGTTTTGAAACTTTTTTAAAGGCAGAAGAGCAATTGAAAGAATATGATTATATCTATTTTATCAATGCAAATATGATCTTTACCGCACCAATAGGTAAAGAGATTTTCCCTACTCAGGAACAACGATGGACCGTACTTCTACATCCTGGATTTTATAAGTGTTCACGAAAGACTTTTACCTATGATGAAAATCCACAATCATGTGCTTATATCCCTTCTGATGAAGGAGAGTATTATTTCATGGGCGCATTTAATGGAGGAATTGGCAAGGATTATTTGGAATTGATACGGATCTTAGATGCTCGCACTAAGGAAGACTTAGCAAAAGGAATCATCGCTCTCTATCATGATGAGAGTCACCTTAATCGATTTATGCTGGATAAATCGCCCTTGATGTTAAGCCCTGAATACGGCTTTCCAGAAGTTATTTTTAATGAAGAACATTTGTCCCCTTTGCAAAAATCTATAAAAATGTTAATTAAAGAAAAAGGTTTGCCTAAGTACGGAGGGAAGGAATGGCTGAGAGGATCAAGTAATCGAAAAATTAAGGATTCAAAAGGAATATGGAAAAATATCCGTTCTTTTTTCAAAAGACATTGATCCTTGATTTGAATAGCACTTCCCCCATAATAGTCTATTAAATAAAATACGATAGAATATAGTTTTTCTAAAGTTTACACATTATTAATTAAAAATGATGCTTCGTGTTATTAAATTGCAAGCAGGACTGGGAAATCAGATGTTTCAGTATGCTTTTGGACAAGCTCAAAAAATGTCTTTAGATGAGAAAATTCTATACGATGTTTCTTGGTTTGAACAAGATAAAAGAGCTCTTAATGGGGCGACATGGAGGAACTATGGGTTAGGTGTTTTTAAGGCAGAGTTATCTCTTGTAGATAAGGTACGTACCTCGGATATTTTTTATGGGAATGTCCCCATTATTTCATGGATGAAACGCAAGTTTAGTAAGAAATATCATCTTGTACGTGAACTGGATGCACATGAATATAGAGATGATTTTTTAAAAACACGCGGAAATGTATATTATGAGGGATATTTCCAAAATGAAAATTATCTTTCATTGATTAGAGAGCAACTTCTTAATGATTTCCAATTAAGAAAACCTTTAAATAATCAGAATAAGGTAATGTTAGGAAAAATTCGTAATATTAATGCTGTTTCTCTACATGTGAGACGTGGTGATTATTTGGCTGCGAATTTTCTGAATGTGTGTTCTCTTGACTATTACCATAATGCAATTAAATGGATGGGTCAGAATATTGAAAATCCTCATTTTTTCATTTTTTCAGATGATATTCCTTGGGTTGCAGAGCATTTATTATGTGAATATGCCCATACGTTGGTTGATATCAATGATAGCGATACCGATTATTGTGACCTTGAGCTTATGAAAAATTGTCAACACCAGATTATTTCTAATAGTTCTTTTTCTTGGTGGGGGGCATGGCTCAATAGGAATCCTGATAAAATAGTAATCGCGCCTACTCCATGGTATGCCAATCCTCTAAGAAATTCTGAAGGATTGATTCCTTCCAGTTGGATGAAACAAGCTAGATGATTGTAAAATATATTAAAAAATAAAATTATTATTTCTTATAAATTTAATATGGATTGTAATGCGATGAAAATAAATTCTGATAGCATCAGTGAATGTTCAGGATACAAAATAGCTATTTTGTATATTGCTGTTGGTCGATATATCAGCTTTTTTGATGATTTTTATCGGACGAGTAAGCAATATTTATTAAAAGAGTGCGATGTAACGTATTTTGTTTTTACCGACGATGCGATGGCATCTTATCAAGATTGTCCCGATATTATTTGTATTCCTACAGAAAAAAAAGGCTGGCCGTATGATACCTTATGCCGTTTTGAAACTTTTTTAAAGGCAGAAGAGCAATTGAAAGAATATGATTATATTTACTACATCAATGCGAATATGATCTTTACGAAACCAGTAGGTAAAGAAATCCTTCCTACAAAAGAACAACGATGGATGGTTTGTCAACATCCTGGATTTTATAAACGTCCTCGATTGGAATTTACGTACGATCAAAATCCTCAATCATGTGCTTATATACCGTCGGATGAAGGAGAGTATTATTTCATGGGAGGATTTAATGGTGGAATTGGCAAGGATTATTTGGAATTGATACGAATCCTGGATGCTCGTACCAAGGAAGACTCAGCAAAAGGAATCATCGCAATTTATCATGATGAGAGTCACCTTAATCGATTTATGCTGGATAAATCACCCTTGATATTAAGCCCCGAATACGGCTTTCCTGAGATTATTTTTAATAATAAAGAACATTTGATTCCTTTGCAACAATCCATAAAAATGTTAATCAAAGAAAAAAGTTTACCTAAGTATGGTGGGAAAAAATGGCTGAGAGGTGAAACTGACCAAAGAGCTCGATTAATAAATGGGATATGGGGAAAAATATTTTCTCTTTTCAAAACACACTAATGGTTTCTTTCCGTGAAAATTCTTCTTTCTTATTCAAAAACTCATTTTGATCCTACTCTTTCGCCAAGTGAGCATAAGCATTGGGGTAGCTCTGCATCTATTATCGCGAGAACCTTGTATGAGACGCTCTCTGCGATAGGAGATGTTACCTATATTGACTTTAAGGACTATGCACGGGTTGCTGGGCAATCTTACGATATAGTGGTGACGATTACGAATAACATGGATCGTTTACTCTCCTGCGTGACATACGATAAACTTGTCATCATGGCGGTTAATATGCACCCCATTACTCGTAATCGAATCTTGATGGATTTTTGCAAAAAAAATGCAATTACTGCGGTCGAATCACTCTCAAAAGAAATAGTATCGCTGGCTGGCATAGAATGGTTTACTAAAGCAGATCAAATTTTTATTGTAGGCAATGAGGCAACTGTTAATTCTTATCTTGAAAACGGGGTATTGCCCTCAAAAATTAAGGCACTCAATTATGCTGCCTTGCAAGTGCAAGAGAGGAGTGTCTCTTTACCGAGGGAACATCATGAGAAAAGACGATTTTTGTATATTGCAACAGAAATGACTCTCCGTAAAGGATTTGATATCATTTGCGACTTGTTCACGGAGGCGTATAAGCATGGAGTTGATTTTCAATTATCATTGGTAGGCGCCTGTAATAAGGAATTTTATACTAAAAAATTAGAACTCCTTCGCTCGATTCTTGGCGATCAACTGACTATTTATGGTTGGGTCGAATCATCGAGCGAAGAGTATTCAACTATTTTAGAAAATCACGATTTTCTCATTTTCCCCTCTCTTGAAGAAGGGCAGGCAGGTACGGTTCTCGATGGCATGATGCGAGGGCTCATTCCCATTGTTAGTCAACATGCCGGTGTTGATTTTTCTCCTCTGGGGATGGCTGAGATGAAGATAAAATCTGAAAGAAATTTGGAACTTATCCATAAGGCTGTTTGTTTAGATGACTGTGAAATGAACCGCTTACATTGGGCGACATTGACGTATTACAAAGAATTCCATGAAGGCTTTGAATCTCAATTTGCGGAAGCATTTCGTGATTTTATAAAGGGGGGAACTTCTCCGAGATTTAGTGTTATTCTCCCCATTTTCAACAAAGAAAAAACGATTATTCCTCTCTTGCAAAAATTGCATTTGGCTTGTACTCGTTATGGTAATATCGAATTACATATTATTTTTGATGGATGCCATGACAAATCAGAGCAAGTGACTCGTGAGTTTTTCGCTGATAAACAAAATTATGAGATTACCTATGAGGTAACTCCCGATATTTTTGAGGTCAAAACGAATAATATTGGACTGAGAAAGGCAACAGGAAAATATTGTGCAATTATTCAGGACGATATCTTTATCTACAATCCCAATATCTTTTTTGATGCAGCTTATTTTTTAGAAAAAGATACAACTTGCGCTATTCTTGGGGGACTGGCAGGTGTTAATTTTTATCCAAGAGGTACAACTGGATTGAAGGGGAAAGGACAAATTTGCATGAATGAGAATGAAGTGTATTGGCGTCAAGATGAAAAAACAGACCCCTCTCTCAAACAAAAAATCTTTCAGGTAGATGCCTGTATGCGTGGACCTCTCATTATTCGTAAAAGTTTTATGGAAAAGCATGGGTATCTCGATGAAAATTTTGCCCCTCTTTATAATGATGATATGGATATTTGTCTGCGTGCTTCGGAATGCGGGTATAAGGTCTACGCGATGCTCATGAATGTCAGGAATGGAGGACTCACGATGTCTAATTACGATGAAGCAAAAACTCGATGGTGGGCAGAGATTATCCGTAAAAACACAGACTTATTTTATAGCCGTCACCAATTAACCAGTGACAAGTCAAATTATTTAAGCGTCCAGTACATTCCGATGCTTCTTCCTGAAGAGCTCTTAGAGTATTGTCAACCATCTCTCTTGATAAAATATTTGCTCAAGCCTGGAGCTTTCCTGTTAAGCCATATTTGTCCCTCAAAATTTCATCGCAAGAGATTGTATAATTATTATAAGCTTCAGTAACTCAGGCGGATTTCATTATTTGATAACGGATTGATAGAATTAGATTTAGCCAAGGTTGGCAAGTGTAAAACTATATTTCATTTGACGAACTTATAGAAAAAATCTTGTTATTTCTCTTTGTGTTCTCGTTTTATTAAAAGCTTCCCTTTTTTGCTTAAGGGTGTTTTACTCATAACGAGATATGCTTCATGAATTATCAAAATCCTCACCGCCTCGACTTTCAGTTGTCGTTCCTGTGTACAAGGTTGCTGAATACTTACCTCAATGTTTGGAATGTATTCTCAACCAAACATGGCGAGACATGGAGGTGATTTGTGTCAATGATGGTTCTCCTGATCATTCATTGGATATTCTAAAAACTTTTCAACAAAAAGACTCTCGAATTGTCATTGTCGATCAACTCAATGGAGGATCTGCCTCGGCTCGTAATGCAGGTGTAGATATTGCGCGAGGGCAATGGATTGGATTCGTCGATGCAGACGATCAAATATCTCCTGACATGTATCAAATGATGCTAGAAGTTGCCGATCATGATCAATCAGATCTCGTCGTCTGTGGGACTGTGGTGATTGGTGGCAAACCTATCGATGGAGATATTGTGCAAACTAGTGCTTGTTATGATTATTCCCCCATCTTGTTAAACAGAATAACTTACTCTGTTTGGGATAAAATTTTCAAACGAGATATTCTTCTGAATAACGGAATCAAAGCTTTTGAGGGACGTGCTTTTGAGGATGCACCCGTTGACCTGATGTATTTGCCTCTTTGTAAGAAAATATCTGTCGTAGCAACTCCTTTGTATCATTATATCAAGCGAGATAATTCAAATACTGGAGGTATCTGTATAGCCCAATATATGGATCGCATCGAGCAATTTGGTATGGTTGTTTCTCGGTGGAAAGAGCTAGACATTTACGAAGAGCAAAAATCTGTTATCCCCGATATCTTATGGAGACAGATCATCGATACTGTCCCAACAATCCCGGTTAAAAAGCATAAACATTTTTTGCAATATATTGACGGAATGCTCGGTTTACTTGCCTCTAATCAAAAGGGAGAAATAGATAAAAAGCTCTTGGATGAATTGAATAATACTTTTGTAAAAGCGCGTATTCTTACTCAACGAGATGCTTCTAAAAAATGGAAGCGATATTTATTTCGATTCCGTCTCTCATCCCCAGCTTGTATCCAAATTCTTGGACTTCGACTCTTTGGAAAATAATTTTTAGATGATTCATTGTACAGTCACACTCATCACCTATAATCAAGAGGATTATATTCGCGACGCTGTCGAGTCTATCCTACAGCAGGAATGTGCCCCTCTGGAAATCATTATTTCAGATGATGCCTCTACCGATAGAACCTTTGACATCATTAACGAATGTACCCAAAATTATTGTGGGAAGCATCGCTTGATTATCAATAGGAATGAGAAGAATATGGGGCTCTCTGGGCATTTGAATAAGGTAATAGAGATGTCTACGGGAGAATGGTTTATCATGGCAGGGGGAGATGATATCTCTCTCCCCAATCGTTGTGCTCAAATCATAAAAGCGATCAAACAACACCCAGAGGCATCGGGTATTGTCAGCGATATGGAAATTATTGATGCCCATAACAACCATATTCGGCAAGAATGTGGTTGGAATATCAATCTCAAGAAATATTCATCCTCTCTACCGTGGTATCGACAATTTGGTAAGACCTGTTTTATTGTACCAACAGGTGCCGCCTCGGCATGGAAAAAAGACCTTTATACTTTTGCCCCACTCCCCTCTAATCGCCCTTGTTCAGAGGATATTCTCCTCACTGTCAGGTGTCATTTCCTTCATAGGAAAATTGTTCATTTACCTCAAGTCCTTGTCAAATGGCGTCATCATGGTAAAAATCAATCAGAGCTCGCCAGTTCGGACAATATGACTCGATACGAAGAAGAACTGATTCGAATCAACAAATTTCGCAAATCAACACTTGAAGCAGTACGAGAGGATTTGATGCAACTAGGACTCAAAACTGCTCCAAATTCACGCAAAATCAACTCTTACCTCTCTTTGCTCATTCGTCAATGTGATCAACTCATTCGTTGGTGGGAGCTCCCTTTTTATCGCCGTCTTTTTTGGGTGATGGAGTCCCCACGCACTTGGGGCTTTGATGTTACAGTTCGCATTTGGCATCGACTCATGAGCCGAGAGAAATATCTCTTATTTAAAAAAGGTAAAAAACGATATTCACGTTTTTAAAAAACTCATTCTTCTGATGAATAACGCCTGTTCCTTACCCATTCTGTCGATCATCGTTCCTGTTTATAATGTAGAGAAATATTTACGACATGGATTGGACAGCATTCTCCAGCAAACGATGACGAATTTTGAGCTTATCTGCGTCAATGATGGGTCAACGGACGAGTCTCTAAAAATTCTCAAGGAATACGAGATCATGGATGTTCGTTTGCACGTTATTTCTCAAACGAATGGTGGCTTGGGAAATGCAAGAAATACAGGAATCTCTCATGCTAGAGGGAAGTGGATTACCTTTGTCGATCCCGATGATTTTCTTGAGCCTGACATGTACGAGAAATTCATGGATGAGGCATCTTATATGAATCATTCCTCTCAAGTCATCGTTTGTCGTTACGATCGAGTTAAAGCTGATGGAACTCCTTTCAACGATCCCGTGACAGAGCATTTCATGAGAATTTTTCCAAAGAAAAGTGGCAATGTAAAAATGGGAGATTTATCCCTTACTTCAATCAACCCAAGTGTTTGGAATAAATGGTATCTCAAAGATATTATTGATCAAAACAATCTTAGATTTCGTTCTCCTCGGCTTCCCGTTGAAGATTCATGCTTTAATTGGCAATACTATACGTATACGCAAAATATAAGTATTATTCAGGATGTCCTCTACCATTATGTTGATCAAGAAACGTCTCTGACAAATGTACAACATGCGAACAAGGTCAATTCCCTAGATTTTATCAACGTCATTGATGAAATAATAGTGGTATGGATTAAGGAGCAAAGATTTGAACTATTTACTAATCTTGACGTACTTCTCGGATTTTATCTGACCTCTGCTCAACATTATATTGCTGAGAATCAACAAAAATTCATCTTTCAATATATTGATGAGATTATTAGGGCTCTGACAAGAGTAGCAGATCAACGTTCCAGGGAAGGATATGTGAAAGATGCACTCATCCTCCAAAAAGCGATTCGTACCTATCGACAACAATCAAGGAAGATGGCACTTCGTTCCCTCAAAAGAATGAATTTTAGATTCAGACTCAAAAAACCAAGATCTATTATCTTATTCGGAAAAAAATTATTCCATGAAGTATCACACCTGTCCTAAATAATACCACTTTCTGAATCTTGCCCCTGATTCCGCCCAAAAATAAACGCCCAAAATCAAATACGTTCTTCCCCAGATACTCAGACTCCAGCCCACCACAAAAAAATGTCACAGGGCTAAGACTAAGCTCTTTACAAGATTTTTGTTTAGGATAGGTGTGGAATCCAATATCTTCATGATTTACACCACTGACGGTTGGGCAGAAAATCGGAATAATGACCAATCACATTCGAATGAAGACAAAAGCATTAATTCTCTAATGGATGTTAAAATTCTTCATAAGAAAAATCTTATAATAAATCTTGACGTCCTCCTCTATTTTTGGTTATGGTGCATCCACGATGAGTGAATGGGGTATATTCAAGAGCGAACAATTTTTGCGAGACCTCAAAAAAATGAATAAGCGTTATCCACGAGAAACAGATCAAATGCTGGCTAATTTGCTTATATATCAACGAACAATCTCTATTCACGACAATCCTCTTCTTCTGGTAGAATATCCGTTTGTCCATCGTGAAGCGGCGGGATGCCACGCCATAACGCAACAGCCTTTGGTTTCATCCACCCAGACAAGACTTTATCTCTACTGTCATATTCAGGGAAATGTCATTCACCTGATCTGTATGGGAGACAAGCAAAGCCAATCCAGAGACAACAAATTTTGTGCCCAATACGTCAATAACCTTTAACCCGAATCAAACCATGGAAGAAGAAAAAGAATACCTGCCCGCTGATCCGACCAAGGGAAATTTCTATAAAAACATCCGAGAAGCTGTTGCTGATGTTATATCAGATGAACACTGGGAAGAAATCGAACAACTGGCAAAAACAATGACCTGCGCTACACGCCTCACGGAAATGCGCATCAAATCCGGCATATCCCAGTGTATTATGGCCGCCGCTCTGAACTGTCGCCAGCCTCGTATCTCGGAAATTGAATCTACCCCGAATGCCCGCATGAGCATGTCCTCGATCCTCAAATACGTCGAAGTGACCAAAATCCCCTTCGAGGCGGAGTTGGAAGACGGACGCATTATCATCGTGCGAATGCCCCGGAAAAAGAGGAAAAGCCCCTCTCGTTCGCAACCGCCGGAAAAAGCCGCCTACTGAAAAAAGAAAAGCCCTGGCGGATGATTTACTCCGGGGCTTTTCCTTGCTTTGGATTATCAATCCTCTTCTTCCTCGCTTTTCCCGTCCTCCTGTACCCTGTACTAGCGACATTTCCTGTCAGATTCGGACTGGCGCAGATACTAAAACATCAGGTCGATCATTCTCCGGAATGTCTCTGGCTTCCGGTGGAGGAAGGCAGATGCCTTGAGATGAGCCTCTTCATGGACGGCATTTCTTTCCAGAAAAACGGAGAACAGCTTGTGTAAAAAGGCTCCACACGCCAAATCCACGGTAGAGCAAGAGTAGCAGATCAACGTTCCAAGGAAGGATATGTGAAAGATGCACTCATCCTCCAAGAAGCGATTCGTACCTATCGACAACAATCAAGGAAGATGGCACTTCGTTCCCTCAAAAGAATGAATTTTAGATTCAGACTCAAAAAACCAAGATCTATTATCTTATTCGGAAAAAAATTATTCCATGAAGTATCACACCTGTCCTAAATAATACCACTTTCTGAATCTTGCCCCTGATTCCGCCCAAAAATAAACGCCCAAAATCAAATACGTTCTTCCCCAGATACTCAGACCTCAGACCGCCACAAAAAATGTCACAGGGTTAAGAATAAGCTCTTTACAAGATTTTCATTTAGGACAGGTGTGGAATCCTATAGCTTCCTGATTTACATGTACCATAGTGAATGGTTCATTGCTGGTACATCATGAGAATGTTGGATTCATTAGAACGATATTTGGATAAGGAGCTGAGGATTTCTCTGTTTACCGAACCTGCTAAGGTGAATCATTTTCAAGGCGCAATAGTAGCCGATAATGAGACCAGCTTTGAGCAAGTCCCATTCCCGTTAAAAACACTATTTGCACCAAACAAATAATATAGTCAACCCTGAAAAAGCACTCAATTCTTTATATTTGTATCAACTCAAGTCCTATACTAGTTCGTTTTCTTAAATTCGGGGGTAAGAAAGTAGCTATCTTGTTCTTGAATATTTAGATTTTTCAATTTTATTTGGTGAATGAGCCAAACATTAAAAAATCGTTCTATTAAAAATGCGGGCGTTCTTATTGTGTTGTAATCTGAATATTGAGAAAAATCAGATCTCATTTCAAGTTTATTTAAAATATCAAATACCCAAGTCATAAAATCACAAAATAGGTCAGTTTTCATGATGAAATTGAGACAAAAATACCCTTTTTTATTATATAAAAAGTAATTCATATCATCCACATAATCAGGATAGTCTAATCGAATGATATCGATTAAAAAATCAATATCTTTTTGAGGGTGATTAGCAATATAATGTTGATAAATTGTTTCATTGATAACCCAGGGTTCAGTAAGGATTATATCACTGTTTTTAATAGAAGAATAAACCTTTTTCGTAGGAAATTGAAAAAGCAATTTTTCGAATAAAATTTTTCGAGCAAATTTTTCTGACGATATTTTTCTTAAAAATGGTTGATTCCTTTCAGGCAGAGGTGGATGTTTCAAATCTAAAAATCGGCGATAATGACAAAATCCTACATATTCTAATTTGTGATGTTTAGGTAAATAATTTTTCCAAACCCAATACCATGCCGTTAATTCTCCATAATAAGGATTTTTATCTGATATATGATCACCTGTATTATCTTTTAGCATATCAAGCTCCCAATTAGCATTATTAGCTCCTGCTAAAATGGGTTCATACATATTTGTTCGGAAGATGATATCCTTTTTATAATATATTGGGAATATTTTAATTCTGTTCATAAAATAGATTAGTTATTTAATAGTGATTGTGTGTATATCCGATGTTAAGTAAGTTATGATATAAAACCTTCTTTAGACAGTCTTTTGCGACAATGTTTATAGATTTTCATCAATAGTCTAAATTTTAATTTTTTAGGTTCTTTTCTGATGGCTGATTGATTGTTTTCTAAATACATTTTAATTGTACATAGAAATATTTTTAAAGAATTTATTGAGATTTCTTTGTCTTTATCATCAGAAATATTATTTAAATAATCAATGCATTGCTTAAGATAACAAAGACTATTTTGCATAAAGAAGACATGATGTTTATAGTCGAAATATTCATTGTAATTTAATTGTGCTTGAGCTTCAAATAAATTCCTCTCAAAATTACTTAAGCTACACCATATGCCAGAAGATAAAATGCGATAGACTCCACATGAATTATTGACAAAGTGAGATTTCCCGTATTTTAAATGCATCACAAAACGAAAACTATCTCCCTCAAAAGAACGTTCTGAAATAGATCCGATTGCATTTTCTAGAAATTTAGGGATTCCGTTTGAAAAAATAATATTGCGAAATACCATTCCCGTCGTTTGCCCCGTTAATATATTATTTTGGAAATAATCATCTAATGAAAAATCTGCTTCTTTTATATTGGTTTTGATTATAGGGTAAGGAGGTGAATCCCCTTCAGAAATACAAGTAACATTACTTGAATAAATGGTAAAATCTGGATGCGTATCTAAATAATCAACTGCTTTTTGCAAATGATTTTCATCTGTCCAATAATCATCGGCATCTAAAAGTGTAAAATAAGGAGTTTTTGTAATTTTTAGAGCTCCTAAAATATTTTTTAAATAGCGACCATTTTCTTCATTGAAAATAACTTTTATTTTATCAGGATATTCTTGGATATATTTGTTGATTTTTGTAATACTATTATCTTTTGTTGAGTTATCATCCGTTATAATTAATTGAAATGGGAAATTAGTTTTCTGCGATAAAACAGATTTGACAGCTTGGTCGATAAAGCAAGCTTGATTATAATTAGACATAATCACTGATAATTTATAATTTTCCATTTGTTGTATATTTTTATATTAGCGTATCTACCTCTTAATTAGCATTATTAGTACCTGCTAAAATGAGTTATACATATTTGATTGAAAGATGAGAGTATTTTGTAATATATTAGGAATATTCTATATGATGAATTTAGTGCATTATCTTATCTTAAATTTAATTTGTCTTCTTTTTATAGAATTTTAAACGGAAAATACGAATTAATATTATTTTAATAATATTAATATATTTTCTTCGTTCTCTTAAGTATTTTGAGGAAAAATGATAATAGTCTAAATCTATGAGTTCTTCGTTTTCATCAATGATGATTTTATCATGTGAAAGAGAATGCTTTTTGGGAGTAACGGCTATGAGGTTTTGTAAAGCTATTAGCCAATTTTCTGGTGAACTTTCAGCACATAAACATGCTTGGACGTTTTTTACATTTTCCTCTCGTTTCTCTTTATTGGCTAAAAGCTCAAATATTTTGAAAATTTGTACATCTTGATTTTCACAATATGCTATACTTTTTTTCATATAATCCATGAGTCCTACTGAGGTGGGTCTTGTTAAAACAGGTTTATTGCAATTGATGGCATCAATGAGAGCTGTAAATCCACTTAGAGGAAGGCTATCTAAAACAAGATCTGCGGCAAAAAAATAGTCGTGCAGTTTATGATGTGCAACCTCACCCAAGGCTATTACTCTTCCTTCTGTTTCTTGATTGATAGTTGCCCAGCGAGGGAGGGCTTTGTATGTAGGTCCTATTCCGATAAATAATATAGACTTATCCTGTTTTAAGATGGGAATAATTGTATCCAATAAGTCAATGGTTCCCATGGGACGATATTTATAGGCAGAGCCAACGGTTAAAATAATTTTTTTATCAAGAGGTAATCCGAGTTTTTGTCTAGCTATCTTTTGATCAATTTGTTCTATCTTTTTAGAATCCATTGGGATGGATAAAATTTGGCTCTTCTTGATGCCTCGTTTCCGATGGGTAATCTCTTGTCCAAATTGTCTGAGATCAGCAACGATATCTGCAATACTCCCACCTACCCAAAAAAGATGATCTGCATGATTGAAAAAAATCACAGGTCTTTGGAATTGTTCATTCCCAAAAGCAATGATGGGAATGATATCGTTCATGTGAATATGTAAAATGACATATTCATAATGAGAAGCCAATTCGCGAAGTTGTAGTCCTTTCTCTAAATCGCTCAAATTATTTTTGAGGTTAATAGCTTGCCCCGATTTATTTTTAACAGCATTAATCAAACGAGGTGGTACTTCTTGGTCTTCATTCCAAGTGAAAACAAGAGAATGGTGCTGTGTGTCTGGAGATAATTCTATCCATCTTTCTACAACTCGAGTATGCCCACCTGTTTTATAGGATTCTGACATAACATGGAGAAAGCTATCCTTCTCAAAACTTTCATTTAAGTTCTCAATTGTATGTTTTTTAGCTATTTCTAAAAATACATCTTCAACTACTTTTGAACAATAATAGCCAGTTGAATTATTCAAAGCAAAGTTGATGAGAGATTTTGCTAAAGATTCTTTTTTCCCAATATCATTTTGTAATCCTATTTCGTTTGATATTCTATTGAATTCTTCCCTATCTTTTGATATTCCGTATTTATATAGATCGAATATACTTATATTAAACATAAAATATTTTTAAATTTTTCCTAAAGATTTTTCCCACTGTTGTATCTTGATTCCGAAAGTCATTTTAATCTTTGATTTATCGAGGAGAGAATAAGCGGGACGCAGGGCTGGAGTTGGGAATTGATCACTAGGGATGGGTTGTACTTGGCAGTCAAGTTTACCTAATCGCATAATTTCACAAGCAAATTCGTACCATGTGGCTTGTCCTTCATTGGAGAAGTGATAGATGCCTGAGTGTTGTTTTGTCAATTGAGGGGCAATGGTTAAGATTGCTTGAGCGAGATCGGCTGCATTGGTGGGGGTTCCCATTTGGTCGGCGACGACGGAGATATTATTTTTTTCTTTCCCTAGTCTGATCATGGTTGATACGAAATTTTTACCAAAGGCTGAGTAAAGCCATGATGTACGGATAATAGCAATCGTATCAGTTTCCGAGAGAGCAAAATTTTCACCTGCCAACTTAGTCCTACCGTAGGCGTTGATTGGGGAGGTGGGGTCGCTTTCTTTATAGGGGGTAGAGGCAGTGCCGTCAAAGACATAGTCGGTGCTGATATGGATGAGTTTGCTTTTGCTGTTGTTTGCTGCTTTTGCGAGATACTGGGGACCTAGAGCGTTGACTCGATAGGCAATGTCTTCTTCTTCTTCGCAACGGTCAACGGCTGTGTAGGCAGCACAGTTGATGATGCATGTAGGGAGCAGGGCAGAGATGTAGTCCATCACCTGTTTTTCATTGCTAATGTCCAGCTCTTGTCTCGTGACGAAATGAGCCTTGTCTTCAGGGAGGAGGAGACGTAATTCTCTCCCCAATTGACCATTGGCACCTGTAATTAAATACATGATGAGCAGAATTCCTTAAAGGTGGGGAGGATGAGATCTTTTTCTGAAATAAGTGAGGGATTAGGCTTGATGCGCCAATCAATATTGAGATCGATGTCATTAAAGCGTATTCCTGCCTCTGATTCTTTACAATAGGCGTTGTCGCATTTGTAAGTAAATTCGGCATGGTCACTGAGTACGGAGAAGCCATGAGCAAAGCCTCTTGGAATCAAAAAGCGTTGTTTATTTTCGCTGGAGAGGAGGACTGCCTCATAATGTCCAAAGGTTGGGGAATTAGGTCGCAGGTCGAGAGCCACATCGAGTACGATGCCACTGGTAACAGAGACGAGCTTTGCTTGGGAATGCTCTCCTTTTTGAAAATGAAGTCCTCTAATTGTTCCCTGATGCGAGAATGAGACATTATCTTGAATGAAATCATAATGGATATTTGCAAGGGCAAAGTCTTTTTTGCTGTAACTCTCGAAGAAATAACCGCGAGCATCGGTATGCACGACGGGGTTGATTATATAAAGTCCTTCGATAGAAGTATTGATTATTTCCATAACGTGAGCATGTTAAATATTAGTTGTTCTCATTATTGTTGCAGGATTACCCATTACAACAGTATTGTCTGGGACATCTTTCGTGACAACAGCACCAGCACCAACCATGGCATTTTCGCCAATTGTAATATTTGGTAGGATGGTCGCATTAGCCCCAATTGATGCACCTTTTTTTACAATTGTTTTTGATGCTGGTTTGTAGTGTTTAGAGCGAGGGAATATGTCGTTGCAAAACGTGACATTAGGTCCGATAAAAACATCATCTTCTAAACTGATGCCATTCCAAAGTTGAACTCCTGATTTAATAGTACAACGATCTCCTACGCTAACATCATTTTCAATAAATACATGTGCATTGATATTACAGTATTGTCCTATTTTTGCCTCTGGTAAAATGACAACATATTGCCAAATAGTTGTATTATTCCCGATATTTGAGCTCTGTACATCAGATGTTGGATGAATTGAGTACATGAAAATGTTTTAGATTATTGGATAGGTGAGAGATAAGAGTTGACGGCATCAATGATGGTATCAATTTCTTGTTTTGTTAAGACGGGGCTCATGGGCAAAGAGATGATCTCTTGATGGATTGTCTCTGTGATCGGTAGTTGATCATGCCTCAATTCTTTGGCGTAGCATATCTGTTGATGGGGCGGAATTGGATAATGAATGACAGTTTGAATGCCTTGATCTGCTAGGTATTTTTGGAAGTGTGCTCTTTGTTTGACTCGTACGGCAAAAATGTGCCAGACATGAGAGTCTTCCCCATTTTTGACTTGAGGGAGAGCCACCGCAGGATTTGTTATTTCATGCCTGTATCGTTGGGCAATAGATCGCCTGATTGCATTTTCTCGATGAACGTGAGGGAGCTTAACTGAGAGTAGAGCTGCTTGCATTTCATCAAGACGACTGTTGGTGCCAGCGTAGATATTTTCATATTTTCGTTCTGACCCATAATTCCGTAGGGCTTTAACTGTTTTTGCCAGAGCATCATCGTCTGTAGTAACCATGCCTGCATCCCCCAAAGCCCCGAGATTTTTACCTGGATAAAAGCTAAAACATCCGACATCAGATAAAGTTCCGCTTTGCCTACCCTGATGATCTTTGGCTCCGTGTGCTTGAGCACAATCCTCTATCAATTTCAGATTGTGTTTGTCGCAAAAGTCACGAATAGGTGGCATGTCTGTCAATTGCCCATAAAGATGGACGACCATGATCGCTTTTGTCTGATGGGTTAAGTGTTTTTCAAGTAAAGCGGGATTGAGTGTATAATAGGCTTCTTCAGGCTCAACGAGTACGGGGACGAGCTTGTTTGCGGTGATGGCAAGTACAGAAGCAATATAGGTGTTAGCAGGTACGATGACCTCGTCACCGTCATGCAGGGCACCTAGCTCTTTCCACGCCCTCAGAGACAGCGTCAGCGCATCTAGCCCATTGGCAACACCAATAGCGTGTTTAGAGCCATTCCATTGAGCAAAGCTATGCTCTAATTGTTCAAGCTCATTGCCCATAATGTACCACCCACTATCTATAACGCGAGTGGCAGCTGCAACTAGTTCCTCTCTGTATTGGTTATTGATGTCTTGTAGGCTAAGAAAAGGAATTTTATTCATGATTGAATGTCTTTTTATAGTTGAGGAATTGTTTGTAATCACGCAGATAATCGCTTTCGTCATAAATTTGATCCGCGATTACCATGAGGACGCAATCTGGAGAGAAATCATGCATTTCTCTCCAGATACATTGATTTTGGATAAGGAGTCCTAGCTCGGGTCTATCGAGGATAATCTCTTGGCGTTCTTGTCCATCATCAAGAATGATGCGACAACTACCAGAGACGGCAACCAGTATCTGATTGAGTGATTTATGGGCATGAAAGCCTCGAACAGTGCCTTGAGTTGTATTGAAAATATAATAAATCCTTTTGATGGGGAATGGGATATTATTCCCCTCTTCCAGAGAGATGAGGCTCCCTCGACTATCTCCGAATATCTGAAAAGTTGATTGATTGATTTTCATGGGCTAACTCGTGTAGCATCGGTCTTTCGATGAAAAAAAGCAAGATGCTTTCATTTTAGCCCCCACTATACCTATCCTAAATAAAAATTTTGAAAAGAGGCGTTCATGGAGGCTCCATTTCGGGTTAGCAAGGATTTCTTGCTGGGTTGTCGCGTGGCGTGGGTCTTTCTTTCCTAGTCGAATGGTGTAGGTGTTTAAGATGCCTTTGAGGCGATTTGTTGCTCGGGTGTCTTCTGTGACGCTGTCCAGATAGGCTTCCAGTAAGAGGCGCAGGCTTCGGGTTTTCTCGTCCGGGCGCCAGACGGTTGGAGCGTGCCCTGATAGCCATGATTGGACTATTCATTGGGCTGCTTTTTTGTCGTCATCATTGGCGGGATCAGAGGTTAAGGAGACACTGCGGCTTTCTAGGACGAGGGCTTGATAGCCGTTGTTAGATAGTTTTCCGGCAATTCCAAAGCTGTTACCTGATGCTTCCATGAGAAAGATGTCTTGAGGCGTTGCATATTTTT
>JAVXPO010000003.1:0-60796 GCA_036644695.1 Akkermansia sp. | reverse complement strand
TTTTTCATACAATGCTTATGGTCAACGATCTATTTCTTTTTCAGGGTCGACTAATGTAGATTGTCGCGACCCCCACGGGGCGCGTGGATTGAAACACGTTAAGCGTGACATCTGATTGTGATATTGAGATGTATCATCTTACTTGACAGGGTAAAGGGTTGTGTATTAGCGTTACATCATGTCTGCAAGTCGCACAAAACATCATTGCAAGAGGCACCTCAACGAGGTATCTCAAGAGATGCGTACCGCCCTTGCCATGCCTGTTGGAGAACGTGCTCAAGGGAGAAATAAGCACAAAAAGCACGTCAGCGAATCCAGAACCTATGATATTTGCCGTTTGGCTCAGGGCAAACTCCCCAAAAAGATAGTCTCGCAAATCAAAAATTTTATTTGATTTCTTTAACATAAACATGGGTAAGCTTGATTTGCAAGTCCCTCAAGTCAGTGACTTAACTGCTCGTCTTGATCCTGAGCTCAAGCAATGGAGAGAACGTTCTTTGTCTTCTGTTCCCCATATCATTCTCAATGCTACTTATCTCAAGGTGAGAGTCGATTCCTGTGTACGCAGTTGCGCTGTGCTTATTGCCGTAGGCTGTTGTCGCCAATCGGGTAAGCGTATTCGTGCTGGGCGTTTCTGCTGCACTCAGCGAAGCAGAAGAAGTCCATTGGAGGGCGTTGCTGTCTTCTCTCAAGCAACGGGGGTGCGGGGGGGGGGCGAGGTTGCGCGGAGTTCCAGATTTCATTACTTCGGATGCTCACGAGGGGATAAAGAGTGCCGTTACTTGCGTTTTCCCAGGCGTCAAATGGCAACGATGTCAATTCCATCTCCAACAAAATGCCCAGGCCTATGTCCCTAAAGCTGAGATGAAAGTCAAGATTGCTGCTCAGTATGAAAAAACCGCTCCTCGACTCAGTTCCTGGATGTTGGAAAATATCCCCGAAGGGCTTACTCACTGAATGGGGGAATTCATTTAGAGGTTTTTATTTGGACAAAATAAAAAGCCACATCGGCATTCCGATGTGGCTTTGAAGTAGAAGAGGGAAGGGGATCCCTCGTCAATTAGAATGTGTAAACAAGGTTAGCACCAGCCATTACCGTAAAGTTGCGGAATGTATGTTCACCTTCATAATTGCGGTTTGCTTTTAATGCACCTGAGCCAGCCCAGTACGTACCTACAAAAGGAACTAAGGAGACATGTTTGCACAAGGTAACAGGCACATCAAGTCTGATATTAAATGCTTGTGAGCCGTTTGCAATTTCAGTTTTAGCGTTGAAATAACTGGAAGTGGCATTCCATGAAGCAGAAAGCACTGCGGACACACGTTCGTTGATTTGCTTTTGATAACCAACTGTCGTGGTATACCACCAGCCAGTCACACCAGCAAAGGAATAATTGATATTTGCAGCAGCAAAAAGACCTTTGACTCCAACAGTACCAAAATCGTACATTGCTCCAACACCAAATTCCTGATTTACGGAATGTGCCTTATCTTCACCCATACGAGTAACATATCCTGATGAACCACCGTGGAACAAGTTGTAGTTGAACGAAGTTGTAAGACCTTTAACCCACTTGGTCTGAAGGCCAAGATTGTAGTTAAATTCGTTTTGGAAATCGTGTCCTCCCCTGGAGTAATTTTGATCCTTATTCCACATTGCTTTATAACCAGCACCCATGGTGATGGCATAAACGTCATTTAAGTCGTATTTTGTTGCAACTTGGACAGGAGTGATATTTTCACCATTAGGTCCTTCAAGAATGAGACCACGGAAGTCGTAGTTCGAAGAATATCCTACAGTGGCAGAGCCAGAGAAAGCAGTTGCTACAGGAGCAACAACGGGAGTTGCTGGTACCATAACGGCTGCTTTTGTTCCCGCCAAAGCAACACCTGCGAAGGAAGCTACTGCGAGAGCGGTCGAAAGAATGTATTTCTTTTGCATAATCGTTTTCTATTTTGTTGTTTGCTGGCAGAAACTCTGAATAAATACTCTGAGCATCTGAACTCCTTTAGGTAAACATATTATTCAGATATGTAAAGTGTTTTTTCCTTTCATTTATTTTTATTCCTCCATAAACCACAAAATTGTTTACCTAAATAGAGGATTTTTTGAGTTCGTGTTTTCCATGGACGGATAGGTCTAAGTACCTCACATGATGCTATAGGGAATATTTTTACTAACTTTTGAGAAGGATTGATCAAAACTCTTCGATTTGCACATAAGAGCATAGGAATATCTGCCGAACTATCACTATACGCAGTAATTAATAAATCATTCTGACCAGGGTAAATAATTCCACTTTTTGTAAGCCGATCGACTTTCCTTTGACCTTTATTATTACCTGAGGTTAAGTTTGGATAAAAATTCATTGAATCACCAATCATAATATCGGTTGCATAAACCTCATCAAATCCTAAAATAGAGCCGATCTGATTTGAATAAATAGAGGGTGACGCCGTCGTCAAGATGCATAAATCTCCGCTTTTTTTATGTTGTGCAATTCGTTCAATCAACTCGGGATAGAATTGAGTCGCGAGTAGTTCTGTGGCAAATGTTTTGGCAATTTGATTCAGATGCTCTTTTTTTAATTTCCAAAGATAGGATAGAAAAATTCTTTTCATTCGAGCATCATTCAAAAGTTGCAATATGGCTAACGGGATACAACAGAGAAACGGCAATAATAATAGTCTACGCCATGGATAAAGACGTAAAATATAGTTAGAGAATAAAAGTTGGGTATCCCAAGGCAATAAGGTTCCATCTAAATCAAAGAGAGCCAAATTGCGAGACGGTGTTGATATCATGTTATACGATGCTAGCAATCTTCTCTCTAGCTAACAACAAAAAACCTGCATACCTATTAGGTATGCAGGTTTGGAAATACGAATAATCTGACAATTAACGGGAATAAAATTCCACAATCAACTGTTCGTTGACAATCGGTGCAATTTCTTCCTTAGAAGGGATACGGGCGATTTTAGCGGTGAGCTTATCGCGATCGCATTCCATCCAGTCAGGAATAACAATTGCTTGAGTAAAGTCAAGATTGCGTGTGACGAGTTGTTGAGAAGCAGCCTTTTCAGAAACAGCTACAACATCTCCAGGTTTACAATTGTAAGAAGCAACACTTGTACGTTTGCCATTTACAAAAATGTGTCCGTGGCTAACAAGCTGGCGAGCACCAGCACGAGTGTTGTAGAAGCCAAGACGATAAACAATATTATCCAAACGCATCTCAAGGAGCTGGAGGAGAATATCGCCAGTAACGCCACGGCGACGGGTTGCTTCTGCATAATATTTGCGGAATTGTCCTTCAAGAACACCGTATTGGAAACGGAGTTTTTGCTTTTCTGCAAGCATCACACCATAATCGGATTTTTTCTTGCGACCTGCTCGCATGCCGTGCTGTCCCGGGGGGAAAGGACGACGTTCGAGAGATTTGCTAGAGCCGAAAAGTGCGACGCCAAAGCGACGGGATATTTTATCGCGGGGTCCGGTATAACGAGCCATGATTTATAATCTATTGTATTGATATTTCTATAAAACGCAACGAGTCCGGATTAGACACGACGAGCCTTGGGAGGACGGCAACCGTTATGAGGAATCGGGGTCACGTCCTTGATGGAGGTGATTTCAATCCCGATTGATTGAACGGCACGAACAGCGGATTCACGACCTGAGCCGGGGCCTTTAACACGGACTTCAGCCTCGTGTAAGCCATGACTCATTGCCTGACGGCAAGCGTCTTGGCAAACAACTTGACCTGCATAAGCGGTGCTCTTACGAGACCCCTTAAAGCCCATCTTGCCTGATGAAGACCATCCGATGACATTGCCGCGTTCGTCAGTGACGCTCACAACAGTATTGTTAAATGTTGAGGATACGTGAACGAGTCCCTTAGATACATTCTTGCTACCTTTAGCTTTAAGAATCTTGGGTTTTTCGTCTGCGTCTCCGAGTCCGATCTCAGCAAAGATATCTCTTCTTGCTTCGGGCTTTTTCTCTTCCGTCGTAGCGGGAGCGGCTGTTTCAGGAGTTACCGTAGCGGCAACTTCAGCAACAACAACCTCTGCGGGCTGTTCGACAGTTTCTGTAATTTTTTCTTCGCTAGCCATAAAAGTCAGTTTCTTAATCAGAGGTTACTTTTTCTTGACCTGTGCGCCTACGGTCTTCTTCTTACCCTTACGAGTGCGAGCATTCGTACGAGTACGTTGTCCGCGGACAGGAAGACCACGACGGTGACGCATGCCACGGACGCAGTTGATAGAGGTCAGGCGCTTCAGAGCGGCCTGCTTTTCACGACGAAGGTCACCTTCAATAAGGATGCCGTTCTGAGTAATCGCTTGCACGATTTTCGTCAGTTGTTCGTCGGTCAATTGTCCCGTACGGATGTCGGGGTCGATTCCTGATTGTTCCAGGATTTTCTTAGCAGTTGAGGGTCCAATTCCGAAGATGTACGGAAGGGAAGCCTCAATGCGCTTTTCGTTGGGTATTTCGGTACCAAAAAGGCGTGCCATAATGGTCAGTTTGCTTGCGGTTAGTTATTCCCGAGCGATTTTCACTTACATGAAAACGGATACTCGGGGAAAGACCAATACCACATTCTCGACTGATGACAAGGCTAAAAGCTAAAGAAATGAGTTTTTCTTGCCTTAACCTTGAATCTTGTTTCAAATTGGTAGACAATGTCCCTGATGAAGATACGGGTACTCAGCGACTCCAAGCCAGGACATATCAGTCAATCCATGGGACTTGCTCAAGCATTAGTCGAGCAAGGAGGGGGTGATATTTCTGTTGTTGACATCTCGGGCAAAGATTTTTTTAGCCGATTGCAACTAGCCAGGAGTAAGCAAACACCCTTTCCTGATCTCATTATTGCGGCAGGTCATCTCACTCATTTACCCCTCATCTATGCAGCAAGACGCTGTCATGCGCTGTCTATTCTCTGCATGAGTCCTACCCTCCCATGTTGTTTGTTTGATGTTTGCCTCATTCCACGACATGACCTCGCTTCCAAAAAGATAATGAGTTCATCCCATGTTTTTAGGACAATTGGAGCAATCAACTCTATTCAGCCATGCTCTCAAACTCTCAAAAAAAACACCCTTATTCTCATTGGCGGACCTAGTAAAGAATTCTTATGGGATACATCTCATCTGATTGAGCAATTGATATCAATTGCTCAATTGAATAACTCTATCATTCTCACGACATCTCGCAGAACGCCTAGCGATGTGGTGAATGCGATCAAAATTGCCTGTCCCGACATTAAAGTAGTCCCCGTTGAAGAGACACAGAAAGGATGGATGGAAGAGCATTTAGCCACAGCAGAATCTATCTGGGTGACAGAAGACAGCGTCTCTATGATTTATGAATCTCTTGGTACTGGCGTACCCGTCGGTATATTAGGAGTCCCCCGTAAGCATAATTCTCCATCGCGAGTAGCCAAAGGTTTATCTATGCTCATTGATGAAAAACGAGTCACGCGATGGCAAGATTGGCAATTAACCCATCAATTGCTCCCACAAACAGATATTCTCAACGAAAGTCATCGTGTCGCACGATATATTATTCAACGATTCCCCCAATTATTACATTCATGAAAGTAATCCATCTTTTACCATCTCTCCAATCGGGTGGAGTTGAACAAGTTGTGCTTGAGTTAAGCCATCATTTTACTGAGCAAGGCATCGACAATATTGTCATTTCGGAAGGAGGAAGACTTGCTTCTCAGCTAAAACAGGAAGGATCTCGCCATATAAATCTCCCCATTGGCAAAAAAAAGCCAGGAACCCTGAGGCATATTTTATCCTTACGACGTATTCTCTTGGAGGAACGACCAGATATTTTGCATCTCCACTCACGCATGCCAGCATGGATTGGTTATCTCGCATGGAAAACATTAGCAAAAAAGGATCGCCCAGGGCTTGTTAGCTCCGTTCATGGATTCTACTCAGTTAATGCTTATTCTGCCATCATGTGCAAAGGACAACGAGTCATCGCCGTCTCCGAATGCATCAAGGAATACATCAATAACAAGTATCCCAAAACGCCAGATGATATCATTCGAGTCATTCCCAATGCAATCAATCCAGAGCATCACTATATAGGGTTTATCCCTCAGCCAGAATGGACCCGAGGGTGGATGTTATCCAACCCTGAGCTTATGGGGAAATTCACTCTATGTCTTCCAGGTAGAATTACTCGCCTCAAAGGACAACTTGATTTAATCCCCATTCTTAAAATCTTACTTGAACGCAATATTCCCGCTCATGCAGTCATCGTTGGAGAAGCCAAAAAAGGAAAAGAATCCTACGAACAAGAAGTTCGTGATGCTTTTACGAACGCAGGTTTAGGAGAGCATGTATCATGGATTGGTCATCGTTCCGACTTACGAGAAGTACAAGCATCTTGCTCCATTACCCTCTCTCTCACCCAAGTTCCTGAATCTTTTGGGAAAACAACATTGGAAGCTCTCGCTCTAGGAAAACCAGTCGCAGGATATGATCATGGAGGCGTGAAAGAACAATTGCAGGCATTTCTCCCTGAAGGACTGATTCCCGTAGGAGACACCAAATCCATGGCAACCCTTCTGGAGCAATGGTACTATTACCCACCAATCGTTCCTCAAGAAATACCAGCTCCTTATCGCATGAGCGATATGATTAACGCTCATCTTAATACCTACCGGGAACTTTGCCCTACGTTATGACCCCACAAGAAGCAGCTATCACGCTCAATCTCATCCCTGGACTTGGATCAATTAAAATTCAACGCCTTCTTGAATTTTTTGGTTCTCCAGAAATTGTTTTACATGCTCCCGCTCGTTTATTACAGGAAGTCAAGGGCATTGGTAATGATTTAGCAACCAGTATCACCTCATGGAAGACAACAACGAATGCCCTCAAAGAAATAGATCTTGCTACCCAAGCAAAAGTAAGCATCACAACACTCTTTGACCCAGAATATCCAACTATTCTTCGTACAATCACAGATCCCCCTATTGTCTTATACTCTTACGGACACTGGTTACCTATTGATGGAGAAAAATCTATTGCCGTCGTTGGCTCTCGCATGGCGACTCATTATGGACGAATGGTCGCTCAAAAATTCTCTTATTCTCTAGCTGAGGCAGGAATAACTATTATTTCTGGATTAGCTAGAGGGATTGACTCAACAGCCCATCATGCAGCCTTAACCGCAGGAGGTAGGACGCTTGCCATTATTGGATCTGGGCTCAATCGTCTCTACCCTGAAGAAAATAAGGCATTAGCAGACATGATCGTTGATGGTCATGGGGCAGTCATTTCGGAGTTTCCCATGAATCTAGCTCCTTCCAAATCAACCTTTCCCATGAGGAATCGCATTGTCAGCGCATGGAGTCAGGCAACACTAGTCATCGAAGCCTCCAAACGGAGTGGAGCCCTCATTACAGCTAATTCAGCAAACGAACAAGGAAGAACAGTTTATGCAGTACCTGGCCCCATTGATAGACCTTACTCAGAAGGATGTCATGAACTCATCAGAGATGGAGCAACCCTCGTTACTCATGCAGGACAAATCTTAGATGATTTGGGATGGAATCCGTGTAGCCAAGAATTGCCACTCTTCCAAACGGAGCGAGTGGCACAAGCCTCAAAACAAGCAGTTATCCTGACAGGAGAAGAGCAATTAGTGTTAAATAACATCAAACAAGGCAATCAATCCTTAGATTCATTATGCACGACCTCTGGTCTACCAACATCTACCCTTACAGGTATTCTCGCCAAATTACAAATTATCGGACTCGTCGTCCCTTTGCCTGGAGGATTATTTACCTCTAAAAAGTAAAAATTAGATTATTCTCTCAATTCGTGCTTGATTCCTATTCAATATTCCGCTTTTCTTGTCGCGCAGACTTGCCATCGGGAGGGGCATTAGCTCAGTTGGTAGAGCGTCTCGTTCGCAATGAGAAGGTCAGGGGTTCGAATCCCCTATGCTCCACCAAGTTGCAACTATTGATAGGCTACTCTTTTTTGAGTTCTGCCAAAGCATAACATCTCTACCTATCCCGTGCCTAATAATCTGATTAAATTCCTTATTGCAGCGATTTTTATTATTGCAATATCGCTCTATGTTGGTAGTGCCTCTACAGAAGGAGCGACAACTACCATTGTCATCATTGTAGGAACCATAGCCATTGGCATTCTTCTCTCATTGCAGGAAAAAATATGGTATTTGCTGATTTTTTTCATTTTTTCACCTGCAATTCCTTTTTTACCAGGAACACTTGCTCTATTTGTGCCTTGGTCACTGGCATTACTGGCAGTATTGCCTTTCTATTTTTTATGTCTTTGCTTAGGAAAACTTAAACTCACTTGGGCAAAATCACCATGGATTGATTTTCTCGTTTTAATATTCGTCCTTTACGTCCTTTCTGAATTTATTAGAAATCCAACGGGAATAGGTATTTTAGGTGAAGAACAAGAACGAATCAATGGTCGTGCTTATATGGATATGCTCTTGGCGACGATTGCCTTTATTACGATATCTACAATAAAGACAAATTCTCTCACTCTACGTAAAATTTTATTTTATGCAATTATTGCAAGTTTTGCTATAAATATGTTTAGTCTGATTCAAGGATTCCTTTTTCCTGAGAGCGTTCAAGCCGACCCATCCGATCCAACAAGTGGCATGAGTGAAGGAGAAAAAATGGAAGGATCGCGCTATTCAGCGTTTATGGGAATTGGTGCCTTTCTTTTCTCATATATCATTGCTCGATATAAAGTAATAGATATGCTACGTCGCCCCATTTACCTACTAGGTGCTTTAGTAGGAATTGCTGGCGTTGCTTTATCGGGATTTCGTTCAAGTTTATCTGTATGCGTCTTGTTCTTTATTTCTACTTGTATTCTAACTAGGAGATACATGGATCTTATTTTTGTTGCTATTGCTGGGATTTGCTTTATTCCGCTCACTGCTATCATCGGGACATCCCTTCCCTATGGTATTCAAAGAGTTCTTTCTCCTATTCCTGGAATAACCGTTCTCCACTCTGCTAAATTAGACGCGAAAGGGTCAAAAGAATGGAGAACAGAAATGTGGAAATGGGCACTCAGTGATCGAGAAAAATGGATCGTCAATAAAACTTGGGGTGATGGCTTTGGGACCAGAACAAAAGACATAAACAATGTATTATTGGCTCAAGCTCGTAAGAAAGATCCAGGACAAGAAGGCTTTGCAACAACGGGATCATGGCATAGTGGCCCCGTTAGTGGTATTCACAGATTGGGATACGTTGGGCTTGTTCTCTATACAATTCTCATGTGTACTGGTTCCTTTTATACTTTTATCTTAGTTAGAACATTCTATCAAAAAAAGTTAGGTTGGGTTATTATTTTTTGTTGCGCTGGGGAATTGTTCTTCCCCTTACAGTATTTTTTTGTCTTTGGTGATATTGCAAGATCAGTAAACACTGTTGTCTTTTTAGCCTTCTTCAAATTATTATATTCTTGTGCAAAAAAAGAAGGTCTTCTCGTTCACCAAAACAACGGAAAATATATGCCACTTATATTTCGGAAACAACAAGAGACACTTCAAAAGATAGGAACCCCAAAAAAACGATCTGTCTCTCCCATTTAATTATTTTGCACAAAAACATTTTCTGATCATATATGAAAAAATGCTCATTTTTGATTCTATTACCCATCTTCTTAACCGCATGTCATACAACTCTCCCGGATGAGGATAAAGTATCATCGCCCCAGCATATAACATCTCCTGACGCGCCAACATCAAGTGGAATTGATTCTTATATCCCAGGTCAAATGGGATCATCAACCCCAGCTACACCGCCTACGCAAGCAACAAATCAAAAAGATTTGCTCAACATGATCGCTAATGAAGATATTGCCTTTACTGACCCTGATAACCCACTTGCAGACATCAAAGAAATTGACGATGCTTTTGAAGGCAAAAAATTGGCAAAACTTAGCTGGACTCAAAGTTATGGAGAAGCCCTTAAAGAGGCTCGACGATCAGGTAAGCCTATTCTCATTTGGTTTCATGATAGTAAATTTAGCCCACCTAGCAAATTACTCGGCACGGAACTATTATCTACAAAAGAATTTATTGAATGGTGTAAGGATCGCTTAATTCTCATTTGCTATGATAAAACGGCTCAATACTCTAATGAAAAGCGACAAGATGCCAACGGCAAAATCATTGATGCTTGGGCAATCGCTGAAAAAAAGCAAAACTATATCAAGAAGGCATTTGAGCATTTTAATGTAAAAGGGGCACCCTGCATCGCAATCCTTGCACCTGATGGAGAGCAAATTGATTCTTGGAATGGATATTCAACGGGAACAAGTAAATTAATCTTTGATAAAATAAAAAATAGCACCAATTTAGGATTAGACCATTTTGATGAAGTCAAAAAAAAGTTTACTCAACTTGGCTTTCGGACTTGGACGGGAAGCAATGGAATTGAAGTTTTTGCCATTCTAACACGTTATAACGAAAAGACATCAGATGTTTGGCTCAAAGAATTCGACGGACATCAAATTAAAACAAAAATCCAAAAGCTTAATAAAATAGATCAGGATTGGATTCAAAAAGAAAAGACAAAAAGAGAGAAAGCTTTGTAAAATAAAACATATCCCCGTCCCTGACAGGCTCACGTCTTGACCGTACGCTTATTTCTTTGTGAAATACCTCTACCATGTTACATCTTTACGATACGCAAAGCAGAACGGAACAAGACTTGCGCCCCATTGACGGACAAAGCTTTCGTTTCTATTGTTGCGGTCCTACTGTTTATGGACCAGCTCATATTGGCAACTTTCGCACATTTGTCATTCAAGATGTTTTTCGACGCGTGATGGAATTAGGGGGCGTACCTACGGTTCATATCCGCAATTTAACAGATGTCGATGATAAGACCATTCGGGACTCTCAAAAAGCAGGGATGAGTCTTCTTGAATTCACTGAAGGATGGTCACAAAAATTCCATGCAGATTGTATCGCTCTCAACTGTTTAACTCCTCATCATGAGCCTTCAGCAGTTGCTCATATCCCTGAGCAAATCAAAATGGTTGAGCAACTCGTTGCTCATGGACATGCCTATGCCTCTGACGATGGGTCTGTCTATTTTAAGATATCGTCTTACTCTAATTACGGTCAATTATCTCACTTAGACACACGAGAATTAGATTTAGGGAAAACGGCGAATGCCCGTTCTAATGCAGATGAGTATGAAAAAGATTCTGTCGCTGACTTTGTTCTATGGAAGGCTCGTCGTCCAGAAGATGGACCAAATTATTGGTCGTCACCATGGGGGGAGGGGCGCCCAGGGTGGCATCTCGAATGCTCAGCAATGATTGGTAAATATTTCGGTCAAAATTTTGATCTTCACTCAGGTGGGATTGATCTCGTATTTCCTCATCATGAGAATGAAATAGCCCAATCTCGTTGCGCATGTGGGGGGGATTTTGCAAATCATTGGTTCCATATTACTCATCTTCTTGTCAATGGTGGCAAAATGTCTAAATCACTTGGCAACATGTATACCTTGTCTGATTTAGAGAAACTAGGGCATTCTCCTGCTGCCGTGCGTTACGTTCTCTCAGGAGGATATTATCGTAGACCCCTCAATTTTACACTAGATTCGCTCAATGATGCTAAAGCAGCTCTGACTCGACTGGCTAAATTTGACAAATCACTTGAGAATATAGCACCCAATCAAGACTTACCGACGTATCATGATTTTTGTCATACTCAACCAGAATTAGGAGAATTCTCATCTGCTTGGGAAGCACTCAACAATGACCTTAATACTCCTGAGGCTCTCGGTCATGTTTTCAGTGCAATCAAACGCGTCAACCTTGCCGAGCTGACTCCTCAACAAGCCCTTAAGACACACATCGCCTTTCACTTCATTATGGAAGCATTTGGCATCATTCTACCCATGTTAAATGAAGAAAATGCTGACATCCCCGACGAAATTAAAGAGCTAGCAAAACAACGGTGGCAAGCTAAGCAAGATAAAAACTGGGCATTGTCAGATACATTAAGGCAATCACTAACCGATGCAGGATGGATCATCAAAGATAGGAAAGATGGATATGATATCGTTCACGATTGATGAGTTCACCACGTCAAAAAATCCAATTTATCAAATTGGATTTTGACTTATCCTCATTCTTTAGGCATAATGTCTAGCTAAGATAGATTTCTTCCTTATGGGTATTCTTGATCGCTATATTGGTCGTCAAATTTTAGGCGTCACCATCTTAGGTGTTGCGGCACTGAGTACCCTTCTCCTTTTGGGTAATCTTTTTAAAGAATTGCGCCCAATGCTCATTGATAGTGGGGCTCCAGCTAGTATTGTGGTTGAGTTCATCTTTCAGGTTATTCCGTTTTCTCTCATGTTTTCGATTCCTTGGGGATTTTTGACGGCAATTCTTCTTGTTTATGGGCGTCTGGCTGCTGATAACGAATTAACCTCAATGAGAATGGCAGGGCAGAGTCTCTTGAGACTTAGTGCTCCCGCTCTTGTCATTGCGACTATTCTCTCAGGATTTTGTTATTGGGTTAATGCCGACATAGCACCTCAAGCAAAACAAGCAATCTCCGACATTATTATTCGAGCAGCATCAGTTGATCCCAAAGGATTACTCAGAGAAGGTCAAGCAATCACCAAATTTGATGACCAAGAAATTTATATCGACCAAAGGCAGGGAGACATAATCTATGGGATGCATATTTACCAACAAGGTAAAAATAATATGCCAGGAATGACTCTTCACTCTAAACGAGTTGATGTTAGTTTTGATGAAAAAGAGAAAGTGCTCCACTTTGATCTGAATAACACCTTTGTTGATATGAATGAAGGTAATGGTATCTCTCAAGTAATGCTTGTCGATCAAATGCCTTGGCGCATTAGCGTTGATCGCTTTAACCAACGTCGCAAACGAGCTAATCGATTCACGAATGCTGAAATTCACGAACTTTTAGCTGACCCCAATTCCATGGCAGACAATGTAAAAGCTAGACGAGAATTTGAAACTGAAATTCCTCGTCGAGCTTCTTTTTCCGTTGCCTGTATTGCTTTCGCTCTCATGGGCGTACCTCTTGCCATCAGTGCAAGAAGAAAGGATACTTCATCTGGATTTGCTCTAGGCATCCTCATTGCTGCTCTTTACTTTATCGCTCTTGTCTTTGCCGATTTATCTCGTAAAAGTGGCGGGCCTTTGCCCTATATTTTACTCTGGCTCCCTAATATTATTAGCCTTATTGTCGCCTACTATCTTCATAAGCGCGCTCAACGAGTTGGTTAAAATAAGGTTGAATAATCCTATCCCTCTTCAAGTAGAGATAAAAAAGCCTCTCATTCGAGAGGACTCAATAGTAGAATGGTAGGCATGCCAGGACTCGAACCTGAAATAACGGAACCAGAAACCGTTGTGTTGCCAATTACACCACATGCCCGTGATTGGAGTGAAAATGGATACCATAGATTAGAAGGTGGGTAAAGGCAAATCTCCATTTACTGAGAAAAATGTTTATTTGCGTTTTGCACAAAACGACGGTATCATGGAAGGATTATACCGAAAAATGAAACTCATCCAGAGGTGAGTGTGCGGATATCGCAACTTTGAAAGCTACCGTCTTAGAGTACTAGTAGAATGTGGAGGCTTTAATTGATGAAATCTTCTTCAAAAACTCTCTTCTCTCCGATTTTGGCGTTAACCTCTTTATTATGGAGCCGCTTGTCAGATTTGAACTGACGACCGTCCGCTTACAAGGCGGGTGCTCTACCCCTGAGCTAAAGCGGCATAGAATTGCGAGGCAGGAGTATTTTAGAGAATAGTGCGACGTGTGTCAATGCGTAATAATATAGAATTGATGTGCTGTCGCTTTTTTATGCTCTAGTTAATGTTTTTCTAGTGCTACTAAGGCGGCTTGTTTGATTTGGAGAGCCATGGAATTTAACGCGTTAGCTCTTGTAGGGGCTAGGTGGTCTTTAAGTCCTGTTTGATCAAGTTTGCTCATGTCTGCCTTGATTATTTCTTCTGCACTGAGTTGTGACAAGAGTCTTACAAAGAGTGCAATGAGTCCTTTGGTTATAAGGGAGTCGCTATCTGCCTCAAGGGTGATGATGTCGCCTTGAGCAGTGGTGTGGAGCCAGACTCGGGATTGGCATCCTTTGATGAGTCGATCGTCCGTTTTGTAGGTGTCATCAAGTTGGGGAAGTTTTTTCCCCAACCCAATGATGTATTCATACCGTTCTGTCCAGTCTTGGAAGAGGTCGAGCTCTTCGAGTAGTTCATTGAGTCTTTCTTCGTAGCCCATGGTGTTTCCCTCTTCTGTTATTGATTGCGATGTGCTTGGGCAAGGGTGGCGAGTACTGCTTTTTGAGCGTGTAGTCTATTTTCCGCTTCAGTGAAGATGGCGGGGGCAAACTGTTCTAGTACTTCTTCGGTGATTTCTTTGCCACGATAAGCAGGGAGGCAGTGGAGGACTGTTGCGTCAGTGGTGGCAACATGGAGTAGCTCTTTGTTGACTTGGTAGGGGCTAAAGTATTTTTCTTTAGTGTCACTCTCTGATTCTTGTCCCATGGATATCCATGTGTCGGTATTGATGATTGTTGCCTCTTTGGCTGCCTCAATGGGGTCAGTTGTAAAGAGGATGTTGGGGCAATCGAGGCGGTTACGGTATTCTTTCGAGGGGAGATAGGTTTCTGGTCCGCCGATGGCGAGGTGGAAGCCGAGTCTTTTTGCCGCCCACATCCACGAGCGAGCCATGTTATTGTCACCATCGCCCATGAAGCTAATTTTCATATCTTTCCATGAGCCGACCCCATAGAGCTCTTCGATGGTGAGGAGGTCGGCAAGGATTTGGCAGGGGTGTTCCTCATCAGTGAGGGCGTTGATAGTTGGGATTTTTGAGTAGGTAGCAAAGTCCTCTACTTCATTTTGCCCGTATGTGCGGATAGCTACGCCATGAATCATGCGTCCGAGGACTCGAGCTGTGTCTTTGATTGGCTCACCACGACCTAGTTGGATGTCGTGAAAGGAGAGGAACATGGGGCGTCCGCCCAGTTCGCTGATCCCTACCTCAAAGGAGACTCGTGTACGAGTGGATGATTTTGAAAAGATGAGTGCCCAAGTTTGCCCAGCAAGGGGCATCCCTTTATGGCATCCCCGTTCTGCTTTGAGTTGGTGCCCAAGAGCGAGTAGATCTTTGATCTCTTGTGCATGAAGCTGTTCTATGGATAATAGGTTATTCATGATGAAAAACGGTGTGAATAAAAGGTCATGATAGAGGGCTGGGTGAATTAAGAAAAGTATTATTTGGGGCATGATGAGACAAGTGTGGTGTCTGGTAGGACAATCGACTTGTCCCTTGGAGATATTCGATTATGATTGGGGGCAACGATGGATCTTTTTAGTCTCAATGATGCGGATGAGGAGGCAGCTCGCGGGGTGCCTCATGAGGAGCTTGCCATGATGCCTCTTGCTGCTCGGATGCGTCCTCGTCAGCTGAATGATGTGGCAGGGCAAGAGCATTTACTTGGTGAGGGGAAGTTGTTGCGACGAGCTATTGAGACGGATCGTTTTACCTCACTGATTTTTTATGGACCTCCAGGGGTGGGTAAGACTACTCTTGCCTCGGTGATTGCTCGGACGACTGATGCTTTTTTTGTGATGCTTAATGGGGTTGAGTCTAATGTTGCAGAGGTGCGTGAGCGTATTGCTCAAGCAGAGATGAGGATGAGTGTGCAGGGGAAAAAGACGGTGCTGTTTGTTGATGAATTGCATCGTTTTAATAAGGCGCAACAGGATGTTTTGTTGCCTTATTTGGAGAAGGGGACGGTGCGTTTTATCGGAGCAACGACCGAGAATCCTTATTTTGCCATCAATTCGCCCCTTTTATCTCGGTCTCAAGTTTTTCCTCTTGAGCCTGTTCCTGAGAAAAATTTGGTTGATTTATTGAATCGAGCTTTGAATGATTCGTCTCATGGGTTGGGGGCTTATAGAGCAGATGTGTCATCAGAGGCGCTTGCTCATCTAGCGCGCAAGGCGGATGGCGATGCGCGCAAGGCGTTGACTGCCTTAGAAGTTGCCGTGTTATCGACCCCAGCGGGGGCGGATGGGGTGATCCATGTCGATTTATCAGTTGCCGAGGAGTCTATTCAAAAGAAGGCTATTAAATATGATCGTCTGGGTGACTCTCATTACGATACGATCTCTGCTTTTATCAAATCAATGAGAGGCTCTGATCCTGACGCAGCTCTGTATTGGTTGGCAACAATGCTGGAGGCTGGGGAGGATATCCGTTTTATTGCACGTCGAATCGTCATTGCAGCATCGGAAGATGTGGGCTTAGCTGATTCAAATGCGTTGCGTGTGGCGATGGATGCGGCACGAGCTGCTGAAATGTTGGGGATGCCAGAAGCGCGTATACCCTTGGCGCATGCAACTGTTTATTTGGCGACTGCCCCTAAGAGTAATTCTGCCTACATGGGTATTGCTGCTGCGCTCCAAGATGTTAAAGCGGGTAAGACGCTTGCCGTTCCCGCTCATTTGCGGACGCCAACTCGCAAAAAACTGGCAGCAGCTGGTGGGGTTGATGATGCCAGTTTACAATATCTTTATGCTCATGATTACGAGGGTCATTATGTCCCTCAGGCTTATCTGCCAGAGGGTAGAACGTATTATACACCAACGAATAATGGACTTGAGATGAGGATTGCCGAGCGAATGGAGCACAGGAGATTGATGAGTCAACAAGACGAAACAAAGAATCTATCCTCAAAAAAATGATTGCGGCGGAGGGGCTGAGCATGTAGCATTCATAGAGCTGGTTTTTCTTGCCGATTATTTGCTCATGAAGACTTCTCATCACCATATTATGCGCGGGTTTACACTCGTAGAACTTATTGTCGTCGTTGCGATTATAGCAATTATGCTTTCACTCGCTGGTAATATGTTAAAAGGTGCAGGTAAGGGGCAGGGGCTCCAAGCTGCTGTCCAACAGGCTCAAGATATGGTGCAAGAGACGCGCCTTGAGGCTATTTCTAAATCGACTTGGGCTCGCCTTGTGATCGTTTCTGACCCAGTAGATGATTCGCCTAATACAAAAAATTTGAGATTTATGGCGATTCTCTATAAAAATCCTGAACGCGCGTCGAACCATAATTCCAATATCGGTGGTGGAGAGTGGAAAATGTCATCGAGAGGGCGTTATTTACCTGCTGGCTTTTTCTTTAGTCCTCAATACAGTACCTTATTAAAAATGGAGAAAAACCGAGATGACCGTGTGGCATCTAATTCTCCTACATTGGCTCAATTAGTTGATAAGATGCGTATTTCTAACAGTGGCGCCACGGATGTTTTTTATATCGAGTTTGACCCACAAGGGCGCATGACTGAGCCATCTGCTCCTACACGTTTTATCATCATGGGAGGCGTGCCCGATAAGAGTATTGGGGGCGATGATGCGGGTGTCAGACCATCCCCCTTTGATACAAAGCAGAAGGTACCAACTGCGGCAGGTGGTATTGTGATTTGGCCTAAAGGTAATATCAGCCTTTTACGGACTAAAGAGCAAATGTTCCCCGCAGAGTTGCTTCATTGATCGTTATTTTAATTTTCCTCACTATTATTATTCCCCCTGTTAGCTTATGAAATCGAGAAATTATCGAGGATTTACCCTGACCGAAACCGTTTTGGCTATTGGTGTTGTGGGTGTCCTACTTGTTGTATTTGTTGCCATGTTTTTCCCTGCACGTCGCGCGGTGCAGGCAGCCTTGACGGTGCAAGAATCGGATCGCGTTGTGCGGATGTTGACGGCAGAATTAAATGTATTAAGACCTGGTGAACGAGCTGATGCAAATGCTCGTATCTCAACCAATAAAAAATACATTAGTGCCTTTGATAAAGCATATTATTGGATGATGGGGACTGCTCAACCGAGCACGACTATTTTGATCTATAATTATCGTGGGGATTTAACCAAGACGTTGCGTCAAGATGGGACGTATACCCCATTGTTTAAGTCTGAGACGATTCCTGGGAGTGGTAGCGTATTGGTCTCTGCCGCATGTCGAGCAGACAATAAAGAGAGATGGGAAGATTTTAGAGCAGTGGTTGGGCCTGTTTTTGCCGTGAGGATGACTCAATTGATTGTCAGATACGAGAGTAATAAAATGAAGTATGAGTTAGCATTGGAGCCAGGGCGAATCGGTAATCCATACAACTACAAGAGCCGTATCTCTAAACCAGAGGACTATGTGTATAATGTGAAGGATAAGAGGGGTGATGTATGGGGGGCTGAGGTGATGTACTATGCCGAGTTTTTCCAATTGACCTCAGTTGACCCAGCTCGCTTGAGTAAAACAGAATGGAAAAAATTGAAAAAGCCTATTTTTGGGCGCAATCTTGTTTTCCGCCGATAAGAGCACTGTAACCGCTTTTTTATAAAATTATTAGTTATGAAGACGATTCACAATTTATCAAAACGGGGATTTACCCTGATTGAATTGATGGCTGCGATGGCAATCACGAGTATTCTTATCCTCGTGATTGTAGCATTAACCTCCAAGGGGGTTGATATGTGGCGAATGGTGATCCAAGACGTGAGGACAAGTGCTATGGATCGCGTAGCAATGGATACCATGACCAAGGACTTTGAGAGTATGCAAATCCGCAGTGGCAATGGCTTTGAGTGGTTAAATGTCCAGCGAGATCCTGACTTTGAGAATAATTCATTGGTGATGGGTCCCAAGGGAGCTAAATTTGCCAATGCCTCTCGCTTGATTTTCTTTACAGTTGCAACGGATAGGAATCCTGCCATCCGTAGTGATGAGGCTAAATCATATCGAGAAGATATGAATGCTAATAAGAAAACATCGGGAGATGTGAGCTGTGTCGCTTATAAGTTGGCTTACCGTGACCAAATTTTGAATCAAGAGGCTGGGGAGGATAATGTAGGCTTCCCTGTGTATTCTCTGTATCGCAATTTGGTGCCTCCTCATCGGACATTTGAAGATTTATTGGGTAAAACAGATTTGTACCAAGCTTATAAGAGATTTGAGTCTGATGAAACTCGTCCCTTGAATTTCCTCGTTGAGAACATTGTGGAGATGACGCTTGTCTTTGAAGTGGAGTATCAGGATAAAATCACCAAAGATGGAGAGAATCCGTTGGCTTGGCGTGAGCTGAGACCCGTCCCCATTATCGCGACAGGTATGGCCCGTAGAGGTACGTATCGAGAATTGAGAATTTATGGCAATCATATAGATGCAATGATGCAAGGGAGTAGAAATTCCGATATGATGTATGGCTCAGTTGTTGGGTTAAATATTGCTCTGACGGTTGTTACGGATGAGGGGATGATTATCGTCGATCAAGTACGTAAAGGAGAACGGCCAATGCCCAAAGCAGAGACATTCTTTAGCAAGTATACGCGCTCCTTTTCACAAAGGGTAGAGATACCAAAGGCTGATTGACTTATCTTATCTTGCGTTGTCATGGCATTGCTTGATTCAATCGAGACTGATGCGCGAGAGGTAGCTGATCTGCCTCCCTTGCACCAATTGCTTTTATGGCGTGACCCCATCGCTCGGATAGGGCGAGAGGCGATGGCAGCAGATGAGGCTCTGCTTGAGTGGGGTGGTATGTCTGTCATCAGAGCTTATGCGTGGGCTCGTCCAACTGTCACGTATGGATATTTTGATAGTGAACAAGAGGCTCAAGCCATTTTCCCTGATTCTGGTATTGATTGCGTGAGACGATGGACAGGTGGTGGAATTGTCGATCATCGAGCTGATATCCCCTTTTCCTTGGCGTTGAGATGGATTGATTGCGTAGGACATCCTACGGGGGTCGAGCTTTACCGCTGGATTCATCGTGCGGTGGCACGAGTTTTGATAGATGACGGTGTCGATTGCTTGATGTTGGCAGACGATGCGCCCAACGGTGGGCGAGCTTGCTTCTCTAGCCCTGTGACAAGCGATCTTGTCTCATCTCAAGGGTATAAATTGGCAGGTGGTGGGCAAAGACGTAGCCATCAAGGGGTTTTACATCAAGGGAGTATCCAAAATTGTCAACTCTCAACAGGATGGGATCTCAAATTAGCCAAACTGCTAGCAACAGAGGTTAGCGTGAGTCATGAGGTAGAACCTTATCAAGGCTTTACCCAAAAAGTTGACGAGTTGATTGCCACAAAATACGGAACGTCAATATGGAATCAAGGCGGTCGCCGTCGCTCCCCTCAATCAACTAAAGATTGAGTACTCCATTAGACTATTTGCTGGACGATGATGAGGTATACCTCAGCAGTGGCTAGCTGATTTGAGTATTTTTTGAGATGGGATAAAAAAGATAAACAAAAGATGGAGGTAGCGACGCTCTGTGTGTATAAAAAGGGCAATGCAGGAAGAATTATTACAACAGGAGCAAGAGGCTGTAGCTCTCAGTTGGGAGCCTTGGTTAAAGGTGTATGCTGACAAGTTACTCCTTTTTGCGCGTCAACAGTCTCGCACCATGGAGGATGCAGAAGATATTTTGCAGGAGTCTCTCGTTCGCCTTGCTCGTAAAGAGGCATCAGGTGAGTTTGTTGGTGGTCAAGAGGCTTGGCTCCCCTATGTTTATACCTCTATTCGCCGTCTGGCTGTTGATTATGGACGCAAGGAAGATCGTCGAGGACGGCGAGAAGAATTAAGTAGTCGCGAAGGTGCTGAGGAGTCATGGAGCGATACCCCATGGTTGCAATGCGATTCAGATGATGAAGATTTGCGCGAAAAAGTGGAAGGGTGTCTGAAAAAGTTGCCCCCTAAATTCTCTGAGGTCATCGTGCTTAAAATTTGGGGAGAACAAACGTTTCAGCAAATTGCCGATACGTTAGAGATTTCGTTAAATACGGTTGCCTCTCGATATAGGTATGGCATTGATTTATTGCGTAAGTCAATGGTCTCACACCGTGATGATTTTAATTATTGATAGCTATGATCATGAATGATTTAGATTCCCACACAACAACAGAGACAGTAATAGATGAATTATTTGAGCAATCTTTGTATCGTTTACGCTGTGCAGAGGTTCCTGATGTGGTGATGACTCGTCTGATTGCTTCTTGTCAGAATGCATTTACAGAGGGGGTGAGCGCGCGCGTGAGTGAGTCTTTGACATGTGAATCAGCCGCACAGCAACTATCACCTAAAATAGTTTCAGAGCATCAAATATCTTCTTGGGCTCGATTGATGGATGATGCGGCAAGATCGGAGACCGAATCTCGATTAAGTCGTTTATCTCCATTGGGTACATCAGAGATGTCGCAAATGAGGTGTACTCTTGCTATGGAACGTGCCAGTACAAGCAATGCGGCAGAGGTGATGCACTCGAATGATCTGGTGGAGAAAAAAGAGAAGGTAGCTAGGCAATGGCGACATTATGTCTTGCGCTGGGGTAGTCTTGCGGCTGGATTATGTTTCCTTGCCATTGCTCTTTCTTTCCTTATACCATGGGGTGAGAATGTCTCGGAAATACAGGGAATTTCATCAGCAGATTTGAACAGAACGACGAGCCAAATTGTCGAAGAAGGCGTGGACTGGAATAGTGAACAAGGGGGAGCTCAGAGGAAATATCACGTTGATTACGAGGATTCTGTCGAAGTGACGGATAAAAAGGGTAATCGAGTGATTGTTTCTGTCCCTTCCTCTAAAAAAGTTGTCGTTCCCGTCCAAGTTTATTAACCCTTATCATAGAGAGAATAGAGATGATGAATCAATTTCTTAGTTATATTTCAGCTGTCAGTATGGCATCATTATCTGTCAGTATGTCGTCCGCGATTGATCGCCCGATTAATTCCGTAAACACACAATCTCCTCTTGCCCAAGAGCAAGCTCAATCTAAGGCGCAAGAGCTCAATCAATTAAAGCCAATTCCATCTCGGGCAAATAAATTGTGGCTTGGGATTGTACCAGGTAAGGTGCCTGCTGTTTTATTGGCTCAATTAGAATTGAGCGGGAATTCTGGTGTGGTTGCAGAAGGTATTGCCCCGGGGAGTCCCGCCCAAAAAGCAGGAATTAAGGATATGGATATTATCCTCCGCGTCGCCGATAAGCCGATCTCAGAAGCAAACGATTTATTGTTAAGTATCCAAGATAAAAAAGCAGGCGATAAGGTGCCTGTCGAACTATTGAGAGGTGGCAAGAATCAAACACTTATGGTGGAGTTAGAGGAGGGAAAGGGTAAATTTGGTGCTTTATCTCCCTACTCTGGTAACAATGCCAATAATATCCCCAATCGTATCAACCGCGCTATTGGCGCTGGCTCAATACCCTTGCCCATGGATGATGACATCTCAAATGACCCTGCTTTTGAGATGCTATCTCGCATGATGTCTCAGATGAATGGGGGTAATGCTGCTGGCGCAGTGCCCTCTAATCAACAAGCGGCTGATGCCATTACAGACATGAGGCAAAAAATGGCTCAACGTATGGCAAATGCGATGAAATTACCTAATGTCCCAACCGATACGACCACACATCAATCTACCTCAGTGATGAGAATTTCTGATGGGGATGGTCGCATTATTCTGATGGATCATGGGGATGGTGCGCGAGTCGAGGTATATGATCGCAATGATAAATTATTGTATGAGGGACCTTATGCCACGGATGAAGATAAGGCAGCTGTGCCCCCAGAGGTCAAGGATCGCTTGCGCAAGATACGTGTCCAAACGAAAAATTAAAAAGTGAGTGATGGATTGGAGGCTGATTTAATTTTTCATGAAACTGCAATATTATACAACAAAGCAAGGTCAAAGAATCAATGGAATCTGGGTTCCTGAGAGGCAATGTTTTGTCGATATTGATAAGCGGTATGAGTTGGTACTCGATGTCCTTTATGGAGATCAAGCATCCTCCTCAATGAGTAGACAAGCACTTAGACAATGGATGGATCAGGGTGCTCATGGTGCAATCGAGATTGATATAGAGAATGTCCGTATTGATGTTGCTATTCCCTTCTCCCCTTCAAAAATTGTTTGTTTAGGCAAAAGTTATGCTGCTCATGCTCGTGAGTTTGACGGACATATCTCAAACGAGCCAGATATTTTTATGAAGGCACCCTCAGCTCTTAGTGGGGTCAACGATGATGTCCTACGCCCCCCTGCATGTCAAAAACTCGATTATGAGGTAGAGCTGGCTCTCGTGATTAAATCTCGAATGAAAAATGTATCCCCTGAGATTGCGTCAACGGGAATCATGGGCTATACCTTGATGTGTGATTATTCCGAACGGGCTAACCAACTTGAGCATGGGTCGCAATGGACTAAAGGTAAAAGTTACGATAGTTTTGCTCCCTTAGGTCCCGTGTTGATTACTCCTGATGAGATTCCAGATGTACGAGATCTATCCTTGCAACTAATGGTGAATGGGGACAAACGACAATGGTGTAAAACCTCCTCTCTCATTGCCCCCATTCCTCATTTAGTGGCTTATATCTCCCAATTTATGACGCTCTGCCCGGGGGATATTATCTCGACAGGTACCCCGGCAGGCGTTGCCATGGGGATGGCTGAACCTGCGTATTTAGAGCCTGGTGATCTTGTCGAATGGGGCTGTGACTCTATCGGCTGGGCAAAACAACGCGTCGTCCAAGATTAATAAGTAATACTACTTTCTTCTCCTATATGCTATAAAAAGCCGTTATTTTTCTTATGGGGGCTTGGGTTCTGGGGGAGGTGTGCCTCTAAAGTGATATAGAATCTAATTAAATCTCTAACGAGCCTTGTTGTAGGGTATCCTCGTCAGATGGGGGGCTTTGCACTGGTGTAGGCGTCGTTTTGATTGTCGTCTCAATGGAGATGGTGTCATCGTCGGGTTTAGCTATGTTCATGATGCGCGAGACTCGCTCAACTTGATGTTTGGTGACGATATTGCCTAGGGAATTCCTATTTTTAATGCGTAGCTCAGCAAATGAGTAGGGGCGACGAAGGTTTTTAAGCTTGAGAATCGCCTTGAGGTAGATGTTGACGCTGATGGCACTGCTCTCTTCCTCTGAATCATGGACGCTAAAGTGGAAAATGCGCGATCCTTTTGTTCCTTGGGTCAGTGGATATTCTTTATCACGGGTAAATCCACCGATGCGGAAGCGTTTGGCGAGTAGTGCGCCATCTCGCCCATCTCTGTAGATGAGATTGATAATGGGATCATCATCTTTTTTGAGGACATTGATGTAGAGTGGATTTTTCCCTGCGAAGAATTTGTCTTGGACTCTGACAATTTTCATGACGCCAGTTGAATCGACGATGACGATGTCGTCGAGGGAGGAGCATTTGCAGATAATTGCACCTTTTTTAATGCCATACCCAGCGAAGCCGTCTTCGTCGATAGAGAGGGTTTCGTTGGCAGCTGCGACCATTGAACGGTGAACGGTGTCAAATTCTTCAATGCCCGTTTTTCTCGGGAAGTTGGCTCCGTATTTCTTTTTGATGCCCTCAAACCATTTAATGGTGTAGCGAGTCAATTGGGCGAGATTTTTCTCGGTTTGGGCGATGGCATCTTCCAGTTTGAGGAGGATGTCCTCTGCTTTGGAGGCATCGAATTTTGAGATGCGTTTAATTTTGATTTCTGTCAGAGAGATGATATCGTCACGAGTGACGGGGGCTTTAAGTCCCTTTAAGAAGGGCTGTAGTTCGCGATCAATGGTGTCGAGGACGCTTTCCCATGTTTCGCAATCCTCGATGCTGAGGTAAATGCGATTCTCAATGAAAATTTTCTCAAGGCTTGCTTTGTGCCATTCTTGTTGGAGCTCACGCAGCTGGAGTTCAAGCTCTTGTCGGAGTATATTTTTGGCAGAGTCTGCATTGTAACGCAGGATGTCACTGACCCCCATAAAGTGGGGTTTATTGTCCATAATGACGCATGCGTTGGGCGAGATACTGACCTCGCAGTCAGTAAAGGCAAAGAGGGCTTTTTTGATTTGTTCAGGGTCAGCCCCTGATGGTAGATGAATGAGGATGTCGGCATCTTTGGCGGTGTTATCCTCAATTTTTGCAATTTTGATTTTACCTTTTTCAGAGGCAGTAATGACTGATTCGATCAATTTGTCTGTGCTGACCCCATAAGGAACCTCAACGACACGAATGAGCTTTTTAGAGTCAATGACCAATTTTGCTCTGATTTTGACACGTCCTGCGCCTCTATCCCCGTCTCGATAGTCTGTAGCATCCATGACCCCTCCCGTTGGGAAGTCGGGGAGCAGGGTAAAGTCCTCATTCCGAAGATGGGCAATTGCCGCATCAATGAGCTCATTGAAGTTGTGAGGCAAGATTTTACAGGCCAGCCCGACGGCAATGCCCTCGGCACCTTGAGCCAGTAAAAGGGGGAATTTGATAGGAAGGGTGACGGGTTCCTTATTGCGACCATCGTACGAGAGTTGCCACTCGGTGACTTTGGGGCTAAAGACGACCTCTCTAGCAAAGCTTGTGAGGCGTGCCTCGATGTATCTCGGGGCAGCAGCCGGGTCGCCAGTCAGGATGTTCCCCCAGTTACCTTGAGTGTCGATGAGTAGCTTTTTTTGACCGAGTCCGACGAGGGCATCTCCAATGGATGCATCGCCATGAGGGTGATACTTCATCGTGTCACCTACGATGTTGGCGACTTTGTTATATCTGCCATCATCGATACGATCCATGGCGTGCAAGATGCGACGCTGGACGGGTTTGAGACCATCATTGATGTGAGGGACAGCGCGTTCAAGGATAACATACGAGGCGTAATCCATGAAGTAGTCCGCATACATTCCAACGACAGTTTGGTACGATTGGGGCTGATCGGTAGTGGGGGGCACGGTAGAACCAGAGCATAAATGAATCTTTTATCGGGGGCAAGGACGATATACAGGAACGAGTCATTCTGATGATTTTCTCCTGTTGTTTTAAGGATGGCGTAAGCGTGCGTTGACACTCGACATGTGGTGATAGAGACTCTCGCTTAACAAAAAATGATTAGTTTTACGAATATTAGTGGAGCCGAAGAGATCGGCTCTAATTGTTATGTCCTCGATCTTGATGGGACAAAGGTGGTGCTGGACTCAGGGATGCACCCCAAGAGGGAAGGTGTCGCAGCTATGCCGGAATTTGGTGCTATCGCAGGGGAATCAATTGATGCTTTGTTTGTAACTCACTCTCATTTAGATCACTTGGGTACAGTCCCGGTCTTTCAGGATAAGCATCCCGAAGCAGAGGTTTTTATGACTCCCGCGACGGTCTCTCTTGCCGAGGTGATGTTGCATAATTCTGTGAATGTCATGAGCTCTAAACGCGTCGAGCTTGGGATTGTCGAATATCCATTTTTTACCCATCCTGAGCTAGATCATCTCTGTGAGTGCTGGCAGGGTAAGCCTTGTAACGAGAGCTTCCGTATCGGTGCGAATAAAGAAGTATTGGCAACCTTGTTTGATGCAGGGCATATTTTAGGCTCTGCTGGGGTCTTGATGGAGAGCCAGCATGGCGAGTCTGTCTTTTATACGGGAGATGTGCAATTTGAGGATCAAAGTATGATCCCTGGAGCTGATTTCCCTCAAAAAGGGGTAGATACCTTGATTATGGAATGTACGCGTGGAGGGTTCTCTCGTAGTCAACATTATAATCGTCCAGATGAGTTAAAGCGTTTTGCCAAGAGTATTGCAGATACCTTGGCTCGTGGTGGGATTGTTTTAATCCCCGTGTTTGCCTTGGGTAAGAGCCAAGAAATGCTTTATAATATCCATCAGTTTAAGAAAGATGGACTTATCCCTAAAGAGACTCCTGTTTATTTTGGCGGATTAGGTGCGAAAGTGACTAGACTGTACGATATATTTGCCAATAAAACGAGGAGATTTAATCCCAAATTTAAGATTAAAGAAGAGGTGAAAGTTGTCTCTCTCCCTCGCAAAGGAAAGACTCCGTTGCGTTGTGAACCAGGGAATATTTATCTGATTTCTAGCGGAATGATGACCGAAAAAACGGTTTCTAATGTGGTTGCTGAGCAGGTGTTGCCCAATGAAAAAAATGCGATTCTTTTCGTTGGATATTGTGATCCAGATTCCCCAGCTGGTGCCTTGAGAGCGACACCACACGGTGAATTGATTAAGATGCGCCCTAATGGGCAACCAGTTAGACGCATTTGTCCGATTGAGAGCTTTGACTTCTCGGGGCATTCCCCTCGTGAGAATCTCGTGGAGTATGCTGTCACCTTAAAACCCAAGAGGATTATTCTCATTCACGGTGACCCTGATGCGGTCGAATGGATGGCAGATGAATTAAATGATCGCTTGCCAAAAACGCAAGTAATTGCCCCTGTCGCAGGCAAGACGTATCATTTCTCCTAATTAAACAAGAGTGCCCCTATGAGCTTTACGGGTAAAAGAGTAGGCAAGTTAATTGTTTTTGAGGGAATCGACGGTACTGGTAAATCGACCCATATTGCTAGGCTCAAGGAGAGGCTGGCAATGAGTGGGATTGAGGTCGTGACGAGCTTTGAGCCAACCAATGGCAAATGGGGTAAACAATTGCGTGAGTCGGCACAGTCGGGGCGTATGCCTCTACATCAAGAGGTTGACTTTTTTTTAAAAGATAGGGCAGAGCATGTCGAGACCCTGATTGCCCCCGCTTTGGCGCGTGGTGCATGGGTGTTGCTCGATCGATATTATTTATCAATGATGGCGTACCAAGGTGCGCGAGGACAAGATGTCTCAGAGATTCGCAAAGCTAATGAAGCGTTTGCTCCCGTTCCTGATGCTGTTATTTGGCTCGATATACCCGTCCATGTTGCCCTTGAGCGTATTGGGGGGCGAGGCGAGCAAGATGCCTTTGAGACGGAGTCGATGCTCACCTCTTGCCGTGAGGTATTTGCCGCTATTGAGGATGACTGGATGCTCCGCGTCGATGCGGATGGAGAGCGAGACCTCGTAGCAGATCGTGTTTGGTCTGCCCTGATTCCTCTCCTCAATATATGGGGAGAGTGAGGTTGATTCGTCTCGATTTATTTGTGGAGAGTTAATTTATTTTTGTGAATTTTGAATATTCGCAAGATAGGCATCAGCCTCTGCTGTGGAGGAGAATATTGCCATTGATGGGAGTGTCTTTGCAATTTCTAGCACGCTTGTAATAGAGGGCGATGCATTGGCAATGATGAGTTGTGCTCTAAGACGAGATAGCTTTTTCGTCGTTGAGATAATGACTCTCAACCCCATGCTACTGATGTAGGTGAGCTGAGCCAAGTCCATGGTAATAGAGTTTACTGGCTTGAGGAAAAGGAGGTCGAGCGTCTGCTCAAGCTTGGTATAGGTCTCTGTGTCCAGTTTACCTTTCATTGCTAGGATGAAATGCCCTTCGTTGGGCTCTTGAGTAATAATGTCTAAGTTCATAATGATCGAATGGATTGATTTGTTATAGTTGGATGGTGATCAGATTTTGAGACTTCTCGTAGAGGTATTGTATATTTTTCGTCATGCTTTTGAGTAAATGAATGCCGAGCCCTCCAATTTGTCTGGTCTCAACATTATCGTTGAGATTTGGTTTTGGTGCTTCAGTTAATGGATTAAAAGGGTTGGCATTATCAATGATTTTTAAAATAATCCCAGTCGTGGCAAAGGTGAGCGAAATTGTGATATTTATTGCCTTTTTCCCCACTGACCCATAACGAAGAGCATTGGTGACAATCTCCTCAATACATAAACGGACAAGAAAAATGTCTTTTGCATCAAGATGACGATTTTGACATGCATGCTCGACGGCATCCATGACATCAAACATGCCTTTTTCCCCATTGGAAAAGCTGTAAGTAACTTGATTCCTCTGATCCATATCCTTTTGTCTTTCTAACATATCGCTTATTTTTTGCAAGATAATGGTTTATTGATTTGGTTGAGATTGATGTGTCCAAGTGAGGGCAAGCATCGTGGTGTCGTCAGATTGTTCGTGATCCTGAATAAAATCATTAATATGTGAGATAATCGTATCAATAATATGGGATGGGTCAGACGAGAGAGCACAAGAGATTGCTTCTTTTAATCGGAGAGGCTCAAACATTTTATCCTCATCATTAAATGCCTCTGTAACTCCATCCGTATAGAGAATGAGCGTGTCACCATGAGCTAAGCAAATTTCAGAGTATTGATATTGAGCTGGGATGATAGCCAGAGGGAGACCGTGGGTCGTTTCCATGCAAACGAGATCTCCCGATGCTTTCCGAATGTAGGGGGGGCAATGCCCAGCATTGCAGTATTTCATGACTCCTGTTTTGATGTTGAGTATCCCTATAAAATAGGTAACAAACATTTCTGCCTCATTATTGATAGAGAGGCTTGCATTGAGCTCTGTGACGATAGCGCCAGGATGGCTATAGGCGGTTGTAATACTGCGCTGGAGAGATTGGGTAACCGTCATAAAGAGGGCGGCAGGGATACCCTTACCAGAGACATCTCCAATGACAACGACCAAATGGTCTTCATCAATGAGGAAAAAGTCGTATAAATCTCCCCCCACTTCTTTGGCGGTGTAAAGGATGGCATCAATTTTAAAGTCATCACAGCCAGAGAATGGATATTTTAATTTGGGCAAGGTACCCATCTGGATGGTTTTAGCTGCATTGAGTTCCATATCCAGATGTTTTTTTTGAAGGTTATTATTTTGCAGCTCTTGCATGTAGAGCGTGAGCTTACTTTGCATCTCGGCAAATGATTGAGTGAGGAGAGCAATCTCATCATGACCAGCATAAGTGGGGAGGGCTATGTCGAAATTCCCTTCACCAATTTTTTTAGCGGCTTCACTCAATTTCCTTAATGGGCGACTAATATGGAGGGTTAATGCATAGATGCACAGAGTAATGACGACAGCAGAGATAAAAAAGATAGTGACAAGCTGAAGGCAGAGAGAGGTTATTTTAGATTGAATAAGATTTCCAGGTAGAGCCAAAGCTGCGATCCATTTATTTTGGCAGGGCGCATAAAAGATAAAGGCACCGTTGGGATAGGAGGGGAAGTTTGATAATTTAATATGACCCGCCATGCCTGATTGGATTTTCATCAGGTCTTCTTGTTGGTTGTCATTTCTATTTGTGGTATTGGTTATTGTATCGTAGAGCTCTTGTCCTGATGTCTTGTTGGGATAAACGATATATTGCCCAGTTGGCGAAAAGAGGAAGGTGAAGCCTTCTCCGTTGACGGTAAAAATGAGAAGCTCCTCTTGTATCTTTGCTAGTGAAAATTCAACGAGGATGACGCCTATAAATTGTTGCGTACTCTTTGTTCTAATAGGGACGGCATAGCAGGAAGATAATCCCCCCGAGTTCCTAAATTGAAAGGGGGGAATCCAGAATGGCTCTATTGCTTTCTCTGCCTGTTTGTACCACGATGATTCTGTATAGGAGTCTTTTTTACTGGAGGTGAAAAAAGAACCATTATCTGTGGTTGAATTATCTAAAAGATTGTAGGTGCTTTCCCCCTGAAAAACATCGGGGGCAAAGGCAATTGTTGCCCCGACAATACAGGGATCCATATCCAAAAACTTTGTAATATTTGTTTTGAAATCTGCGGTAATTCCTGACAATTGATCTGACGAGAAGGGACCATGTGATATGTGCTCGGCGTAAATTCGTCCAATACATTCTGCGTGATTAAAGGATTTATCCATACGAGCCACGGCGCGCTGGGTCACTGTTTCTCCATTGCTAATGATATTTCGTTGGTGGATATGGCTCCAATTGATGCCAATAATGATGGAAATGAGCAAAAAGATGCCTAATAATAAAAAAAGGATAAGCGTATTGATCTTACGAGCAAATGATTGATTACCAATTGATTTTATGTATTTAAGATTAAACATATTATAGGGAGATTGGTAAAAATTGTCCGATAAGAACGACATTATCCTCAATCCATCGATTGATATGTTGTGCTAAAAATGTATCATTCTCATTCATGAATCATATCGACATGGATTAGTCAGGAATATTGGAATCAATGATCCCCCCGAGCATCTAATATGACAGCATAAACGAGCGTAAAAGGCAAGATGATCTTACCTTAATTTAAGAAAACAATTCGTTTATTTATTCTCCTCTAAATGGGCATCAATCAGGGTTATTTACCTGATTCGATGATTTTGGTCATCTCTTCAATTTTTTCGGAGAGAGTAGACCATTGGGAGTAATGTGACTCAAGCTTTTGATCTGCTACGCGAAAGGCAGTCGTCAATTCCATAATCTGATCTGGATCAGCTATAATTTCAGGATTAGTTAAAGATTGAGTGATCGTTTCTTTCTCTTTTTCAAAAAGGGCGATTTGTTGTTCTACACGTTCCAATTCTTGTTCGAGAGGACGTAACGAAGAGGCTTTTTTTTGTCTAATTTCTGCTTCTTTCCTACGGAGAGCCTTACGATCTACATTGAGTGAGGCAGAGGATGACGTAGCAGAATTCGCATTTTGTGAGGATTCTCTCTCAATTTTTTCGAGATAATCGGAGACATTGCCTAAAAAGAGACGTGGCGCGAATCCTGGACGGAATTCGAGAACTTTGGTGACGATTGGGTCGAGGAAGTTCCTGTTATGCGAAACGATGCAATACGAGCCAGGATATTCGATGAGAGCCTTTTGCAACACTTGCTGAGATTGAATATCTAAGTGGTTTGTTGGTTCATCAAGAATCAAAAAGTTGGCAGGGTGCAAAAGCATGCAAACGAGAGCAACACGAGAGCGTTCCCCCCCTGACAGGACGCTAATGCTTTTGAAAACATCATCCCCTCTAAATAGGAAGCACCCGAGCAAATTGCGGACGAGATGTGCTGTTTCTCTTGATGCTGCTGCCTCAACACATTCGAGGACAGTTTGTTGCTGATTGAGTTGATCGGCGTGTGTTTGTGAGAAAAAAGCAATTTGGGTATGATGCCCCATGAGCCGTTTGCCTGAGTCTGGCTCTTCTATTCCTGAAATGATGCGAGAGAAAGTTGATTTACCTGCCCCATTGACCCCAACAATGGCGATGCGATCCCCTTTTGTAATTTCAAAATCATAATTATTAAGAATTTCGATAGCACCGTAAGATTTAGAGACTTTCTCTAATTTAACGACAGAATGCCCCCCCTCGGGGGGCTTAGGGAAGTGGAAGTCCATGACGGCATCGTCGTCTTCGACCTCAATAATCTCAACTTTGGCAAGTTGCTTAATTCTCGATTGGACGAGAGAAGCTTTGGTTGCCTTAGAGCGAAATCTATCAATAAAGGCTTGGGATTTAGCCATCTCTTTCTCCTGAGATTTTTTTTGGCGCAAGAGGATTGCCTTGCGGGCGACACTTTCTCTCAGGAAAAAGGAAAAGTTACCCGAGTATTCCTCGGCACGCCCATGATGAAAGGCGATTGTGCGAGTGACGAGAGAATCGAGCATGGACACATCATGAGAGATCAGGATGAGGGCGCCTTTGTAATTTCTCAAATATTGCTCCATCCAGCGTTGAGACTGAATATCCAAATGGTTTGTTGGTTCGTCGAGGAGGAGAACCTCTGGTTCGCGCAAGAGGAGCTTGGCAAGAGCAATACGCATTTGCCACCCACCCGAGAACTCACCACAATCGCGAGAAAAATCCTTGTCGCGAAATCCGAGACCACGAAGGATTGACTCTGTCTTTGGTTTGAGACGAGCCAAATCGTGACTATTTAAGTTAAATTCCAAGTCTCCGATTTCATCAAGTACATCGGAATAGGTAGAGGACCTGGGATCGAGCTTCCCTAAGCTGGCAGAGAGTTCATCAATCCTTTTTTGTTGTTCAATCAAGTCGGCAAATGCAGATTGAGCTTCATCAAACAAACTGATGCCAGAGATATGGATACCCTCCTGCGGGAGATAGCCGACTTGACTATATTTTGGCATGATGATTTTGCCTGAATCTGGCTCCATCATCCCAACAATACATTTCATCAACGTAGATTTACCTGCACCATTATGACCAGCCAGCGCGATGCGTTCCCCCTCATTAACCGTAAAAGAAAGATTATTGAAGAGCATGCGAACTCCAAATTGAATACTGAGATTTTGGACAGAAAGAACCACTGGAATAAAAACTACGAGACGAGAATGATAAAAAAGGCGCACGGTGTTGTGCGCCCGAATAAAAGAGGGAGTAAGTAAACCTACTCCCTGAAATCAAAGCATTATTTCAATGCTGAATTCCATGAAGCAATACGATTTGCTTGCTCTGAGAACAAATCAGCGGTGTCATCATGAATCGTAATAGATGTGATCGTGTCACCCTGTGCAATAGCGTCAATAATTGGTTGACCCTCAGTCACTTTACCAAAAACAGTGTGCTTGCCATTGAGCCAGGGAGTAGCGACATGAGTGATGAAAAACTGAGAACCATTGGTACCTGGACCTGCGTTAGCCATCGAGAGGGTACCAGGGGTATCATGCTTGAGATCTGGGCGACATTCATCTTCAAAATGATAGCCAGGACCACCTGCACCAGTGCCAGTAGGGTCGCCCCCTTGTACCATGAAATCAGCAATGACACGGTGAAATTTGATCCCGTCATAATAGCCTCGTGAGGCTAAATTGAGAAAGTTAGCCGCTGTTACGGGAACCTTAGAAGCAAATACCGTGAGGTTAATATCACCCTTAGAGGTGTGAAGTGTAATGTTTTTGTCCGTTGCCATGCGAATCATTCTAGCAAATTTGAACCTAAACGTAAAGAGTAGAATGTGCCTGTATTGAGCGTAAGGCTCTGCGTCAGATTATGTTCGTTTGCTTGTTTTTATTTGCTGATACATTTCCCTCCCCCGAGGCGAAAGCAAGTATTTCTGGCGCGGGTGTCTGGGGGTGTTTGGATAAAGCGGGCGGAGAATTCCAGACTGAATGGCTGGGGTCAGCCAGTTTTTCACAAAGTTCCCTCGATGCTGGAGATGAAGTGACGCAAGCATTTCCGAGACGGACAGGCTCGCCTCGCCCACTGTCTGGATGAGCAGAAGGAGGTTGGGATTGTTGATTGCGAACTTGTCTGTGGCTTGAATGAAACTTGTACTGTTCTTGTGCGCAACTTGTACGGTGCTTGTATGTTTCTTCTGCCCTTCTTCCGGGGAGTTGACCCGCAGATATCTGTTTTTCAATTCATGGGTTTCGCCCAGCAATACATTGCGAAAGAAGCGTTGCAGATGTTCGGTATCTGACTCAATCCCTTGTTGATAGTTTCGGTAATTGGCTCGAACCAGCGCATTGCGGAAATACCATGCCTTGTCGGCAAACATGTCGTTGTTGACGTTAAATCCCATGAAGCGGAGATATTTGATCGCAAAAACGGCAGTCGTTCTCGTGTTGCCTTCCGCAAAGGGGTGAATTTGCCACAGACCGGAAATGAATTTTGTGAAATGAGCTACCAGGGTATCAGGAGAAATTCCTTTGTAGTCAAACAGCGACTCCTGTTCAAAGTCGTATTCCATTGTTGATCGTAATTCCTCCGCGCTGGCATACAGCACTGTATCGCCACGCAATACCCATTCCTTTTTGGTGATATTGTAATCCCGAATTTGTCCAGCAAAAATTCGGCGATGGATAGAAATATAACCTGCTGGTGAAAAGGTAAAGGTCTTTTCATTCAATAGCCGAGAGATGCTGGCGGATACCTTGTCCGCCTCTTCCGTTTCGCTCTCCTCAGGCGTTCGGTCTGTCTTGCCCTGATAATAGCTATCGATCAGGTGGCGGACTTCCTCCATGGAGATATCCCCCTCAATGTGTCGTTTGGCGGTTTCTACCAAGTATTCTGAGGGCTCTAAGCCGTCTACTGCTTGCAATCCAATGGCGGTTTTCCACGATTCCGCCCGCTCGCGCTGATGGGGCTCGCTCTGGCGAAGATATTCGTCAAAATCGTTCGGGGGATTGTTGGTAGAGTCTTTCATCAGGGGAGCTGTTTCCTTATCTTAGGCAAACATCCCAATTAGGGCTAATGAAAAATTTAGACCTTAAAATCATTAGCCTGAATGGGTTATATCGTTCATTATAAAGCACAGGTGTGCGTAAAATTAAACCTGTCCTGGTTTTTTTGTCGTGTATGTTAACCAGCCTTTGTAGGCACGGTAGCATTCGGATTTGAAGGCTCTTAGTAGTTCGTTGTGTACATCGCGTTTGAAGGGTAAGTTGCCATAGGCGAAGGAGATGGCTGATAGCTCTGCGATTTGTCTTCTCCTGAGCAATTCCATATCGATATTGTGTTCTTCTTCATGGCGAAAGCTTAAATTGTTGCCGTGCCAGCGGAATTCCGCCAAGACTTTATTGAATGGGACAAATGTTTTATTAGCCACTCCTAATCTGACGTAATATTCACCGTCCATGTCGTAGCGGAAGCTCTCATTGAGGAAGAAATCTTGCCCCATGATGGTTTGATTGCGAAAGAAACAGGCGGTGGAGGCAATATAGCACCCGTAGTAGACCATGAGACCATGGCAGTAGGGGAGAGCTTTCATGGTTCGTTGATGATTGCGATGCTCATCGACAAATTCCCATGCGCCATGGATGACATCTGCCTCGGGATGTTGCTCGGCGAAGGCTTTGACGGCAGCGAGTACGCCTGGTTTGAGGATGTCATCGGTATTGAGCCACATGACCCATTTGCCACGAGCTTTGCGAAAGCCTCGGTTAATCCCCTCACTCATCCCAGAGTCTTTTTCAATGGATACCTTTAAGTGAGGGTAGGATTGAAGGATTTCATGGGTGTTATCTGTCGAACATGAGTCTTGAATGATGTGTTCCCATGTGGCTCCTTTTTGTTGGAGGACACTTTCGATACATTCCGTGATGAAATGTCCGTAATTATAACTAGGGGTGACTATGGTAAAGTCGAGGTCAGGAGAGTTGTCATTCATGGGGGTGGGGTGGTGGGAAATTAGAGGTGTTTAGCAGTTTTAGCAGTGCGGATGGCTGTTGATGGCTGGTGCTGGTGCAGGAGCTTTGAGCATTTTGAGAATCATGGGATTGATTGCTTCTGCCATGAGACGTTGTCCTTTTGTATCAGGATGGAGGGGGCCACCCATTTTATTGCCAAAATGAACGATTTTGGGATCATAGAATAAATCTTCGTTGATTTTGCCATTGCTCTTCAAAAATACTTTTTGGATATTGAGGCAGATGACGCAAGGGTTTCCTTTATAAAAGGCCGCGATTTGCTTGTTGATTTCTTGGTCATCAGCCCATTTTTTCTCGGGGTCTTTGGCTCCAACAACAGTCGTGTTACGAATATTATTGGGGAGTATACCTAAAAGCAAGATGCGTGTTTTAGGGAGTCTTTCTCGAACCATAGAAACTACTTTTTTGGTGCCCCTGACGGTTTCTTCAATGCTTTGTCCAGCCCCCGTGTTGTTGGTGCCAATCAGGATAACGGCGACTTTAGGCTGAATGTGGTCCAAAATGCCAGAGTCAATGCGAGAGATGACGTGGCTCGTTTGATGCCCACCTATACCATAATTTAATGCGTTGTGAGGCGCATAGAATTGTTGCCAAATGGGTTGAAAGTCTTCGTGAGGGGGCGAGCTTTTGTGATAATTGTCGGTGATGGAGTCTCCGATAAGAATCAATTTTACTTTTTCGGGGGCGATACCTTGGATTTCAGTGGGCTTTGGTAAAACCTTACCTCCTTGATATTTGGGGTCAATCTGACGGAGGGCAACGGCAAGCTCCGATCCTAATCGTTCATATCCTGCTTTATTGAGGTGAACGGTGTCTCCCATCAATGGGAGTTGTGCCAAATGACCATCTTTATCGACTAATTCTCGTCCAGGATTGATAAAAAAGACGGTTTTACCATTGTTTAATTTGGCAATGAGTTCGTTGGTTTTTTCAATGACTGGTGCAAGCTCGGGTTCTGTACGTGGGAGGATGCCCACGAGAAGAATTTTTGATTGTGGGCATTTTTTTGTAAGGAGATTGACGAATGCATTGATATTATTAGCGCAAGCTTTTGGTGTATCTTTACGGTGTCCGAGGTTGTTGGTGCCAATCATGACGATAATGACACGAGGAGATGTTTTGTCGAGCTCTCCATCGGTAATGCGGAAATAGGCATTATCGACGTAATCGAAGCCAAAGCCCATGTTGGTGGCGGTATGGGAGCCAAAGAGTTTATTCCATGAATCAGGTCCGAATTGTGCAAAATCATTATTGGCTGGTTCTCCCCCCCAATGGTGAGTGATGCTGTCTCCAATGAAGACGTACTCAGGTTTGATTGTTTCGTGTCTCGCTTTGATGGCATTGTGGCGATTCATCCAATTGTAGGGATCGCGTTGATGAGGCTCAGGTTTGAGCGTTGTGGGTAGAGACTCTGCCACAAGGGGGGATGCCAAGAGAGGCAAAGCAAAAAGTAGTGCTAGTAATATTTTCATGAATGTAATTTGTATAAGATGTTATATACGAAGAGAGGTAACTCAGAAAAGGGTCGTTAGTTGATGATGACTTCTCCGTGAGAGTTGCTACCACCTGCGCCTTCAATCGAGAGACGGATGTTATACTTGTCTCCAGCTTTGATGGATGGAGATTCAATTGAATAGGTGTTGTCTTTTGGATTGTTGCCAGCAAAGCCTTTTTGTGTGCTTTCTGCAATAATTGCCCCATTTTTAATGATTTGTACCGCATTGATGTTCAAAGCATTTCCCCCTGACTTAAATTGGAAGGAAATGTTAATTTTGCCATTCGTCGTTGGGGTGAAATCATTGATGTAGGCAATGGTTTTGTTGCTTTTTAGTATTTCAGGATTCCAAGCATAGTTGGTTGGTGAATTTTTCTGTAAATCTTTTGTCATGCGTACGCGCACCTCACCAGCGGAGGGTTGAGCGGATTTGAGTCGGAAGGTGATGGAGTTACCTCGTTTGATATCCTGTGATTGAATGTTGACGGGGAGAATTGCAGTTTTGCTCTTGTCGTTCATGGCGGCAATTGCTTTTGTCGTTGCTTTGGTACCTTCTGTCCCTTGTATCTTGATATCGCCAGCGATAACGGGAGCTTTGATCTGTTTCATGTTAAAGATGAGTTCATAGGAACCAGTTTCTTTAACGATGCCATCCATGGGGATACGCAGATTGCTGACCGAGGCTTTTGTTTCGCCTGTCGTCCATTGAGCAGAGGGATAGTCTCCTCCTGCAAAGTTTGCAGGGTTGAATAATTCAAGTCCTTTGCCAGTAAAGATGGTGAGCTCGCCCTCAGAGTTTTTATCCTCGTTGGTATGAGTGATGCGCAAGCTGTATTTACCTGGGACTTTCGCTTTGAATTTGAGACGATAGGTATTGTCTTGGCTTTGGACGCCTGCAAATCCTTCGTGTTCATCTGAGGCTACGAGCTTACCATTGTTGAGGAGCTCTACGGATTTGATGTTGAGACGAGAGTTTCCTTTTTTATAATCAAATTGGACGACCATTTCTCCTTGTGCATCAGCCATTTTTTCAGTGGGCAAGGGGATGTCAAATGTATTTTTTGAGAGTGTCGATGCATTCCATTCTCCTGATGGGAGAGGGTTGATGTAACGATAATTAACGTTGTAGGCGTCAAGGACTTTGCCGTGATTGATGAGGCGTTTATAGAAGTCTTTGTAATCTTTGCGATTCTCTGGAGTCCAAGTCAACTCTGCTAAAGCGGCTGCACGAGGGAATGCCTGATATTCGATGAACTCGGATTTAGGCATGAGTTCATTCCAGAGCTGAGCTTGAGCACCGTAGACGTTTTTGCGTCCTTTTTCGGTTAATTTATCAGGATAGAGATTAAAGGAGTAGACGCTTTCAAGGGTGAAGGGACCTTTGTAGAGAGTCCAGTTATCAGCAGGGGAGTTTGTCTGCCATGAGTCAAAGTAAAAGGGTCCCGTTTGAGAATGGATGATGCCAAGACCTTCATTGGCTGATTTAACGGCGTTATCTGTTGAGAGCCAAGGCATGACGACGGCTGTTTTTGTGAGCGTATTCATGTTGTCTCCATGCATGATTTCTTCCCATCCTGCGGGGCGCCTGCCTTTTTTGGCAATGTGCTTGGCAAGCTCGTTAAACATCCATGCTTGGAGTTCGTTCTCATCCTTTAGCCCGAGTTGCTTGATTTTAGCTTGTGCTTCAGGGCTTTCTTTCCATTGTCCCTTGGGGGCTTCATCACCGCCGAAATGAATCATTTCAAAGGGGAAGAGTGTCATTGTTTCGTCGAGGACATCTTTGAAAAAGCCTAATGCTTTTTCATTAGGACCGTACAAATCGACAGAGATATTGGATTTGACCGAAGGGACTTTACCCGTTGTCCCGAATTCAGGATAAGCGGTGAGGGCGACCATGGAGTGCCCAGGGAATTCGATTTCGGGCATGATTTCAACATGGCGCGACTTGGCATATTTGACAATATCTTTGACCTCATCCTGAGTATAGTATCCCCCCCCATGGAAGTGCCCATACATATAGACCGCAGGGCGTGATTTGTCAGTGGGGTCTTCACTTGGATAGGAGGCAGGGTAATCTTTGGTGACTTCAACCAATTTGGGATACTTCTTAATTTCGAGACGCCATCCTTCTGAGTCAACGAGGTGCCAATGGAGGCGGTTCATTTTATGAAGAGCCAACAAATCGATGAATTTCTTAATAAACGCAGGGGAGTGATAGTGTCTTGCTGTGTCGAGCATCATGCCACGCCATTGAGTAGATGGCGCATCTTCTACTGCCATGGCTGGGATGGCAATCGTCCCTTTTGAATGACCGACGATGAGCATTTGATTTATACTCTGGATGCCATAAAAGACGCCTGCCGCATCGCCCCCTACAATATCGATGACAGAGGGGCTTACCTTGAGGGTATAGCCTTCTTTGGCGATAGATGGGTCAATAGATAAATTGATGACGCTTGCCTTTGACGATGGCGATGCAGGTAATTTGGCGAGGATGCCTTGGATATAGCTTTTTTCATTCTGTAACGCATCACTAGCCTTGATGATCGTATTGTTACCAAGGATGCAAACTTGATCTTTTTTTTGTACGAGCGCAGCATAGTTCTCTAACGGCGATCCATTAGGGGTCATTTCTTTAACGGGACGAGGAATGACTGGTACATCAGCCGAGGCAGGGAGGAGGCTCATGCCAGAAACGGTGAGACCGAGTAAAAAATAAGGGATGTTCATGAATAAAGAGTGCGCGTATTAAAAATTACGAAGAAAAAAGAGGAAAGTATCATGTAAGATTGACATCAATTGTTATCAATTGAGTTGCAATCTTGTTTTGAGTGCTTCTGTGACAATTTTTGGGTTAGCCTTCCCTTTAGCCGCCTTCATGACTTGTCCCGTCAGCCAATTGAGGAGCTTGTCATTGCCATCAACGATTTCTTGCACTTTTGCAGGATTCGCCGTGATAATTTCTTCGATAATTCCATCGAGGGCAGAGGAGTCAGCTTTTTCAAAGCCCAGAGATTTTGCTGCTTGGCTTGCCGTCATTTCTGGCATTTCCCATAGTTTGACAAAGACCTCTTTGGCTTGGTTATTGGAGACGGTGCCATCCTCAATAATATCAATTAACCCACTCAATGAGGCAGGAGGGACGGGGCAATTCTCAGGGGCTATCCCTTTTTCATTTAGGATAGAGAGGATGTCATTGATGACCCAATTAGCTATTTTTTTAGCATGAGGTGAGCTTGTTGCCGCTTTTTCAAAATAGTTGGCTAGTGCTTGGTCGGCAACGAGGACATTGGCATCATAATCGCCTAGACCAAATTGCTGGACAAATCTCGCTTGCTTTTCATTGGGGAGCTCGGGGACAAGGGGGCGTACCTTATCAATGAGCACTTGCGTATGGATGGGGATAAGGTCGGGGCAGGTGAAATAACGGTAATCGTGCGCATTCTCTTTTGTACGCATGAGGATGGTCTCTCCTAGGTCATCGTCCCACCGTCTTGTGGATTGGACTTGGGGTGTGCCTTGATCTAATTCATGGCATTGGCGTTTGATTTCGTATTGCAGGCAACGACGTACTGCAGAAAATGAGTTGAGATTTTTCATCTCGATTTTTTCTCCTAATTCCTTTTGTCCATGGGGGCGGACTGAGACGTTAACATCGCAACGCATTTGTCCTTTTTCCATATCTGCATCGGAGATACCACCATAAATCAAGACTTGTTGGAGTGATTTGAGGTAAGCATAGGCTTCTTCAGGAGTCGTGAGGTCGGGTTCAGAGACGATTTCCATCAACGGAGTGCCAGCACGATTGTAGTCAATGAGGGTATAGCCCGCAAAATGGGTAAGTTTGCCCGCATCTTCCTCTAAGTGAATGCGCGTTAATTTAATGGTTTTGAACGCAGGTACCCCAGCTTTGATGATGTCGTTAGGGTAGGACCATGGGTAAAGTGGCACGTCACCCCCCAAGCACAAAGGTAAATCCATTTGTGTTGTTTGATAGTTCTTGGGCATGTCGGGGTAAAAGTAACTTTTACGATCCCATTGAGAGATAGGGGGGGTACTGCATCCAATCATCATCCCGGCAAGGATGGTGCGCTCAATGGCTAATTGATTGAGGACAGGTAAAGCCCCTGGCATTCCCATGCACACGGGGCATACATTGGTGTTGGGCTCTTCACAAGAGGCATTTCTGCACGAACAAAACATTTTACTTTTTGTTTTGATTTGGCAGTGAACTTCTAATCCAATGGTAACGAGATAATCAGAAATTGGCATGAGTAATAGGGGGTGGATAAGGTAAGAGATGCCTTAAAATAATGAGAATAAACTAAAGATATCTTGCTGAAGAGTCGAGCCTTAAATAGGGGATGACGAATCCAATAGTAAGCTTATTGTGTAATATCCCAAGAGTCGTGGAGTTGATAAGATTCGAGAGAAGGGGACTTATCACTGTTGCCCGTACTGGGTGCAGAATAAAATTCAACGTGAAGCTTATCATCGTAAACCGTGACAATGTAATAGCCAACACAAGCTGTTTGGAATTTAATGATTTTATCTTTGATGCTTAACGGGGGGCAAATGGGGATAGGCAAGATTTTATTGCCCGAGGGGGCACAAATCAGAGTATCAAGCGTTGTTTGTCTATCCGGGGATTTTACTTTTGCTCGAATGTGAGAATGTAAATGAGCCGAGACAAAAAGGTCAACTCCAGAATCTTTTAGATTCTTATAAAAGGTATTTTGCTCGTCTGGAGCGACGGAGTTTTTGGGACCAAAGAGGTTTTCTCTAAAGCTAATAGGCGTTCTTAACGTCCTGTGACTAAAAACGATGCAATGAGGCAAGGGATTGCTCTTGGTGCGATACGATTTGATCCATTCGGAGAATTGGACAAGTTGATCGGGATGAAGAGATGCATCAATGTCCAAAAAATATAGAGCTATATTTTTATGGCGAAAGGCAAAATGATTCCCATTTTTGACAAATCCAGCTTGAGCATTATTGGTGTCTGCTTTTGGGATAAAAAAATCCTTCAATTGCTCGGCACGCAGAGCCCCTGTATCGTGATTGCCTCGTACTGCATAAAAAGGGATGCCTGCCTCACGTAGGGGCTGAGTCGCTTTATGTCTCATCTCTAATCCCTTAGGTGATTGATAGCCTTGAGAATCTGCCAAATCACCAAGTTGAATGACGAGCTCGACCTTATTGTTGATAAATGCTTGATTGATGACTTTGATATGATCGAGAGCAACACCCTCGCTCCCCTCGACTCTAGGGGGGGTGTCATGAGTATCTCCCATAATACCCAATTTCCATGGTTCTCCTGCTAATAGAGGAGAAACGAGAAAGATACAAAGAAGAAGATGACGAAGGGAGGTCATGGATGAATGATAGAGATAAATTAGATAAAATAAAGAGATGAATGCTTATATTCATATTTATGGTAAATAAAAAAGCCACATCGTGATGATGTGGCTTAATGAGGGAAATCAGTAGTGTGTCGTTATTTAACAACCTGCCAAACTGGACCAATGGGGTCGAATGGGGGGGCTTCACCTTTGTTTTGTTCTGGGTCAGGTAAGCCGTAATTGGTGCGGAAGAGAGGAATAATCGGAGATCCCGTTTTATCCTTCTTAGCTGCTGGGACACCGACTTCTTCAATGAGGAGTACTGCCCCAAATAAGCCACCAGGGATTTCTGTAACGAGAATTTGAATAGGATATTTTTTGCCTGCTTCGACGGTGAAGGTCTCACCCGCCGCAAGACCTCCCATATATTGATTCCATTCACCTGTTGTCGAATATGTGTACAAGGTCATAGGGAAAGTGGTATTGATGCCCCCATTTTTGATTTCTTTTTGGAGCGCTTTATCGCCCGTACCTTTCATGGCAGCGATGTAGTTTGGGTTAGCCGTTATTTTGCCAAGAGCGAGTTGGAACCAACCAAAGTCAAAGACATTTTTGTTGTTAAAACGGACGGAAATATTATCATCTCCCGCACCAACGAAACGGAATTTACCAGATTTAGGTGCCTGAACAGTACCTTTGTAAATGGCACACCAACGACTATCTTTTACCTTGTCGGCGCATTTGTAAGCTTTTGGTGCTTCGGTTGCACTACGTTTTGAGATGAAAATGTGAGAGGCGTAGAGCTTGGTTGGGGATTTGTAGTATTTGGCAAGCGTAGTTTCATTCCATTGTGATTTGGTAATAAATTCCTTCATGATGCCAGCCGCCATATCTGGGGTCATGTCTGTCGGACGTCCCCCTTGAGTTTGCTTGAAGTCATAGAATGTACCCTCAAGAGCACTGCCACTTGGCTTTTCATCGCCAAAGCCACCGCCGCCTGTGCCGAGGTCAGAGCCGACGCCAGCCCCAAAATCGACGCCTAAATCTTGGCTTTGCCCTAGATCAACCATTTGAGGGACATCAACATCAACTGTGGCAATAGCAACTTCACTGGCAGCCGTCGAGGTAATGATGCTCGCTTGGTTGGGGGCAGAGGATGAGCTGGCTCTACTCGTGACACGTTCTGGTGTGACGGGGTTATTGTTGACTGGCGCATCTTCTGTATTATTGACATATGCGACAACTTCAGGGACGGAAGGTGTGGCAATGATGATGGTCACGGTATAAAGAAGTAACCCAACGAGAGCTGCGGATAAGGTTGCCGTGATAATGGCGGTAGCCGTATTTTTTACTTTTTGCGAACGAATTGCCTGTTCGGCTTCATCCGTCATGTTGATGTGAATGGACATAATACTTAGTTGTTGAACTTGGTTGCACTATAGCTCTTTTTTCCTAAAATTAGAAGTAACAGTTCGATAACAATTACTTTTTTGTCAAATTTAGAATGGATTTAAGAATATTTTTTGTTTTTTAATTTTTGTGTTTGTGGGGGAGGATAAAGCAGTTGTAAATTCATCACACCAGTTATCAATATTTTTTCTGTGATGGGCGTATCGGCTGAAATTTTTTACATCAAGACCGAGCAGAGACCCGTGGTCTTCTTCATAGTCTGCAATCTCTGCAATGAGCTTCCCTTTATTATCCCATAGTTTACCAGCAATGGAGATATGTCCTTTTGGGATGATTTTATCAGAAAGAATATCTGCACCCCTTTGAATGGTGCCTACCCCTAACGATAAGAGATTCCCCTTGATATTAGTGGGGGTGATAGAGGTGATGGCAATCTCAAGAATATAGGCGTCACAGGTGGGTTTATTTTGAATTTTGAAGTTTAAGCCTTTGCTTTCTGCCTTTGTCAAATGGGTGACTAGAGAATTTTTAAAGTAGGTGCGTAAGTTATCTAAATCTTTTTGTTGTTTCTCATTTTGAGGGGCTTTTTCCATGTAAGAGACATTGATGTCTTTAACGTAAAGCACTTGTTTTTTCCCTTTTACTCCAGCGACTCGATCATTCCATTCTTTCTCATTTCCTTTTGCCCAGTATGAGAGGAATGGTGTTCTATTATCTTTATCGTGTTGGTAGTTACGAATAAATCCTGTATGAGGGATTTTGTCATAATTATCACTGCATGAGGTCATCGCCAATGGAGCAAGGCATGTCATGGTGATGAGCAAGAGAAGATGGATTGTCTTTTTGGGGAGGAGTGTGGTCATACGATCAAGCGTCATGAGTATAACATCTTGTCGCTCGAATAAAATCAAATAATGACAAATCATGAAATGGAAGGAATTATTTTTTCTCATGAAATTATTTCAATTTGAATCAAGTACAGGTATACTGGCTCCTGTATGCAGGGGTATGATTCTTTATTGGCGTCGGTTTCGAGGTCGTTTTATTTGAGTATTCATTTTTTGCCAAAATGTATGAGACCCGCTGTGTCTGTGGCTTATTTATTGGCAAGAGGGACGGATAGTGTCGCGGATACTTCTAGTGAAGAGATATCTACAAGAATCGCTGTGCTTGAGGGGATGGGGCGATTGGTTGCAGGAGAACGGGAGAGAGTGGGGTCGGGAGATGGCGTGGGGGGCGATGAATGCTTACGTTTGCTATCAAATCAGATGAGCCTAGGTCAAGCCCATTTAGGAGAGCGTGCGTTATTGGCTCGCTTTGGCGAATGTCTCAGCTTTGCGGAATCGTTATCCGAGAGGCAATTAGCTCTGGTTCGAAAGGTTTTGCAGACGATTATTGAGGGGCAATTGTGGGATTTGAGCTATTTTATCTCTCATGATGCAGTCTTAACCGCAGGAGATACCGAGCTCTATGCTTATCGCGTAGCTGGGTGTGTGGGTGAGTTTTGGACGGAGATGTCGCGAATGTGTTTAGGTGAGAAGTTTGCTATTTTACCTGCATCAGAGATGATTCCGATGGGGATTCATTTTGGGCAAGGGCTCCAATTAGTGAATATTTTGCGAGATCGCGAGGAGGATGCTCAACGAGGGCGTCGCTATTTACCAAGAGAGCTTCCCCTGGAGGAATGGCTGTTCAAGGCTCGCTCTTGGCTAGATGAGGGCATCCGCTATGCCTCAGCTTTGAGGAATAGACGCTTGCGATTTGCTACGCTATTGCCTGCCCGTCTAGGCTTATTGACCTTAGATCTTATTGAGCAGGATTTGAAGGAGGACGCTTCTCCAATGATGGGTGTAAAGAGGAAGATTGGTCGCCCAGCGGTGAGGAGGGAGATGCTAAAGGCTTTATGGTTCGCTTGGCGTCGCCCGAGGGTGATGTAGTGGGGGGCTCAAGAGTATTAGTTGGCGGTGGGATGACTGGTTTAGGGGCGAGGAGATCCTCCCATTCGTAGAGGGTATAGTTTGGCGAGATACCTCCGATATCGTTAAGGAGGCTTTGGCATTGTTCCTGCCATTTTTTGTAATCAGGGGGACCGCTTACGGTAGGTGCTGTCCCGGGGAAAATGAGATAACTGGCTTTGAGATCAGAGACGGGGCGTGCATAAGAGTTTGCCTTGCCATTGATGGTTGAGGCGAGGCGGAGGGATGCCTCACCTGTTTTATAACGTGGACCTGCATCTCCTACGATGGCAGGGTACAGTTGATTGTCCACAATGACGATTGCATAGTCCCCAAAGGCAGGTGAGTAAGGGGAGTTTTGTTTGACGACGCCAAGGGGGATGACGATAAAGGGGTCGTATTCGGCAATGAGGAAGCTGTAGGTTTTGAGCTCTGTAATGACGCGACGTGCGTAATCAATATCATCGCGTAGAGCTTCTCTGGTCGAGGCTGGAGCTTTTAATAGCTCTGCTCGTGCGTTTTTAAGCCTATTTTCCCAAGGTGCGAGCAGGGGGTTGGGTTTGCCTGTTTGTCTTTTCCACCGATAGGAGGTGCTGGGTTGGTAAAAAGAACTTTTGAGAATCTTTTGAGGCATGATTGCCAAACGATCACCATCTGAGCCGTCAGAGACGACATCCATTTCACTCTGTAACCACAAAACTTTCCTCCCTGATTGAGGGTGGGTCATCTCCAAAATCGTTTCGGTATCATAAAAATTATGACGATCGAGCACTTTGTTGAGCTGAGCCATTTTTTTCCTGACTTCTGTTTGCTTGCGAGCATAGATTTGATGATAAAATGGAGAGACTTTGGCAGATGAGAATAACTCTGATAGCCCTGGCAACATGCTCGTGAGATGTGGATTGAGACGTTGTAATTGGCTTACTTGAGTCAATGGCTTGGGAAGGGCAATTTCATAGGTGAGGGTTGCTCTGTAGTTAGAGGGGATGCGTCTATCTGTTGAGGCAAGCGAACCTTCTGTAAATTTGACTTGAGTCTTGAGGTTGAGTCCGCGAGATAAATCTTGTACATTCCAAAATGCGCCTGTCGAGGGACGTGCCGAGATGACGGGGGGGAAGGGAGGATAATGGACAGAGGGGGCAGAGGCTGTCCTGTCGAGGGACCATGGTTTGACGAGATCCGCATCAACCATATTTGTGGCAATATCTGGCTCGATGGGGTGCTGAGGTGGGGCTACAGGTGTAGGGCGTGATGAGGTGGTGGGCTTGCTGGGCTTAGTGGTGCTGGGGTGTGCCTGCTTGGCTGATTCTTTTGAGCTGGTCGTTTCATTAGATTCATGATTCCCTTGGATCGCGCGAATGAGTTGAGCTGGATAGGGGGTAAAAAGCGAGGTCGTGGCAATGAGGATGCAGAGGCATGTTGTGATTCGCACGATGGGGTATTGGCAGCAATTGGTGAGAGGATTGTCCTTTAATGAGTGAAATAAGTGGGAAAAAGGAATATTCATGATGTCGTAGAGTAGGTATTAATCGTTTGATGTTGGATGATTGGATGTCAAGCAACGGCGAGGGCGACGCCCCATGATCATGCGGATGATTCCCATGGGGAGGAGGGTGAGGAGGAGGGCGATTGGTTTAATTCTTCGTCCAGGATAAACGCGAGCCTTGCGGCGGAGCATTGCCTGTAAACTTTCTGCAACGACTTGCTCTTTGGTCGTACAAAAGCTGTCTTTGCCTGGCATCATGTTCCCTGTGAATCCAGGACGGCGTGCAACTTGACCAAATTCGGTTGAGACGGGACCTGGACAGACCGCAAGAACGTTGATGCCTTGTGCTTTTACCTCCATCCTGATAGCTTCAGACAACGAGAGTACATAAGATTTACTCGCGGCATAAACGGCAAAGTCGGGGATAGGCAGAGAGGATGCCAATGAGCTTATATTGATGATGTCCCCACCGTTGGTAAGGAGAGAGGGGAGGAGATGATGGCATAGCTTCGTTAGCGCATTCATGTTGACCATGAGCATCGCATGGATACGTTCCCACGGGGCGGTTGAGAACTCTCCATAATCTCCCAACCCTGCATTGTTGATGAGCAGGGTAGAGGCAGGGGAGAGGCAAGAGAGCTGATGAATGAGTCCGTCAAGCGCATCAATATCCATGAGATTACAAGAGAATACATGGATGCGCACATGAGGATATTGACGCTGGAGGTCTGTTGCGAGTGCCTCAAGTCGATCGGTACGGCGTGCCGTCAAGATGATTTCCTTGACGAGAGGGGCGAGCGTATGGGCAAATTGCTCGCCAATCCCAGATGATGCACCCGTGATGATGACTCGTTGATAAGTAAGAGGGGCAGTGACCATAATTAAAATTAAGCAGGGCTGAGGGTACTGAGGTTTCCTAGAGCTCCCATGAGTCTAATATCCATGACGAGCCCTTCGTGAATGTTGAATTTCAGCTCATCTCGTAGAGATTCAACGGCTTCCATTCTGTGGAGGAGCTCGCTAATAGGGATTGATTTTGCCATGGAGAGGATGCCCTCATGTAGAGGGTCTGAGAGAGGGGCGCCCGTAGCGATGAGTGCTGCTTGTCCAAACCATGTAATGAGTAGATCAATTGCTTGGTCGCGCTCTGCGAGATACTCAGTCTCAATATAGGCGGCATTGACATCTTTATTATCTAATGAGGCATCGGTGCCTTGTGTGGCTAATTTAGCCTCTTCTTTGAGTGCTAGCGTGAGACGCTTGGTAATCTCATTTTTGCGTATAGCCAGCGTATTCAATAGAGTCGCGCGGAAAGCTAAAGCGGTGAGATCATCCCCAATATGCGCGCATGCCGCTGCCCAAGCCGGGAGCAGGATTTCCTGCACGGGCGTGAGCTTCATTGATTCTCCTGGTGAATGGAGAGTGATCGTAATACAACGAGACAGAATCGTCTCAAGCAATTGCTCTGGTTGATTAGTGACGAGGATGATGAAACATTGAGGGGGAGGCTCTTCTAATGTCTTGAGAAAGGCATTAGAGGCTTCATCATTCATACGTTCTGCGTCGAGAATGATGACGATTTTATATTTCCCTGTGGCAGCTTTTTGTTGGAGAAAAGGTTCTACTGCCCTGACATCATCAATGAGAATGCGTCTCGATTTAGACCTTGGACGCACGATGCGACAGTATTCATCCAAAAGAGTTTCTAAAGTATCCTGCTCATGTCCCCCATTGATGGAACGAGTGAGATTGAGCGCAAGTGTATGTGTACCAGCGTCTTCTCGACCTGTAATCAGGAGAGCGTGAGGGAGCCTATTCTTTGCATAAGCGGTTTGGAGTAGCTCTTCTGCTTGTGTTTCCGTAAATGCCATATCCCCATGGAACTCGTTTCATTGCGTGAGGGCAATAGAAAAGATTGATGCATCTCAATATTTTGTGTACTAAAGGTTCGGATATGGAAGATAACAACACAGATAATTCGATTATTTTTGCAAAACGTGGTGCAATGAATGAAATTGAAAAGGGTTTGGGCTTCTCCCCCAAATTTGATGACAAGGGTTTAATTGCAGCCATGGCAGTGGATCATATAACCCATGAGCCCTTGATGCTGGCTTATATGAACGAGCATTCTTTGAAAATGACTCTTGAGCTAGGCGAGGCAGTTTATTACTCGCGTAGTCGTCAAGAAATTTGGCACAAGGGCGCAACGAGTGGACACGTCCAAAAGATTAAGCAAATACTCGTGGATTGCGACCAAGACGCCTTAGTCCTCCTCGTGGATCAATGCGGCGCTGGGGCTTGCCATACGGGGCACCACTCTTGTTTTTTCCGTTCTGTTCCCTTTGGGCAGGATTTACAAAAAGATCAGCCAGTGACCTTAGTTGTCAGTGATGGCGGACCTAGCTTTGATGCGGATGCCGTTTATGGCAAAAAACACTAAGGACTTTTCCCTTGCTTCTTTTTCTTAATTTTCTTGGGGTATAACTATGAATAAATTTATTTTAATAATCATGTGCGTGATGGGATCTATGATCTTGAGTCAATGCTCATCAGATGCCCCCCCTAAAGCGGGAACCGTCAGACTCGTCGATCCTAAGGCGAGGGGTCTCATGGCGAAAGCCCAAGAAAAAGAAAAGGCTGGCAAAATTGGCAAAGCAATCAAGCGTTATGAAACGCTCGTGGAAGAATGCCCCCTTTCGCTTGAGGCGCCTCAAGCTCAATTCCGAATAGCCGAATTGCACGAACAATTACAATCTCCCTTGGATGCCTTTGATGCGTATCAAAAATTCATTGAGAGATACCCTAACAGCTCGCGCTACAAACAAGCCTTGTTGAAACAAAAAGACATTGCCTACGGTGCCGCAACGGGCAAACTGACGAATAAAGTTTTATGGATGTTTGAGGTTCGTATGGACTCATCAAATGTCATCAAGTGGTTAAATAGCGTCTGTGATAATGCGCCATTTGCGCCATCTGCCCCTGAATCCTTATCGATTCTTGGGAAATACCTCATTGAGCGAGACCGTGTTGATGAGGCAATCACCTGTTACCAAAAACTCGTCGATAATTATCCAACATCGGCATTTGCACCCTTGGCTCAATTAGAAATTGCCGACTTATACCGTAATGAACAAACTGGAGGGTCGCGCAATCACGCCAATATCATGAGAGCTCAAGAAGCTTATGAAGATTACCTTCAACGATATACCCAACATTCTGGACAAGCTAAAAAAGGATTATCCGACGTTCGCCGTTTAATCGTACAGCAAAAGCTGGAGACTGGGGAATATTATCTCAATCGTATGAAGGACAGAGATGCCGCTATTTTCAGCTTTGAAGAAGTGATCCATCACGCAGAGACCAACCCAGAGGCGGCTACCAAAGCGCGTGCTTATCTGAAACAAATGGGTGTGAAACGCTAACTTGGAGATCAAAATGCGCATATTTCCTCATAAAACGATTCCGATTCTACTTTTAACCTGCCTCACCTTGATTTGCTCAAACTGTGGGTATCGACTAGGTGGAGTGAAGCCAGAGGCTCTATCTCACATCTCTGCCGTGCGCATGACCGTTTTTATCAATAATTCCTTAGAGCCTAGTGCTGGCTCCTTGGTCACCAATGCCATATCCGAGGCGATTCAGCGAGATGGCACCTTTCATCTCGCCTCAAAAGGGCAGGCTCAGGCTAGAATTGAGGGATCAATTGATTCTGTCCGCTTTGTTCAGTTGAGATCCAGTACGGCAGATACTTATAAAAGTACAGAACTTGGATTAGAATTGTCGGTGAAATATAAAGTCGTCGATGCGAGAGACAATAAAGTGCTACTGGAAGGCGAAGAAATGGGCTCGGCAAGCTTTTTCAGCATAGGCAATCAACAAACAGCCAAGACCAATGCCCTCTCGTATGCGGCACGTCTTGTCGCTGGACAAATTGCGGCGACTATCACTAATGGTTAATTTGATATGGCTGAGGTAGAATATCCTGTTTCTTTTGTTGCATTGCCCATAGGCAATCGTGGTGATATAACATTACGCGCCCTAGAGACACTCAAAAGCGTTGATGTCATCGCGTGTGAGGATACCCGACACACGGGCTTACTCTTACACCATTATGAGATATCAAAGCACCTCATCAGCATGCATGAGCATAATGAGGCTGCCAGAGCAGAGGAGATTGTCACACGAGCACGGGCAGGTGAGCGATTTGCCATCGTGACGGATGCAGGCATGCCTGGGGTCAGCGATCCCGGGTATCGTCTCATCCAAGCCCTCAAGGCAAATGAGATCGCTTTTACTGTCTTACCTGGTCCCTCTGCCGTAGTGACGGCACTTGTTGGCTCTGGCTTGCCAAGTGATGCCTTTTTCTTTGGTGGCTTCCTCCCCGTTAAATCAGGGAAGAGAGAGTCTATGCTCAAGACGGCAATTGAAGCCAAACACACCTCTATTTTTTACGAATCCCCTTTTCGCATCCTCAAATCTCTTGCGGCAGTCGCTTCACTCGACCCAATGACCCCAATATGTGTCGCCCGAGAGCTGACTAAAACATTTGAGACTTATCATCGAGGGATAGCCGGAGAGGTTTTCAAAGAATTGTCTGCTAAGCCCCCCAAAGGTGAAATGGTGCTCCTCATTGGAGGAGTCAATGCTCCTCGACTAGAGAAATCTAATTGTTAATAGTTAATGCTTTACTTATGTTTTTATTTCGTTTTTCTTTTATTTCAATTATGGTGGCGGGTTTGTCCACCATGGACTGTTTGGCATCGGATTTAAGGATTCAGGATGAGGCTAAATCTTCCACGGAAACGCTGGACAAGCAAGATTCTTCCCGTCGTTCTTTTCGTCATCGCACGCATTTGGATGAATCCGTTCGAGAAGTTGCCACTACTTTGCCAGAAATTATTAATCTGTTTCGCATCATGGACAGGATGGCAGAACTCCAGCTGGAAGTGGACAGCAGGGAGAAAGCTGACGAGATTGCCCCGAAATTGGCGGCTTTAGCGAATGAATCACTCGGGTCGAGCGAACAAATGAAGAAAGAACTTCAAAAATATATCTCCAGTCAAACCACCAAACAAGGAACGGCATACAGTGCGGAGCAGGATCCCTTGCTGAAAAAATATAATTCCGTGCTAGTATTTCAAGGTGGCTTGATTGGAGTCGAGATCCCGACATCCATTTTAATGCAGGGTTTTTTGACTCCTGTTTTACAGAAAGTGATCAAGCTTCCAGATGTACGTGAGCAGCCCATTGTTCCTATGTCACTAGCCTTAGCTTCGTATTGGAACAAAAAGATTGCCTTGTTAAATCAGTATAACCGCATTTTGTATTCATTGAAAACAAATGAAGACATACCTCGGGTGAAAAAGGAAATAGATGCCTGCAATGCCGCGCTTGAAGATATAGAGAAAAAGGCTGAAACAATTTATCCTTTAAAGGATAAAAAAGATAAAGAAGCTGATCAAATCATGAGGGGCAGGTTAAATAACGGGGCAATGCGTATTGCTAACGTAATGTATGCCGTACTGAAGAGCAGAAGTACATTGAAGCAGCCAGACGGTTCTTTTCTTCCGCAAGTGAAGACCATGATGCGCTAGAGTAATTTCAAAAATAGCCTCAGTAACTGCAAGCTGTAACCTGACATCAGCACGCAAACGCTCCAAGATAACTTTCATCTCTTCTGGAGAATTCCATTACAATAAAGATAAAACAAAAATAATCAACCAAGGTCATCAGTTTAGGAATCCGATGTCAATCGGAATTTATCTAAGTCTGACGCAGAGCCTAACTAACGCATAGTAAGCCTACTTACTAAAAAGAGATGGTAAGGAAGTATCATAAAAAATGGATTTCATCTCGCAGTGTTCTAGTGTATACCGTATTTATTATAAGTAGATTATAGCTATATATATCGGATTCCTAATCCGATACTTTACTGGTACTGAATATCAGTTCTAATCGAAATAAATATATGAAACGCACATTTTTTTTAATGGCTTTTTCCTTCGCTTGCCTAACTTGCGCCCAAGCATCCACCATTTTTGAAGATACCTTTGATTATGGAGCAAATACAAGCACAACTGAAGTTAACAAAGCCTTATCTGATAAGGGATGGCAAACAGGAGCAACAAACCTTCATTTTACGGGATCAGGTGTAACTTCTAATAATTGGCAATACTCTAGATTATACACTAATCTTGCACAGAGCAATACAATCAAGCTAGGTACAACGGATTCTACTTATCAGTTCTCATTTAGTTTTACTGGAACAGAACGATCAGGCGGAGTGTCTAAATGTAACAATAATCAAGACCTTTTCTGTCTAGCTGGCTCGGACTTTAGTTTACTTTTAGGTCACTCATATACATCGAACTCAACAGTAGCATTAGGCACAGCTGCCGAAAATGTTTTTAATGCAGAAAAATATTATTCTTTTCAGGATAATACTGCCTTCTCAAACCCAACAACACTAACCTCAACATTAGGAACTCCAGTTAGTATCCCTGCATCCCCAACTACGTCTTACACATTTTCTTATTTAGTAACTTTAACAACATTATCTACTGGTTCAAATATGCTTAGTTATACAGTGGATGGTCAAACCGTTACTTATAATTTTAATAGTAAGTCAGAATTAACACAGATGGGATTTTTGCAAAGTGGAGACACCAATGGAATCACCTTAAACAATTTCACCGCCTCCAAGTCTATCCCCGAACCAACAACAGCAACTTTAGGCTTATTTGGTCTCATGGCATTGTTGGCTCGTCGCCGTCGTGCCTAAGGGATTGTCACACAAATATTTACTAACAAAAGAGCGAATGTCCTTGAGGCATTCGCTCTTTTGTTAGCGTAATATCACTACTCATTTTGATTAATTGCCTTGGAAATAATTTGGTATGCTTTTTCTGGATCATCAATAGGAATAAAGCACACCTGTCCTAAATAATCATCATGAGAAAATAAAAAGGAAAGGGAGAAGAGTTTAGTCGCAAACCTGTGACAGTTTTTGACCCTACGTCAGAATCGGTAAATGGGCATCAGTCTGACAAAAAAGAAACCCTCTTTAAGTTATTATCTTAAAGAGGGTTATTCATGGTACGCTCGGCAGGAATCGAACCTGTACCCATTGCTGGACTAGATCCTAAGTCTAGCGCGTCTACCAATTTCGCCACGAGCGCATGGGGGGGAGATGACCTGCATAAGGTCTCATAGTTTTTCCTTTGAGGCAAGCTCAGATTGAGGTGAGCGATAAAAAAAATCCTCATGGGATGATGATATATTCCATGAGGATTTTGATGAGATGGTGAGGTGATTTATTTACCTAAGACTTGCTTAAAGTAGGCCATAGTTGCGGCGAGCCCTTCCTCAAGGGTGTGCTTGGGTTGCCAACCTGCGGCACGCAGTTTATCTGCGCTGGCGCGTGAGTGTTTGACATCACCTGCACGTTCTGGTTCATGCAAGACCTTAGAGGTAGAGTGAGCCTCAGCAATGATTTTATCTGCTAAGTTTTCGATCGTAATTTGACCTCCGTATCCAGCATTAAATGTGCCAATGGCATCGGGATTTTCTACGACGAAGCTCAGGGCGCCAACGATGTCTTTAACGAAGATGAAGTCGCGAGTTTGCTCGCCATCGCCATAAACGGTGATGTTTTCATTTTTCAACGCTTTTTCGATGAAGATAGGTACTGCGGCAGCGTAAGCACCTTTGGGGTCTTGACGTGGACCAAATACGTTGAAGAAACGTACGGCAGCAGCGTTAATTTTACCTAATGCACGGAACATGGAGAGATAGTATTCACCATCCAGCTTAGTGATGGCGTACGGGCTCTTAGGTTCTGGGTACATCGTTTCGACCTTGGGGACAGTCGGGTTGTTGCCATAGATGGCAGCCGATGAGGCAAGAACGATTTTTTTAACTCCAGCGGCAGAGGCTTCTTCGAGGACATTGAGTAATCCTTTGCAGTTGATGCTGATGCATTCATCAATTTTGCTCATGGATTCTGGGACAGAAACGAGAGCCGCCATGTGAAAGATGTAATCAACGCCTTGGACTGCTTTTTTGACGAGTTCGCGGTCGCAAATAGAGCCTTCGATAAAGGTGTGCTTTAAGCCATTGAGGTTTTTTAGATAACCTGTGCGAAGGTTGTCTAAAACGCGAATTTCTTCAGCCTTGTCTTGGTAGTGTTCCACAATATGGGAACCAATGAATCCGGCACCGCCGGTAACGAGGATTTTCATGTTGAAAATAAGGGATAAATTTTAAGGTGTTTGGGTGGCGGTGAAGCCACCCAAAGAGGGAATGTAAAATCAATATTTGTCAACGAGTGCCTGCATTTCATCCATCTGACTTTCAATGGATTCAACGAGTGCCATCTGCGTACGACAACGATCGAGATTGTGCTCTGGACGTTTGATTTTGAAGTAAACGTCGCCAGACAAGTAATCCGTCAAGAAGCGGATGCCACATTCCATGGTAAGCAACTTGCCCGAGAAGGGGAGGAGGCTTTTTTCCAATGGTGTGAGGAAGCTTTTTGCCGAGGATAGATATCCTTGGACGAGAGCCTCAAACATGAACATACGCATAGTGACCTTAGAGATATCTTTTTCATCTTCTGCCGCAGGTGATGTAGCCGTACGAATCATGTCGCCAAAGTCATAAATGGCAGAGCCTGGCATGGTTGTATCGAGATCAATGACGCAAATGCCTTCCCCCGTCACATCGTCAAGCATGACGTTGTTGAGTTTGGTATCATTGTGCGTACAGCGCATGGGGAGTTCACCGCTGGCAAGGTAGTTGGCGACCTTATGGCAGTCAGCATCACGAGAAAGATACCATTCAATCTCTTTAGCAACTTCTTTGGCACGTCCCAAGGGATCTGCCTTGATTGCTGCCTTGAGGGCATCCATGCGACTCGTCGTATTGTGAAAGTCGGGGATAGTTTCAAATAACGGTTCACCTGGGAGGTCAGCCGTTAGTTTTTGGAAGTCGCCGAATGCACGAGCTGCTTCAAAGCATTGCTTGGTCGTTTCGATTTGATCGTAGGTGCGAGCGCGTTCGATAAATGGATATACACGCCAGCAGTTGCCTTCAGAGTCAATGGCGTAGGGCTTACCATCAACGCTAGGGATGAGGGTAAGAGTACGACGGTGTGCTTCTGGACAATTCTCTGCCTTGAGACGCATGAGCGCATGATCGGTGACGCGCTTGACGTTCTCCATCAACGAGATGGGTTGCTTAAAAACGTTTTGAGCGAGACGTTGGAGGATGTAGCGAATACGTTGTCCTGCCTGGTCTACCCAGATACAGTACGTGTCATTGATGTGACCACTCCCATAAGAATAACCATGGACGAAGTCGCCACGGAGATCGAATAGGGCGGATGTTGCCTTGAGATCGTGCATAAAATGATGAATTAGAGTTTTTCTGGATAGACACCAGAGTCAATTAAAGCCCTGATACCAGCGACGACGGCTGGCTTGTCTTTAGGATAGGTGACGCCAAACCAGTTGGATGAGGTCGAGAGCACTTGGCAATCCGCACGATTAGAGTTGATTAATGAGTCAACAACTGTCGGGATAAAGCATTCGCTCTTAGGTTCTGTACCGTGCTTTTTAAGGAAGTCGATGAGGTGCTCCTCGGTCAATTGGATAAAGGAGGGGCTAAAGAGCCAGAAGTTCATGGATACTAATTCCGCAGGATCTACGGGCAATCTTTTGCCTTCGAGGTTGTCGCCACGGACGACGCCATCTTCTTCAGGTTGGATTTTGACGAATTCTTCAACGCCTACGAGGAGATTATCCTTGATCGTGCAAATGCCACGATTCACATCACCATTCTCGGAGAGCGTATTTTTCAGAGGATAGCCAACCATGCCATAATGGGCTTTATTGGGGCAATCCTTTGCTGTTGAGAGGAATTTAGCAGCCTGAACAAAGGAGTCAGGACCATAAAAGTCATCTGCATTGACGACGGCAAAGGGTTCATTAACCACATCGCGAGCGGCACGCAAGGCGTGTGCTGTACCCCAAGGTTTTTCGCGTCCTTCTGGGACGGAGAAGCCAGCCGGGAGGTCATCAAGGCTTTGGAATGCGTAATCAACTTTGATTTTGTCGGCAAATCGACTACCGACTTGTTCCTTAAAGATTTGTTCAAAATCGCGACGGATAATGAAAACGACTTTGCCAAATCCGGCGCGAATCGCGTCATAAACAGAATAATCGAGGACGACCTCGCCATTAGGTCCCATAGGATCAAGTTGCTTAAGGCCACCGTAACGGCTGCCCATGCCTGCTGCAAGAACGAGAAGTGTAGGTTTCATAATACGGAGGTAATTATGGCTCGCTCTGAAAAATTGGCAAGGCAGAAAAATTGAATTTTGAATTGGCTTGCTTTCGAGCATCGAATCAAAAATAAAAACTTGACCAAAAGTTAGTTTATACTAACTTAATGGCGACAGATGAGATGCGGAAAAAGAAATTGTAAGCAATCCAGCAGGGATATATCTCCAAGAATTGGGCGGATGTTACGCTATTGGTGGAGATTGCATATTTCTACTCGTCCTTGTCGTTGCGAACATGGTTGTCTTTGTGACTGTCATCGATGTCAGATGAGTGGTGAGGGGCTTCGTCTCAATCAATTGCCAGTTGGCAGTGAGGCTCGCATCATGGAGATTGTGCCTCATCATCAGGGACTCTCCAAGTTATCAGAATTAGGGTTGACCCCGGGTACCTTGGTCAGCGTACGTAAGAAGGCACCTTTTGGTGGCCCCATCATTGTGTGTGTCCGCGAGGTTTTACTCGCTTTGAGATTGAGCGAGGCAGTTCATATTATTGTGAGTGAATCACCTAATAAAAAGTAAGTTATGAGAGAGTCAATGCCAACTATTGCCTTGTTGGGGAATCCCAATTGTGGGAAGACAACTATTTTTAATTTATTAACGGGGGCTCGGCAACATGTAGGCAATTATTCGGGAGTTACAGTTGATAGCAAGTCGGGTATTATTCGCACCGATGCAGACCCAGTCAAACTGGTTGATTTACCTGGTATCTATAGGTTGGGGGGTAATGCTCCTGAAGAACATGTCGTGACGAAGGTACTCTCGTCTGGCAAGGTGCAGGCAATTGTCAATGTCGTCGATAGCACTCACTTGGATAGGAATTTATACCTGACTCTCCAATTATGGCATTTTAATCTACCTGTTATTCTCGTTCTCAACATGAATGATGAGGCGGAGTCTGCTGGGATTGAGTTTGATATTGCTCTGATGGAGAAATTGCTGGGCGTGCGCGTGATTCGTACCTCGGGTAATAAAGGACAGGGGATTGTTGCCTTAAAGAGAGCAATTAAACAGGTAATCTCTCATCCAAGGCTTTTCCCCAGGCTCAAACCAGTGCTCTATGGGGAACGTGAGGACGCGGCGATTCAGGAGATTGCCCATTTACTTCAGGAGTGCCCCGAGCAAGATATGGAGCCTGATTCCTTTATTGCAGAGAAACTTCTTGAGGGTGATGAAGAGTTTACGACGCGTTTTGAGGCACGAGAAGAGAGCAATCAAGCATTGATGGAGGATGTGCGACAATTGCGTCAACGTCTAGCCAATGATACGGGGATGCCTCTTGCTGTCACCTTGGCAGATAGGCGTTATGGAGTTATCTCTGGACTAATCAAGGCGGTTCAAATTAGTAACAGAAAGACGCAATTGCTGTGGACTGATCGTATTGATTCGGTTGCAACGCACCGTTTTTTTGGGATACCGCTCTTTTTAATAGCGATGTATCTTGTTTTTTATCTGACGTTTACGGTAGGTGATCCTCTGGTTCAGATGATGGAGAAATTTTTTAATCTCCTGAGTGATGGGGTATCCTACTTGCTGGCAGGTAGCCCGATGATTCAATCTGTCTTGTGTGACGGGGTGATTGGTGGGGTAGGTGGGGTCTTATCATTTGTCCCTACTATTTTGATTCTTTTTCTATGTTTAGCTCTCTTAGAGGCAAGCGGCTACATGGCTCGTGCGGCATTTATCATGGATCGCTTTATGCACAAGATGGGGCTACATGGTAAAAGCTTTATTCCCATGTTGATTGGCTTTGGCTGTACGGTGCCTGCGATTATGGCGACGAGGAGTATTGAGTCAAAAAGCGATCGATTCGCGACGATTTTCATTTTACCTCTCATGAGTTGTGGCGCTCGCTTGCCTATTTTTGTGCTATTTATTTCTGCCTTATTCCCCTCAACGATGCAGGCAGAGCTCTTATGGGGATTGTATTTATTGGGGATTATTATTGCCGTTTGTACAGCTCGCCTGCTCAAATCAACCTTGTTTAAGGGGGATGACGAGCTGTTTTTGTTAGAGTTGCCCCCCTATCGCATGCCATCGCTTAAAAATCTCTTTTTGCTGATGATTCAGCGTGCATGGATGTATCTAAAAAAGGCAGGGACGATTATTTTATTTGCCTCGCTTGTCTTATGGGTACTCAACACATTTCCTCAAAATGAAAATCAATCTCCCTCCGCACAAGGAACCTATTCAGAGCTTAATAGCCAAGCAGAGATTCCTGTTTCGGCGGATACAGCTCAATTACAACAATCTTACTCAGCGCAAATCGGTCGTTTTTTTGAGCCCGTGACTCAATGGGCTGGGATGGATTGGAGGACGAACTCTGCCTTGATTGGAGCTTTGGCTGCCAAAGAGGTTTTTGTCTCTCAACTGGGAATTTTATATAGTACACCTGATGTGGATGATACTGATGAGGAGGGTGGGAATGCTTTCCTGACTCAGGCAATTCGGGCGAACTATACCCCACTGCAAGGATTGAGTATCATGGTCTTTTGTCTGATCGCCATGCCATGTATGGCGACCTTTGGCATCGTGCGCAAAGAGACTGGCTCATGGGCATTTGCCATCTCTCAATCGCTCTTTTTAGATGCTCTAGGGCTCATTATGGCGATACTTGTCTATCAATTTGGCTTATTTATATAATGAGTAAGGGGATAATCTCCACACATGCCCTAAATAATCATCATGAGAAAATTTAAGATTGATTATCAATCATTTATGTCGGGTGAAACGCTTTCTTGCTGTCCCAAAAGCGCAAGAACTCAAAATCCTGATATCCACGATCTGCGACAATGACTTCTCCCTTACTTATTGGTATTTCAAAAGCAGACTTGGCATCAGTGT
>JAVXPO010000002.1:42128-88427 GCA_036644695.1 Akkermansia sp. | reverse complement strand
TAATTTTCTCCCATTTTTTATTGCTCATTTGGAAGGTGCTCCGTTTGAGGCTTACGTTAAAAGTGGTATTAGTTAACCAAAAAGCCCCACCAGGAGTATTACCTGGTGGGGCTTTTTTATTGATTTTTTGCTAATTAGAGGGGGAGGGGGAAGTTTCGGTTAAAGGCGTATACTTCTTCTCTGAGTGCGTCGAAGGGGGCAGGGTCTGCATGTACTTGGTCAGCAGCTGAGAGGGCTAGGGCTCTACAGATGAATTCAGCGACTTGTTTAACGTCGTTTTCTTTCATTCCTCTTGTGGTGACTGCTGGAGTGCCGATGCGGATGCCTGATGGCTTCATTGGAGAGCCTGTGTCAAAGGGGATGGCGTTTTTGTTGACGGTGATGCCGACGCGGTCGAGGGCTTCCTGGGCGTCAGCTCCATTTAAGCCTTTAGAGCGTAGGTCAACCATGAAGACGTGGTTGTCGGTGCCGTTGGCAACGATGCGGAATCCTAGTTCGCTGAGTTTGTCTGCCATGGCTTTGGCGTTGGCGATGATTTGAGCTGCGTATTGTTTGAATTCGGGCTTGAGGGCTTCGCCAAAGCAGGCTGCTTTGGCAGCGATGACGTGCATGAGGGGCCCCCCTTGCATGCCAGGGAAGACGGATGAGTCGATTTTCTTAGCAAATGCTTCTTTGCAGATGATGACGCCGCCACGAGGTCCACGTAATGATTTGTGGGTGGTGGTGGTGACGAAGTCAGCGTGAGGGACGGGGCTTGGATGGACGCCCCCTGCGACGAGTCCGGCAATGTGTGCCATGTCAACGAAGAGGTAGGCGCCGCATGCTTTGGCGATTTGTCCCATGCGGGCAAAGTCGATGGTGCGTGAGTAGGCGCTTGCCCCAGCGGTGATCATTTGGGGTTTGGTCTGCATGGCGAGCTTTTCCAAGGCGTTGTAGTCGATGGCTTCTGTCTCTTGAGAGACGCCGTAATGGACGACGTTGTAAAGTTTACCTGAGAAGTTGGCTTTGTGTCCGTGGGTGAGGTGTCCGCCATGAGCGAGGTCCATGGTGAGGATGGTGTCGCCTGGTTTTAAGACGGAGAAGTAGACTGCCATGTTGGCTTGTGAGCCAGAGTGGGGCTGGACGTTGACGTGGTCGCCGCCAAAGATTTGTTTGACTCGGTCAATGGCAAGTTGCTCGACTTGGTCAACCCATTCGCAACCACCGTACCAACGTTTGTTGGGGTAGCCTTCTGCGTATTTGTTGGTGAGCAAGGAGCCTTGGGCTTCGCGGACGGCGCGAGAGGCAAAGTTTTCTGAGGCGATGAGCTCAATGTTGTTGCGTTGGCGGAGCCCTTCTTGATGAATCATTTCTGCCAAAACTGGGTCGTTGGCTTGCAGGGGGCTGCCAGATGCCTTGATGACGCGGCGTTGGTGGCGATCTCCTTCAAATGAGGCATCAATCCATGCTTCGAGGACGTCTTCTACAGAGTCATTGTCTACGTATGCAGAGGCGAGGCAGAGGATGTTTGAGTCGTTGTGCTGGCGCGAGAGTGCGGCGGCTGGGGCTGTGCGACAGAGGGCGGCACGGACGCCTGCCCAACGGTTGGCGGAGATGCTCATACCGATGCCTGAGCGACAAATGAGGATGCCTCGGTCGTAGGTTTCATCAGCAACTGCACTAGAGACGAGGTTGGCAAAGTCCGAGTAATCGCAAGAGGCTTTTGTTTCAGGACCCATGTCGGTGACGTCATGTCCCCACTCGCGGAGGAGGTTGATGACGGTTTCCTTGAGGTCTACTCCTGCGTGATCGGAGCCAATGGCTATTCTAAATTTTGCATCCATGATCGGTAAAAGACTGTTGTCGTGGACAAAGTTTGCCAAAACTAGCTCAACAAGCAAGTCTCAAGTCTGCCTTTTGTCGATTATAGCTGTTATAGCTGTTTAACGATGCTTACGACATCCTCATGTAGTTCATCGATTTGACTTTGATTGACTTGGATGTCGCATCCATAAACATTATGCATACCTGCTTGAATTTCGCTTAGTAATTGTCCTTCATGATTGATGACGGTTGCGAGTGTGTTTCCGTCTTTAATGTTGCATACGGCAGGGCAAGTCTCAAAGAAGGCATTCGAATATTTATTTTTTAAGTCAGCAAGACGTGTATCTAGTTCTTCAATGCTTGCTGTAAATGCTTTAGATGCATTTTTTTGATGAGATCTAGATCTATTTAAGATGATATGATGGACTTTAGGAAGAGGGATACCATATTCTCGAACTTTATCGGAAAAGTTCGAGAATTGTTCTTCGTCATCTTTTGAATATAATAAATTAAATATATTTGCCAAGCCTCTCATTGAGGCATTATCCGCAGTGCATGGTACAATTAAAGCAGTTGAAGAAATAATTGCAAGCTCTGTATAAGCAGAAAAGCTTGGATTACAATCAATAAAATAAACTTTTTCTTTTTTATTATTTGTTTGATCAAAAGCGCCAAGAAGGTCATTTAATAATTGTCTACTTTTTGTCCAAGCATTTTTAATTGGAGCCATTGCCAAGTAATTGATGATTCCAGAGCAAATGTCGAGGTCTACATCACCAGGAAGAAGGAAGATGTTGCTTGGGAGTTGATGGTTGTACTCTGAGGCTTGTATGAAATAAGTAGTCTCGTTTCCGATACGTTCATGTTGTTGATATCGTTGTTTAATATAGGCTGCGATCGTTCTGTCGTTTTGATTTAACTGCTCTAATTTTTTTTGTCCTGTTCCATTCCCCCCCAAAATAATTTCTGAGACGTTAGCCTGAGGGCACATATCGACAATGATGACTTCTTTCTCAGGGTTTTGTTTTGCGTATTCTGTCGCAAGAACGTAAGTTAAAAATGTTTTACCTACTCCGCCTTTGTTGTTCCATATACAGTACCTGGTCATAAAAATTTTGAGTTATATCAGTCAATTATAGTAAACAAGTTTCGACTGATGAGGGTGACTTCTTTCCTTTTATAATCTGGCTTGGTCTATGGTCAAGTAGATTCATCGTTGAGTGATATCTGGAGCAAAAATAAAAATTCTTACGTTTGATGATGGATATTAGGAGAGATGGAGGGATTGACGGATGGCGTCTCGCTTGAGTTTTAGCTCTCTCCATTCTTGAGGGAGTTGCGAGTTTTTGACGACTCCACATCCTGAGGTGAGGGCGAGGGTGCGACCTAGCCAATGGACGCCACGGATGGCGACAAGTGAGGTAAAGCTCCCCTTGTACCAGAGTCCGAAGGGGGCGCCAAAGTAGGCTGGGCAGTCTAATTGTCGTCTCCACTCGTAGAGTTGCGCCATGGTTTGGGGCGTTTTTGGCTGTGAGCCTAAGGCAGGTGTGGGGTGGAGGAGTTGTGTCCAGAAGTCGGGGCTGTGATTTTCTTTTGAAATGAGGCGGAGGTGAGAATAAAAGTGGATGAGTTTCTTGAGGTTGAGGATGGCGCGAGGGGAGCGGGTGAGTTGACCAAAGGGGGAGAGGCTGGCGATGAGGGCATCTGCTACGATTTCATGTTCGTGGATTTCTTTTTCATCATGGGTAAAGGCGAGTTCGTTCTCTGGGCGAGAGGTGCCTGCTAGTGCCATGGTTTCAAGGGTGTTGCCCGTTTGTTTGAAGAGGTATTCGGGGCTTGCGCCACAGAAGCCTTGGTTGTTGTCCCAGTATCCAAAGGGGAGTAAGTGGTCTGGGGCGATGAGGCAGCGGATGATGAGCTGTTGCCATGAGTCATCGGTGGGGAGTTGTCCCAGTTGGGTGAGTGTGGGGACGGTTTTGATGAGGCGAGAGGTATTGATCTCGTTGCAGATTTCGTCAAAGACGCGAGCAAATGTTTGTTTTGAGGGGGGTGTCCACTGGATGGGTAAGTCAGGGATGGTCTGGGTGCTGTTTTTGGATGTTTCGTCGAGGATGCGCCAAGTAGCAGGTGTTTTCCAAGGACGGTGGTCAGCGAGGTCAAAGGAGTTGACGTAAAAAGAGCAATCTCCTGTGGGGGTTTCGCTTTCGGTGAAGGGACCTTCTCCGAGGATGATTCCTTCGCTGGGTACTTTCATGAGGGCTCCCGATGTGTTTGGGAGGTATGTTTGGGAGGGTGAGGGTCTCATGAGGGCTGTATTTTCCGATTGCTCCTTGAAAAATTCAATGCATTATCGCACCATATTGAGAGTATTGAGAGCAAATGAGCGAAAAGGATGATAAAGAGCGTTATTCTTCCCTTGATGAGGGGGGAGATATCCGAAATACCCCTGATTCTCACATGGTGCGCACGGTTGTTGCCATGGCAGAGTCTCAGACGGGGGTGGTGTGGAGAGTTGTTTTTATCGTTTGTTTGTCTCTTGCAGTATGGGGGTTAGGCTTGGGGTCCTGGCGTATTGCGATGGAGGGTGTCGGGGTGATGGGGGTGAGTAATAATGTCCCTTGGGGGCTTGATATTGTGCATTTTGTTTTTTGGGTTGGGTTGGGGCATGCCGGGACGCTGATTTCGTCTGTTTTGCTGTTGACTGGGCAACATTGGCGTAGTCCGATTGCGCGAGGAGCCGAGTTGATGACGTTATGTGCGGTGGTTTGTGCGGCGATTTTCCCCTTTGTGCATGTGGGGCGTATTTGGATGGCGTGGATGGTGTCTCCCTTGCCTGATGTGAGTGGTATTTGGGCAAATATTGGTTCTGTTGTCGTTTGGGATGTGTTGGCAGTTGGCACGTATCTGTTGTTGTCTGTGTTGTATTGGTATGTGGGTTTGTTGCCTGATTTGGCGGTGTTGCGTGATCGGTGTGTTGCTGGGTGGCGTCGTCGTTTGTATGGGGTGGTGTCTTTAGGGTGGATGGGGACATTGCGCCAATGGGGGGTGTATGAGAGAGGGGGCGTGTTGTTGGCTGCGGTGCTGACTCCGCTGGTTGTTTCGGTGCATTCTATCGTGAGTTTTGACTTTGCTGTGACTCAGAATCACGGGTGGCATGAGACGATATTCCCCCCATATTTTGTAGCGGGGGCGATTTTGAGTGGGATGGCGATGGTGCAGTTGATTTTGGTGACGATTCGGAGGGTGTATGGGAAGGGGATTGGCTTGTATCTTGATGGGCGTATTTTGGGGATGACGGGTAGGTTTGTGTTGGGATTGAGCTTGGTGATGGGGATGATGTATTTTTGGGAGGTGATGGTTGCTTTTTTGAATGGGGGTCAGAGTCAGATGATGATGATGGCGCGTTTATTTGGTCATGATGCCTCTGTGTGGTGGGTGATGCTTGTCGGGAATGTGCTACTCCCTCAATTGTATTGGTTTAAGCGATGGAGACGATGTGGCTATGTGATTGTGCCTGTTGCTCTTGGGGTGTTGGTCGGGATGTGGGGTGAGCGATGGCTGATTGTTGTGCATTCTCTTGAGCAGGCATGGCGAGCGGTGATGGATTCGACGTATTGTCCGACATGGGTTGATGGGATGATGGGGCTTGGGAGTCTTGGTTTATTCGTTGTTTTGTATATGGTGTTGATGCGTGTGACGCCTTTTTTCTCTCTGTGTGAGATGAGGCTTCATCAAGAGGGGCAAAAAAATCAAGGAGAGGGAGGGGGGCTCTGATGAATGATGATTTATGTGCAGGGTGGGTTGCTCGTTTTGCTGATGAAGAGTCGTTGTGTCTTGCTGCCCTCGCTCTTGAACAGAGCAATTTGGTCGGGTGGGAGCTTGTTTCTCCTTATCCATGTCGTTTTTTTAGGGAGCAGGGGAAGATACAGGAGCATGGGCATGGGCATGAGGAGTCCTCTCGTTGGCGTTTATTGAGTATTTGGGGGGGCATTGGTGGATTTTTAGGTGGTATGTCTGCCGCTTTGTGGATCCAGTTGACGCAAATTGCAGGTAATCCTCTGGTATCTCAAGGGCGTGTGCCGGGGTGGAGTAGCTGGGCAAATTTGGCACCTCCCATTTTTGAGAGCCTTTTATTAGGTGCAGGGCTTGGAGTTGTTGTTGGAATCTTGGTGAGTGGGCGTTTGCTTCATTGGTATGATTGGACATTGGGGAGTAAGGATTTGCGGGAATTGGCGTCAACGAACGGATTTTTTGTGACGATGCCTCGTTCTTGTGGGATGGAAGGGAGAGCTTTTTTAGAGAATCTCAGTCCTCTCTCGTTGGAATGGGTCGAGACGCCCCCTCAAGAGAGATGCGGCATGGCTGGATGGTGGATTAGTTTGGTTGTGGTTATTTTAGCTATAGGAGGTTTGATGTGGAATGTTGGCTATCGAGAGCCCACAGCTCTTATTTTTAATAACATGCGTGAGCAATCTGGAGGTGGGTATGACGATCAGGGGGGCGTTACCGTACCTCCATATTCATTGGCATTGTCCATTGGTGGGGTAGAGGGGCAAGCTGATTGTGGTAGGAGTGATCAGTTAGTCGAATTCCCAACCAAGGGGTCTTCGTATACGTTGACGGGGCGTGTGAATGGGAGTTTTGGCGATATGCTCCCCGTAGAGCTTGGCGGGATGCTTGATTCACCTCGGCTTTTGCGCGAGGGCAAAGAGCTTTATGTCATTCATTGTGCCGTTTGCCATGGTGCTAATGGGGATGGTAAGGGGGCGATGATGAGGTATCCAGAGTTCCCGAGAGTGGAGGAATTTTGGGAGGCAAAGTATCGCAATTATCCTTTAGGGCGCATGTTTGTGAGTGTGGCGGATGGGCAGGGGAATATGCCCGCTTTTCGCACACGATTGACAGTTCGGCAACTTTGGTCAACGATTTGGTGGGTGAGAGACATCCAACAACAAGGAGAGAATCTTAAAAAACTTAAAAATCATGAGTAATCATCATCATCCCCATCGTCAGGAAAATGGTGCTGGAAAATCTATCTCCGTACTTCACTGGGCCTCTGTGATATTGCCTCGTCCTGTGGTGATGGCGATTCTCATGGGGGTGGCAATTGTGCTTTGTGCCTTATTTCGTCAAATGTACAATTCGATGGAATGGGACGATATGTCTTTGTTGGGTGCGCCTTTTTACACCATGAAGCATGCGGTTGCCGTTGGCTTTTTCTCAGCTGCGGTGTGGGGTGTCTGTTTGAGCGCAGGGGGGATTTTTTGGATGTTACTCTCTCGTGTTGTTGGGGCGCATTGGTCGGGTGGGGTGAGGCGGATGTGGGAGAATATCGGGGTGGCAGGGATGTCGGCATGGCTGTGTTTATTTTGTGTGGTGGGGTGTATGATGTCATTGCTGTTCCCTTGGGCGGATGTCATGAGGCAATTGATGCCAGAGACGATGTGGCAATGGGATGATGAGACGCGCGTTTCTGTCCTAATGTCGCACGGGTTGGACGTGCTGGCTGGGCGGTCGTGGTTTGTGAATATGCCTTTTTTCTTCCTCCGCGAATTTTCGTATGCGACGATTTTGCTGATTGTGGCGATTTCGTGGCGAAAGGTGTCTATTAAGATGGATGTTGAGCGCGATAGCTCTCGTGGGGCTTTGAGTGAAAAGAGGATTCGGACGGGCTCCGCCTTGGTCTTGCCCTTGGTGGTCGTCATCATAGGGATGATGGGGATTGATTGGGCGGCGACCTGTGCGCAAGATTGGATTCCGTCGATGTTCCCTTTGGCGTTTTTATCCTATTGTGCCGTGCTGGGGCTTGCTGCGAGTATCTTGTTGTCAGGTTGTTTTGTCTCAAGATGTCATGAGTCATTGACGGGGTTTGAGCACGGGCGTCTAGGGGGGCTCTTGCTAGCGGCTTTGATGTTTAAGGTGTATCTCTGGTATTCTCAATATATGTTGATTTGGTATGCTGGGATTCCCGTAGAGGGGGCTTTTTATGCCATTCGCATGAGTGGTGATTGGTTATTCATCGCTCAATTTTGTACGTGGGGGAATCTAGTGTTGCTGGTGTCTCTCTTGCTCCCGAAGGTGCGTCACTCAAGGCACTTGATGACGATTGTTGCTCTAGGGCTCGTCCTATTGGGGGGGCTTGAGGCGTATTGGATGTTGGGTCCAGTGATGCGTGTTATACAACCATTTGGTGTGTCGGGTGTCGTGTTGGTTGCGTCTATTTTGGTAGTTGCCTCTCTGATGGGGGTGCAGTTATTCTCCCTCATGGGGAAAAACCGCATTTATGCGCTCAATGCTCATCAGGAACCGAGTACGAGAGGAGGAGATCAAAATGGATAGTGAGGGACAACAAGGGGGCACGCCCAAATTCTCGGCGATAAGTCTCCCTTGGCTGAGTAGCTCCTTTGCGTGGCTCGTCGTCTCAGGTATCTTGGGACTGTGGGAGAGCTTGCCCTCGTCTGCCTCTTTACTCGGGTGGCATCTGGATGTGGGCAATGTCGGTACTGTTATTTTGGCACGTCACGGGGCATTTAATTATGGATGGGCTGGGATGGCGACGATTGCCCTGGTGATGTACTGCATCCGCCCTCATGTCGCGTATTGGCATACGACGGCGCGAGCCATGGCGTGGTGTTGGAATGTTATTATTGCTTGTGGGACGCTTAGTGTGCTGGGTGGATATGGGTCGGGGATGGCGGTGATGCCATTTGCCCCATGGATTTTATTGCCATTGATTGTCGTTGCTGGCGTGATTCATTTCATGATATGGAGCGAGGGAGGGATTAAGGGATTGGGTGTGATTTTCCCAGCGTTCCTCTCTTATCTTCTCATGGAATGTGCTCTGATTTTGATTCTATTTGGGGCGAATGGCGGAGTGAATGGGATAGGGGGGATGAGTGGAATGAGTGAGATTGTGCTGATGACCTGTGTGCATGTGATATTGATAGCGAGTGCGGTAACGATTGCGTTGACGGCACTTTGGCTGGCTGCTCTCGCCATTAAGGGGCGAGTGATGCCTCGATTCTCTATTTTATTGGGGTTGATTCCTTTGGCTGCTTGTTGTTGTGCTGGTACGGGTGATTTAGTCGGCTTCCCCGTTTCGGAGACCGTCATGCAATGGGGGATTGTCGCGCGGTGGATATTGGCGATTGATTTTGTGATTTTGGGGGCAGTTGGCTTATCTCGATTGCTTGTGAAACGAGCGAGCCTATTGCCGACGGTTCGATTTTGGATGGGTGCCTCACTATTGATGATGCTGGGATGGGGGATTGCTCAAATGGTGTTCCACGGGGAGGCGGTGTTCTCCTCAATGTCATCGGGACAATGGTATGTGGTTGAGCTGATTCTCTTTTGTTCCTTGGGGCTTTTGTTGCGTGCGGCATGGCATTTATGTCTGCATGGTGAGGTGTCTGTTGGGGATTATTCTTGGGGGTTAGGGTGTCTATTTTTATGGATTACTTATGGATTACACGTTTATTTTAATGCAGGAGTTGAGCATTTACCTCTGCATTTACACCCTGATTTTATACAGCGTGCCTTGTGCGAAGGGGCGGCAATTGCCTCTGTCTTTGCCCTCCTTGCCTGGATTTTTTTGATTATAGCCGCAGGCGTTTCGTGGCGGTCGTGCATTAAGGGAGAGAGTAGTATGTTTCAAGACACCTCGCCCACGTCTGATGGGCGTCCCTTTTCGGTCATGCGAGGGTGTGTCGGATTGATTTTGGTGATACTCGTCTCTGGGACGGCACTACAATTGACAACGGGGCTGGATGATTCCTCTGCCGCTGAGTATGGCTCTGGAGCAGGGGCTATATCTGGCGTCGAGACAAAACGTCCGGGAGAGAGCGCGGAAGGAAGTCATATTTATGCCACATTGGGCTGTGGTGTCTGCCATACGCAAATTGTTCGTCGTTGCCCATCGGGGGCAGACCTCCAACGAGAGATTGATTCCGCTGGGATGAGTGGGGGAATCGTGCGTGTTTCTGAACCAGAGGATTTTTCCCCATCCATGAGAGAGGGCATTGCTCATGCTGGATGGGCAATGATGGGGCCAGATTTGACGAATTTGAGAGCGAGACTCGAACAAAAACTCTCCTATATGGATGCAAAAGGCAACGCACGCTTGATGGCAAGTCCCGAGGAATGGCTCTACCTACATCTCTATAACCCTAGAGAACCCCAATTCAAAAAAGAGTGGTCATCATGTCCTGCCCTGCCTGAATTATTTGAGATGATTCCCCGTGCTGGAGCGCAAGCCTCACCCAATGCCTTGCCCGTACAGACTCAATCGGGGTATGATCTCGTCCCGACGCGCAAAGCGCGTGCACTAGTTGCTTATTTGATGACGCTTGTCCGAGGAGAGGTAACGCGAGGCGATGGCACCGCATTGACAACAGTCCAATTAGAGTCGAGACCTCATGTCTCTAAATCTTATGCTCAGCATCCGCCTAGTATTGATTTATCCAAAATACAGCAAGCGAGAGAGTCGCGTATCTTTCAACGAGGGAGAGAGATTTATCTCGCAAAATGTTCCGTGTGTCATGGGACAGAGGGCTTGGGTGACGCAGTGAATTATCCCCCCCTCCTAGGGTCAGAGTGGATACTAAAAAAAGAGCCAGATGTCCTCGCGAGGATTATCAGAAATGGGCTGACTGGAAAAATTCAGGTTAAAGGTCGAGATTGGAACTCGACAATGTTGCCCCCTGGGATTGGCTCAAGTGATGAATTGATGCCTCTAATGAATTATCTGAGACGTGCGATGAATCAGCAAGATGGAGTACAAGACGAACATCAAAAAAGGGCAAAAGAATTGCCCCAGATTTCACCCCAGCAAGCAGATGCTCTCTGGCAAGGAGCTGTGTTATTTAGCCATTGAGGCTGAGACTGAGACGTATTCCGTTTGTGGGAGGATGAATTTTTTGATGGTGACTGAGGCTCTGGCAATGGATGGGACGTTGATGCAGGTTTGAGCCAGGTCTTCGGCAAGGGTCTCTATTAACTTTCTTGGGTGATCTGTTGCGGTTGCTTCAAGTTGTTGAGCGAGTGCATCGTAATCGACGGTTTTGTCGAGTTTTTCGTTTAATCCAGAGAGTGGGTGATCGAGTGTGATCTGGATATCTGCCAAAAGGGTTTGAGGGGTGGCACGCTCTTCATCGGGTACGCCGATGTGACAGGTGAGGGAGAGTCCGTGGAGGGTGATGGTGTCGCTTGGTTTTTGACCAAGATGACCAAGATGACCAAGATGACCAAGAGGTGTGGAGGAGAAACGCCGAAAGAGTTTCCTTAAAACGCTCAAATTGGGGACGATGAGGTCTGGCTCTACTTGTGCGAGTTGTTTGGCGTTGTTATATCCAGTGAGGACGGCGATGGCAGTGATGCCGCCGACGTGTGCCGTTTTGATGTCGTGTTGCATATCGCCGATGAAGGCGGTTTCATCGGGGTTGAGTCCGTGTTGATTGAGGAGGTGATGGATGTGCTGGTCTTTATGTCGGATGCCAGCATGGACTGCCTCAAAGTAGTGGAGCATGCCTAATTCTCGTGCTTGGATGATAAATTCTTTATTATCTACGCTAGTGAGGGCGAAGCAACGGATGCCACGATCTTGACACCAGTCCATGAACTCGCGCGCATGGGGTAAGATGGAGACGGGCGCCTCTGATATTCTGAAGGCTTGGCGAAAGTGGTCTTCTAATTCGTTGAGATCGGCGTCAGGTAAGATTTTGGCGTAGTAGTCTGGATAGGGGAGTTGGAATTCCTCGCGAAAGTCTTCGGTTGATAAGGCCTCTTTGCCGTATTGGCGAAAGACGTAATTTGAGGCGTCGAGCGTGAGTGCTAGGTCGTCAACGAGGGTGCCTGACCAGTCAAATATGATGTTTTTGAACATGAAAAAGGGGCGACAGATTACGCCAATTGTATAAATTTTTTATTCATCAAGCGCGTAGCGGATGGCGGAGAGGCTGAAGAAGGAGGCGGTCTCGACTCTGAGGATGATGTCGCCTAAGGTAATGGGGATGAAGCCTGCCTGGAGGGCTCGTTGCGTTTCGTCCGTGGTGAAATCTCCCTCGGGACCAACGAGTAGGGCTACTTGTTTTTTGCCTGCTTGCCGTGCTTCTTCTAAAATATGGCGGATAGGGCGTGCCCCTGGGGCTAGTGAGGCAATGAGGGGGAGTTCAGAGGGGATTCCCTGATTGAGCCATGCGGTGAAGTGGATGGGGTGAGCAACGAGAGGGAGGGTATTTTGACCGCATTGTTTGCAGGCTTCTAATGCGACGCGTTGCCATTTCTCCTGTTTGGCACTGGCTTCTTTGTCTGTGAGGCGTACGATGGTGCGTTCCGTGATGAGTGGGATGATGTGACTGACGCCTAGCTCGACCGATTTTTGGATAATGAGATCCATATTACCCCCTTTTGGGATGGATTGGCAGAGGGTGATGTTTGTTGGTGTATGTAGAGGTGGTGTGCAAAATTCTCCAGGCTGGAGAGTCACATGAGTTGCCGAAGAGATGCTCAAGATGTTTGCATGAGCGGCGATGCCATGACCATCAAAGACAATGCATTGGTCACCCTCTCTCATGCGGAGTACCTTAGATGCATGGCGTGCCTCATCCTCTGGCAATTCCCATAGGGGGGTAGACCAATGAGCAGGGGGGAGATAGAAACGTGCCATAGGGGAATCATTTTTATCCGCAGATGACATTGCATCATCTGCGGATTTAAGGATTATTTCTTTTGAAAGAATCGTTTGGCTTTTTCTAAGAATGCTTTGCAGAGCGGGAGGTTTTTATCGGGGTCGAGAGATCCGTTAAACTCATCTAGCTTGCTACGTTGAGAGCTATTGAGGTTTGAGGGTATCTCGATATCGACCTCGACGAGGAGGTCACCGATGGAGTCACTGCGAAGTGCCTTAATTCCTTTGCCTTTGAGCCTGAAAATCATGCCTGATTGCGTGCCTTCGGGGATTTTGATTGTTTCTGCGCCCCAGAGGGAGGGTACGCTCAATTTGCCCCCTGTGATGGCTGTTGCCAAGGAGACGGGAAGGGTGCAGGAGATATCAGAGCCTTCTCTCGTGAAAATGTCATGAGGCTTGACCTCAATGAAGACGTAGAGGTCGCCTGTCGCGCCACCATGGACGCCGACATCTCCGTTCTGCGAAGAGCGTAATTTATCACCTGTGTTGACGCCTGCGGGGATGCGCATGGTGATGTGTGAGTCCTCGCGGACGCGTCCCTCACCGCGACAAGCAGGGCAGGGGTCATTGATGATTTCACCAGCTCCATGACAGGCTGGGCATGTGGATTGTTGGACAAAGAAGCCAGATTGTTGGGTGATGACACCGCGCCCCTGACAGGTTGGGCAGGTGGTGTAGCTCGTTTTGCCGTCGCGCGAGCCTGTGCCATGACATTTGCCACAGCTGACGAGTCGCTCAATTTCTAACTGTTTGGTGCATCCGCTTGCGGCTTCTTCCAGGGTGATGTCGAGATCGTAGCGTAGATCAGAGCCTGGTCGTTTGCTTGAGCGACGTTGTGCTCTGCCCCCACCAAATGCCTCAGCAAAGCCTCCCATGCCCCCAAACATTTGAGAAAAGATGTCCATGGGGTCAGTGAAGTCGCCAGCGCCCCCACGTTGGGCGTTGCCCATGCCCCCATTCTCAAAGGCAGCGTGACCGTAGCGGTCGTAAGCAGCTTTTTTATCCTCATTGGAGAGGATTTCGTAAGCCTCACCGAGCTCTTTGAATTTTTCTTCGGCAGAGGCGTCGTTTGGGTTTCTGTCTGGGTGATATTTGAGTGCCAGCTTGCGGTAGGCTTTTTTGATTTCGGATTCTGAGGCGTCTTTTGATACGCCTAAAACCTCGTAGTAGTCCTTTTTTGACATGAAAACGTGATCGGTTATGCTTCTTGAGTTTCGGTATCCTGATGATGGGCGACGACGACATTTGTCGGGCGCAACAATCTGTCCTTGATTTTATAACCTTTACGAGAGACACGTAGGATGGTGCCCTCTGGCTGGTCAGACTCCTCACGTTGCAAGGCTTCGTGGATGTTGTGATCAAAGGCTTGACCTACATTGCCAGGGATTTCGGTAACGCCTTGTGTGGTCAAGAATTCATCAATTTGTTTTTTGACCATGTTCATGCCGATATAGATCATCGATGAGGTGTCGGCACTGGCAGCCTGGAGACCCATCTCAAAGTTGTCAATGACGGGTAAAAGTTCTTCGAGGAGGCGTTGATTGGCATAGCGAGCGCAGTCTTCTTTTTCCTTGCTCATGCGCTTACGGTAGTTGTCATACTCTGCGGCAGTACGCAGAGCGGTATCGCGCCATTTGAGGAGCTCTTCTTCAATTCCTGGAGTTGGCTCTGTGTCTGCCTCTGCCTCTGCGCCCGTGGGGTCTTGTTGTTCCAAGGTGGGGTCAGTGGTATTGGGATTGTTTGTCGAGTCGTCGGATGTTGGGATTTCCTTGTCTGTGGGAATAGGATTTTTTTGTTTGCTCATGGCATCCTTATAGAAGGTTTCTGCTCAAGCGTCAATTCTCTGCTAAGACATAGAGAATTGATGCGCGAGGGTTTTCTTATTTTTCTTATTTGCCGTAAGCTTCTAGTTCAGAGATCACAATAGGTTGATTGGGATCTAATGATTCGATTCTGATGCCACGGGCTTGAATGGGGGTGTCGAGTTCCCATGTTTCGGGAGAGGCAACAGGTGAGCCATCTGTATGAAAATCTTTTTCGAGGATGACCTTTTTGTCACCATCGATGAGTTTGATTTTGTAATTGGTGAGGCTTGTCTTGGTGGGGTTATTCTCTGAGGGGGCATAAATGACAATTTGATAAATCAGATGATGTGTGTCTTTGCCTAAGTCGATCATGAACCATGGAGTGGATTCTTTAGCTGTCGGATCTGTGGCACTGATGCTTTTGGCATCAGCAGCGGTGTCGGTATCGCCGTCAATGGCATTTTGGGCTCCAAATGTATTGAGATTTTGATAGATGGAGCTTAGTTTGGCTCTTGCTTGAGGTTGACGACACCAGTTAGTCATATCTTGGTGGTCGGCGAGGTGGGGAGCCTCATCTTTTGTCGTCTCTGGAGATGTTTCAGTTCCTGAAGTTGGTGTTGACGTTGTGGAGGTAGCAACTGTTGGCGCTGGGGGAGTAGCTTGCTTTTGATGGACAGGTGCTTTTTCCTTAGGTGTGGTTGGGATAGAGGGTTGAACAGGAACGGTGGGGACGTATTCGCGTCCTTCTTGAAAGGCTTTGGTGATACGAGATTGTTCTGCTCTTAGCTCGGCGTTACGTTTGGTATTGATCAATACGCCTTCGTTGTAAATATCAGCAATATCCTTTTTATAGGAGAGGCTTGTATAGGCGACGACAATCCCGATCATGAGGATGGGGAGTAGATAAAAGTAGAGGGGAGATATCTCTTTGGGCTTTGCATGCAATTGAGATAAGTTTGACGAGACGGATATTTTTTGGAGAGATTGCTTGGGGCGTTGTTTTGGCTTGTTGCATGCTGGCAATGATTTCTCAATTGCGACGATAAGCTCCATTAGATTTGAGAATCGCGATGCTCTATCTGGATGGATTGCTTTGGCGGTGAGGAGGTCAACTTCCTCACTGCATGGGCAGAGATACGAGGGCATGAGCCCCTTTGTTTGTTGAGGTGTTTTCCCCGTGAGGAGGAGGTAGAGAACCATTCCTAACGAATAAATATCAGTAGATGCATCGGGGGGGGTGCCCGTGGTTAATTCTGGTGCTTGGTAGGTTATTTGCTCGGGGTTGATTGTGTCGAGAGGCATGGCAAGGCAGGCGCAGCGCAAATGATTGCCACGCTCAAGAAGAATCGATGATGGGTTGATGCCCCCATGATAGATGCTTAGATCATGAGCTTGAGTGATTCCCATGGCGAGTAAACGTAATTGCATCAGTGCTTTTTTTACATCGAGGGTATCTCCTTGTAAGGCTTGTTGTAGCGATGGGGAAAGGCTGTCCTCGATGACAATGTAAAAGAATTCTTGTCGTTGCCCTGCGGATTGGATAGAGATCAGGCTAGGGTTTGAGAGCGTTATTGCTTTTTGAGCCATTTCCATGAATGATGCCGTCTCTGCTCTCTGGCTATCAAAAAGATAGATAATAATTGATGCGCCTCCCTCTCTCTCCCCCTCTGTTGCTCGATATGAGACGAAATGAGCGCTTTTCTCTAAAAGCTGGATAAATTGATATTCAGGGAAAAGTTCCCTTGCCGAATCAAGAGAGGGTGCATTAAAATCTTGGGTAGACATGAGGATAAAAGAGGTGAACAAAGTTCCTTACCAATTATATAAAAAGGAAGAGGTGGAATCAATCTTGAAATAAAGGGACGGGAAAAAAGCAAGCGAGCGACTTGATTACTCGTTTCGGAATGCCCCCAATAAGGCAGGATAGACATCTGTCGCGTGTTGCACAGGTGGGAGCTTGGGCGAGCTGATGAAGATGGGGCGATCTTTTTCTGAGACTATATCTCGCCCATGTGAGCCTCGAATCATGTCTCCATCAAGAGGAATGAGTTTTAAGAGGGCTCGGAAACCAAGCTTTTTTTTGAGGAGGAAGCCTGCCGTTTTGACAAGCGGAAAATGGATATTGGGGTCGATGAAGAGCTCGGCAGGGTCATAGCCAGGTTTGCGGTGGATATCGACGCAACGAGCATAGTCGGGCGCGACGGCGTCATCTGTCCAAAAATAATAGTCAAACCAGGCATCATCTTGGGCAATGGCAACGAGATCGGGCATGCGCTCTTGGAGGGGGGGAGAGGTGCTTTCTCGTTCAATGGTGCGGACTTCGGCAATGCCTGGTGTGGAGAGGAGGCACGCGCGTACTTGCTCAATGAGCTCTGGATTGTTGATATAGATTTGAGCAACTTGATGATCGGCAATGGCAAAGGCATCGGAGTCTCCACAATCAAGTGTTTCTGTCCCCAGCTCGGGCTTAATAGATATCCATCCACGTTGGCGAAAGATACGGTTGATGCTAATGGAATGAGTGACGGGAGAGATGCCGTATTCGCTTAAAATGATGATTTCGACAGCTCTTTTTTCATAGAAATCAATTAAATCACAGACGAGGTCGTCTATTTGCTGAATTGCGGGGAAAGCGCGTTGATCGTTGGTGCCATATCGTTGCAGGTCGTAGTCGAGGTGAGGGAGGTAGACCAGAGAGAGCGTTGGAGAATATTTCTCCTCGATCCATCGAGCTGATTGAGCAATCCATTGTGAGGAGGGTAAGCCTGCCATGGGTCCCCAAAAATAGGGGAAGGGGAATGCCCCCAAGTCAGCTTTAAGCTCATCTTTCATTCCCATGGGATGGGTATAAATATCAAAAACCTTTCTCCCATCTGCGGGATAGCTTGGGCGAGGGGTGATCGTCCAATTGGCTGTCGAATACATGTTGTACCACCAAAAAAGCTTGGCGCAGGTGAAGTCCTTGCCAAACTGTTGTTGCAATGTTTCCCAGAGCAATGAGCCGTGAATGAGAGCCTCGGATTGCTTCCAAAATTGTACTTCGTTGAGACTGCGGTTGTACCAACCATTTCCGGTGATACCGTGTTTCTCTGGCGTTAGACCTGTTAAAAAGGTACTTTGAGCCGTGCAGGTGACGGCTGGGCAGGTTGGGATAAAGCTTGAGATGCGACGAGAGGCACTCCATTGAGTCAGGCGAGGCATACGGCTCAGGACGCCACGCGATAATCCCACAATGTCAAGCACGGCAATCCGATTGGAGGGGCGGGTCATGTCGGCATTATTACGTCACGTTTGATGTAAGTCTACCTTTCGATTTGTAAATTTGAGCCAATATGTCATGATGAACTCATGCAAAGACAGGATCAACGTCAACACGATCAACTTCGCCCTATTAGTTTCATCCCTAATATCGCACCGAATGCAACGGCATCAGTACTCGTCTCTTTTGGGAATACCAAGGTCATCTGCGCCGTAACGATTGAGGAGGATGTCCCCCGTTGGATGAAGGTGCAACACGTTGAGGGTGGGTGGCTCACAGCGGAATACTCAATGCTCCCTTATTCGACACTCGATCGCAAACGCCGTGATATTACCTCGGGTAAATTGGATGGACGGTCGAGCGAAATTCAACGATTGATTGGTCGCTCACTGCGTGCTGCTGTCGATTTAGGGACAATTGGTCAACGAACGATTTGGATCGACTGTGATGTACTCCAAGCTGATGGCGGTACGCGCACTGCCTCAATTACGGGGGCATCTGTTGCTCTTGCCATGGCTTTTGATAAAATTGTTGCCGAGGGGAAATTGCCTGCAAATCCGATGAAAAAGCTGGTCTCAGCTATTTCTGTTGGATTATTGAACCATGAGGCACTCCTCGATCTCTGCTATGTTGAAGACAAAGATGCCGATGTGGATATGAATCTCGTGATGACAGAACAGGGGGAATTCGTTGAAATTCAAGGCTCTGGCGAAGAAGCTGTCTTTACCTCAGAAGAGATGGCAACCTTGATTGCTCTCGGGCATAAGGGGATTGCTGAATTGACCGAATTGCAAAAAAAAGCGATTGCCGATGCACGTAAGCCACAAGCGGCAGATATGGCTTCTCTCGGAGAATTTTTCCCAATCAAGTAAAATCGGATAGAATAGGCTTGTCCTGCTAGAGATTTTCTGCTACAAAATACAACGAATAAGCGACGGTTCTGACCGTTAATCCATTCTATACTCCAATTTCTTATGAAAATTAGAACTCATATAAGTCGTAAGGTGACCGGGCGCAAGGGCTTTACCTTGATCGAACTTCTGGTTGTTATCGCCATTATCGCATCATTGGCATCCGTGGCATACGGACCCATTTTGAATCAGCTCAACAAAGGTGACCAAAACATGGCACTGCAAAACATGAATATGATTTATTCATCCATGCAACAGTTTGAGCAGGATAATGGTTCGTATCCTTGTGACGATACGGCTGAAATGGTTCAAGCCAAAAAGCCTGAATATAATTTTGGTCCATTGACCGGTCAATATTCCAACAACTATTTCCGTCAATTGCTGTTTAGCATTATGGATGATGAAAAGAACTTTTACTGCAAACTCAACACGGAGAGTGGTAAAAAGACTCGCGAACCTGATAGTAAGCTTGCCCAAGGCAAGGCATTACAACGCGGTGAATGTGCATTTGCCTATGTGATGAAAGAAGATGGAGCTGCGGTTAATACCAACAACACCAGCTTGCCTATCCTCATGTGCGCGGTGGAAGAACAATCCACTGGTGATGCCGTACACTTTGACTCTGCTAGCTTCCGTGGTAAAGGTATTGTGATTCGTTTGGATAAGTCTGCCGTCTGGAAAGAATTGGAAGAAGCAGGCGACGTCTACTCTTATCCTGATCTTTTCCGCGAAGACAAAAAGGGTCGCTCAACGGGTGAAAACTTCGTCGTTCTCCCCCCAGAACTCTAATTCACTCCGATTTTAATCTCCAAAAAACCCGAAAGTCATTTGTGGCTTTCGGGTTTTTTATAGTATATAAGAGGTGAGAATTGTATTATTGATTAGAGTTTTTGTAGGAGATTGTATGCTTCTTTCAGCTTGGCTAGCGGTTTGACTGTTTGTAGACGAGGGAATTTATTGCCGAGTAGGATAAAATCACCGTTGCGTGTGAGCATGAGTCGTTGGGCACTGATTTCTACGAGAGAGATTTGCGCTTTGGATGCTAATATTTTAATTTTTTGGCAGAGGAGGAGATGTTCGACAGGTGAGGGGATGGTGCCGAAGCGGTCGAGCCATTCAGTTGACAAACTGTCTAACTCTGATGTTTCTCGTGCATTGGCGAGGTCTTTGTAAGCTTCTATTCGCAGTTTTGACTCTTCAATATAGTGAGATGGGATGAAGGCACCGAGGATGTCTTTTGCCTTTTTCTCGGCTTTTGGCGCGTATTGAGCTTCGCTAAAAATGATGAAATCGGCTCGTAGGGTGGCATCGGTACGCGGAACGACAATTTTACCTTGTTGACTGTCGATAGATTGGCGCAAGAGTTGACAATAAAGATCAAAGCCAATGGCGGCGATATGTCCGCTTTGTTGAGTTCCTAATAAGTTGCCAGCTCCACGAATTTCCAGGTCACGCATGGCAATCTTAAAGCCAGAGCCTAGCTCTGAGTATTGTTTGATGGCAGAGACTCGTTTGCGTGCGTCGGTCGTGGTGATCGAGCTACGGGGGAGCATGAGGTAGGCATAGGCAAGGTGCCCCGAGCGTCCCACGCGTCCGCGCAATTGATAGAGGTCGGCGAGACCGAATCTATCGGCGCGATCGATGATGATGGTGTTGGCATTGGGTATATCAATGCCGCTCTCGATGATGGTTGTTGATAGGAGGATATCTACCTCCCCACGGACAAAGGAGCCCATGACTTGCCCGAGCTCTTCCTTGTCCATTTGTCCATGCCCGATGGCAATGCGAGCTTTGGGGACGAGGAGGTGTAGGCGATCGCGAATGTGCTCAATGGTTTTGACTCTGTTGTGAAGGAAAAAAACTTGCCCTCCCCGTTCCATTTCTCGCTCAACCGCACTGCGAATGATACGCTCGTCATAGGGGCAAACGCTTGTTTGTACGGGAATTCTATTGAGGGGGGGAGTTTCAATTGTACTCATGTCACGCGTCCCCATGAGAGCAATATAGAGCGTTCTGGGGATAGGGGTTGCCGAGAGGGTCAGGATATCGATACCACGGAATCTATCCTTAAATTTTTCTTTATGTCTAACGCCAAATCGTTGTTCTTCATCAATGACGACGAGCCCCAGATTATTGATGGCGACATCCTCTGAAATGAGTCGATGTGTGCCAATGACGATATCGACAGATCCCTTGGCAAGCCCCTCAAGGATAGAGCGTACCTCTGAGGTAGGGGTAAATCTGCTAAGCATCTCAATCCTGATGGGGTATTCACTCATGCGTGAGCGAAAGGTGCGCGTGTGTTGCTCTGCAAGGACGGTGGTTGGGACGAGGAGTGCCACTTGTTTGCCCCCGGTTACGCATTTGAATGCGGCGCGTAGAGCTACCTCAGTTTTGCCAAATCCGACATCTCCGCAAATGAGGCGATCCATGGGGCGATCGGTCTCCATATCGGCTTTTGTCTGGGCGATGGCGCGCAATTGATCAGGGGTCTCTTTGTAGGGGAAAGAGTTCTCAAATTCCCACATCCATTTATTGTCTGGTGGGTGGGCACAGCCTTGATTGGTCGTGCGCTGGGCTTGGATTTGCAGTAACTGTGCGGCGTAATCCTCGACGGCTTTCTCCGCTGATTTTTTTGCCTTTTGCCAGCGAGCATCTCCGAGTTTATTAAGCTCGGGGGCTTTGTTGCCTAGTCCGATGTAGCGACAGACCAGATGAGACTGGCTTAGGGGGATATGCAGGACGGTGTTGTCGCGGTAAAGGATTTGCATCTCCTCATCGCCCGTGTCATCCGATAGGGCAATGCGGATGAATTTGCCGATGCCGTGTGTCGAGTGAACGACGAGATCCCCGGGGTTGATCTCTCTCAATGAGGCTTGTGCGCGATCTTTGCGGGCTTGATCTTCACGAGTGGCACGACGTCGGGCAACTGAGCTTTGATATCTGCCAAATAACTCGGCAGAGGAGAGCACAGCAAGTTTCGCCGAGGGAACAGTAAAGCCATGAGGGAGCTCGCCTCGGAGGAAATGCGCCTTGAGCAATTGTGGTTGATTGACGCAAATTTCTCGGAAGCGTTCCTCTTCGCTTGAGTTGGGGAAAAAGATGGCAATTTCCCATTTTTTATCGTGCCATTCCTTAAGCTGCCGTCCGACAAGGTTGCGCTTCATCTCCTGCATGACGAAGTCGCCTGCATCAAAGCTACCTATCGGAGATTCTCGAATGGCATTAGAAAAATCTTCCACTCCCTGTGCTTCATCGGGTGGGGCATTCAAAATAGCGAGATTGCCTGGCTCTGCTGAATAGGGCGTCGAGATAATCCAGTCTTTGCTCGTGATGCTAGAGCGCAATGTTGTCAGAGACTCGGCTTCTTCGAGGAGGAGCAATGACTCAGTGAGCTTTTTGAAGGAGATTTGAGTATCAATGTCAAATTCGCGGAGAGATTCGATCTCGTCATCAAAAAGCTCAATGCGCAGAGGGGCAGCGGCTTGTAGTGGAAAGACATCAATAATGCCCCCGCGCTTGGACCATTGACCACGACTGATGACTTGAGGTAATTGCTCAAAGCCTGCCTTGGTGAGCTCGGCAATGAGGTCATCAGGATCGAGCTTACCACCCACATGGAGCGTCAGAGAACGCCCCTTGTCCATGGGGAAAGCGGGGCATTTCTCATCGAGCGCATGACGTGTCAGTACGATGACTTGAGTCTCGCGAATCGGGAGAGAAAGCTCTTGAAAAATATGGAGACGCTCGGCGGCTAACTCGGGATCTTTGAGGCTGCTTTTTTGATCTTCCTGTTGCTCAGGTAAAAAAATGGGATGAGGAATGCCCCAAGTATAAAGCTCTGAAAAGATGGACTCCTGGGCACGTAAATGCGGAGTAATAATCCAAATACGCGTTTGAGGTGATGCCTGATGAACGCCCAATGCTATCGCAAATCCAAGCCCGGCAGGATCTGTATGATCCAGAATGCAGGGCGTTACTCGCCCCTGATTGTCGCCAGCCTTAAGAGTGGCAACAATCGTAGCAAATCCAGGTGCTTTCGCCACCCTGGAAAAAAGTGAGGGAATCTCCAGCTTCATCAAGACGACAATGACGACAAGTTCCTTACGTCATTCGAGCCATCGATGCACGCCTAATGTGTGTCTCTTACTTTGTTATTTTGAATGGAGACGAGAATATGCCTGGCGATGAAGGTGTCTATTTCTTCACACAAAATAAATAGATGTCATGAGTAAAAGTATTAGTCTGCGTGCAGTTGCTTATGAAAAACATCGACAACAAAACAATAATGTTAGCCCTGTTCGCAGGGGTCGCCCTCTTTAACTTTTCTGATGCTGCCGTTCCCGTTTTGAGTTCGGTTGATTCAGTGACGAAGGAGCCAGCCAAAAGTGAGTCAACTCCCATTTATTTCTGGAATCAGGCATATGGTCTCCATCCTCAAAAAAAGGTTCATCTCTATAAAAATGATAAAAATCCCTACGTGCAAGAGGTGAATGTCTCTTTGCGCATGCAGTATCAAGCGGCATGGGTTGACGGACAATATGGCAATTACGAAGGCAGTAACAATTGGACATCCGAGTTTCGTCGCTTCCGTGCTGGATGGAATGCCAAGGTACTCAACGACTTTAAATTACAGAATATTTGGAACATTGGCGGAGTGAGTAGTAATGGCTCATGGGACAAAACGGCTAAGACGTGGAATGACCATGGGCAGACAAAGGCAAGTCTCTATGAGGCATTTATCCAATATAACTATAAGGGCAAAGGACATACGGTTTCGTTTGGTAAGACGAATCCAGAGATATATGCAGAGAATCGCGTGTCATCAAGTTCATTGAAGGTGCCAGATTTTTCGATAGCAGAGGCGACTCAGCTATTTGATTCCGTCTGGGGACTGTGGGCGGCTAATGATACCAAAAAGGATAAACTTGGGTATTATATGGGCGTGTGGTCGAGTACCAACGATTCTAACAAACAAATATGGGGGACATGGCAATCATGTTTTACGACAGCCGAGCTTTCCTACAATGTTGACAAGCTCTTGCTCGATAAAGGTCGTGTATACCTTGATTGGGTGCATAGTTTTGCCGACCAGGATCAAGCCCTTGCTGGACGGAGCGAAACCTTTGTTGGTTCACAAAGTCAGGATGTCATCTCGACGTACTATATTGGCAAACAAGGCAAGTTTGAGGTGACGTGTGAAGCACTCTGGGGATTACAAAGCAATGATAAAAATGCCGATAATATGTTCGGCTTCCTTTTCTTGCCATCCTACAATATCAACGATCATGTCGAGGCAGTTGCTCGATTCCAGTACGCAAGTGGCGACAGAGCCATCAATGTTGGTAAAAATCGTTATGTCAAATCGTTACAAAATAAATCGCCTGGAACAGCAGATGAATATTATGCAATCGGAGCTGGATGTAACTTTTATGTTTATGCCAAAGAGCATTCCCGTCTAAAAATCATGACGATGATGGAATACGGTAATTCAAAAGTGAGCCCAGCAAATCGAAATAAAAATGCCGGATTCACAGGCTGGCAATTTATCTGCGGTGCCTACACCAATTTCTAATACAAAAAAACTGTCCCGTCCTAAAAAAGCGTTACAAGGTTAGGACGGGACAATGAGAATAGACAAGAATGAGTAAGAATTGGATTATCTCAAGAGGCAAATAACAATACCTAGGACGATGAGAGAGTTACCAATGATTTTTCGGATGGTGATTTTTTGTTTGAAGAAAAGACGATCTAGGATGAGAATATAGACATAAGCTGAGGTTTCTATCATGCCTGCCGTCATGAGAGGGATGTATTTTAAACAAAATATATTGATGAGTGTTGTTAGAAAGAAAAGACCGTAGGCACTCGTTGTACGAAAATTTAGAAAATATCGCCACTTTTGGCTAAATACTGAATTTGCCGATTTTTTTAGAAGGACTTGCGAGATGGATGCCAATAAGACGGATGTCATCATGATTCCCGTAGCGAGGGTGTATGTTACTTCACTTGGCATTGTTAGACAGAATAATGATTCCTGAGATAATGAAAATAGCTCCCAAAACAATATGAAGTTCTAGCTTTTCGGAGAAGATCAAAATACCTGCCAGAATGTACCAAATAACTGTAATAGCTCGGTTAGAGAAAGCGATACCTAACGGGAGCTTTTTGAGTATCAATTGCCAACCAAAGGCATAGATCATTAAAAGGAAAATGGTTCCTCCATAACAAAGTAAAAATGGAGTACTCAAAAAGGTATGTTCTGCTGCCAATTTAGAAAAAATCGCAGCAATTGCGTAAATGAGTAAAAAAATGTGGAGAATGCAATATGTTGTCAGTTTTTCAGCAGTCCTCATGTGAGTATATTTTTCTGATAACGGTATAGGGTCTGTGTTTGATTTCTGTATAGATTCTTGAAATATAAATTCCGATAACGCCTAAGCAAAAGAGAATGATTCCCCCCATAAACCAGACGGATAACATTAAAGAACTCCAACCAGTAGGAGCATATCCGCAAATGACTTGTTTAATAATAATATAAATAATCATAAGGATCGATAGGAAGGTGATAATAACTCCGAGCTCTGCAATAAAAATAAGTGGTTTTGCACTATAAGAGGTAATAGAATCTAGTGCTAATTTTATTTTTTTACGAAAGGTATAGCTAGATGGGGAAGAAGAAAGTTTGGTGATAAAGTAAGGCTCTTGCTTGTATCCAACAGATATGCAAAGACCAAAAAAGAAAGGTTCTCTATCTTGAAATTCGGATAATTTATCCACGAATCGTCTCGACATGAGTCGAGCAGTGATCATATTAGGTTCGACGTGTTCAGAAGATAAAAAGTTGAAAATCGTATAGAATAATCCTCCACTTAGTGACTCAAACAGAGCTCCTTTTCGTTTTTTCTGTACACCATAGACAACATCTGCGTTATCTTGATCTTTTTTCTTTTTAAATTCAATAATCCATTCGGGAGATTCTTCTAAGTCGCTATCAATGAGAAATATTTCTTGTCCTTGAGCTTGACTACAGCCAATCATCATTGCTTTGTGATGTCCAAAATTTCTGGAGAGGTCGATGATTTTAATTCGAGGTTCTTTTGCAAAGATATCCAGTGCATCATGGAGTCCATTGTTGGGACATCCATCGTTAACTAATAAAATTTCTATTGAGTTAGAGTGATAACCTGCTTTTTCTGCTGAATGAAAGGCTCGTGTGCAAAATTCTTTTAAGTAAGGGCCAGTGCAATAAATCGTAGAGACGATAGAAAGATCCATAGAGTATTTTATTTATTTAAAATATAAGTCAGGACGGTTTTATTTTGTCCGTTTTTGATGATTTCTCGTTCTATCCGTGGCAATGCTTTAAATCCCAAAGAAGAAAAGAATCGAGATGATCTGATGTTGCTAGCAAGGATTTGTGCAATGAGTGAATTTAGTTGCATTTGATAAAATGCCATTTGAATGAGAGCCCGACATGCTTGATGTGCAGGTTTGAATTGCTGATAGGATCGATTGTAAATATAGACGCCTAATTCTCCTTGATGATGATCTGAATCAATGTGAGGAAAATAGGCTAGTCCTAATGGTGTTTTTTCTCCAAAAATAACGAAAGCACGACATGATTTTTTTTCTTCGTTCCTTTTAATCCATTGCGTATGTTGTTCCTTTGTGATAGAGGATAGCAAGAAATATTGGCTAATTTCTTCTGAATTCCTCCAATCAAAGAGAATCCATTGAATTTCTTTAGAGACTTCAGAGATGTCTTGAATGCTTATCGTTTGATCGAGGTGTATCATGATTGCTGATTCATGATGATTGACAATGTTTTAAGAACGAGATCAATATTTAAGCCGTGAAACATAGGGAATCTCAAGAGCGTGTCACTTGTTTTATCTGTGACCGGCATTGATGTTGGAGTGAGCCCAAATTGTTCTCCAGCAGGAGATGAATGTAAGGGGATATAATGAAAAACAGAGGTAATCTGTTGTTCTTTTAATGCATTGATGACTTGAGTTCGCTCTTCAATGGTGTTGAAAAGGACGTAGTACATGTGTGCATTATGTGTACAATTAGCTGGGACTGTAGGTCTTTTTATTTTACCTGATTGTTCATAAGGTGCAAAAAAGTCATGATACTTTTGCCATATTTGCATTCTGTGTGCATTGATTGCCTCGATATTCTCAAGTTGAGCATAGAGGTAAGCGGCAATCATATCACCAGGGAGATAAGAAGAACCGATGTCAACCCATGTGTATTTATCGACTTGTCCACGGAAGAATTTTGAACGATTTGTGCCTTTTTCTCTGATAATCTCTGCTCGTTCAACATATTCTGGATCATTGATGAGGATGGCTCCTCCTTCGCCAGAAATGACATTTTTTGTTTCGTGAAAACTGTAGCATCCTAATTGCCCAATGGAGCCCAGTGCTTTTCCCTTATAGGTAGAGCCGACGGCTTGTGCCGCATCTTCAATGACGATGAGGTTATGACGATGGGCAATGTCCATAATTGTGTCCATTTCGCATGCAACACCAGCGTAGTGAACGACGACAATTGCCTTGGTTCTAGGTGTGATGGCTGCCTCAATTTTTGTTTCATCAATGTTTTGCGTATCAGGGCGGATGTCAACAAATACTGGTTTTGCTCCTCTAAGGACAAAAGCATTTGCTGTTGAGACGAAGGTGAAGGAAGGCATGATTATTTCATCGCCTAAGGTCGTGTTTATGAGGATAGCCGCCATTTCGAGTGCGGCTGTTCCTGAATGAACGATGAGTGCTTTGAGTGCGCCCGTTTGTTCTTCAATAAATTTATTACAAGATTTTGTGTAGAATCCGTCTCCAGAGATGTGTCCACGAGAAATTGCATCTTTGATGTAACAAAGCTCATTACCTGATTCGTAAGGTTTATTAAATGGAATATTCATATAAAAGAGAGATAAAAGATTAACTGGTTTTGAGTGTAATGAAAATTGATAGATTAGACAATTTTTTTTTGGAAAATAGCTTACTTGGCAGAATCTTCGTTTTGAGAGACTTGCTTTTTGGCAAATTTGAGGGTGATGCCTGCTCTGCGCCAGAATTTAGAGATGGCGTCGTCTAGCTGAGCCCAGGTGCGTTTGTTGAGCAATAATTGTTGGGCTTCGACCTCAGGGGTGCCTTTTTGTAGGGCTTTGATGTATGCTTTGATTTGAGCCGCATCTCCTGTGCCATCACCATGATAGAAGTAATAGATAAGCAGGGGGGCAATGCCATAATTGGTGTTGCCGTCGTTTCCCGTAAAAGAGGCGTAGTCCATATTCATGAATTCCTCAAGAGAATAGGGGAGATTGATGTCTTTGCCTAGGGCGCGTCCTTTGTTCTCTTTGCCTTTGCCGTAGGCGGTGACGGAGGCAACAATGGAAGAGCGATTATTGGATAAGGCAAAGCGGCCATTACTATAGGGGGTCATTCCTACGTATTCGGCTGTGCCTTCTGTGAACCAAGAGGCTTGTTTGACTTCACGGCCCATGAGTTGGTGTGTTACTTCGTGGATGAGTGTGTGGAAGTCTTTGGCTCGATCCATTCTATATCCTGAGCCGACTTTTTGGACGCCGAGTGATTCGAAGGGGACGAGGACGTGACCATAAGGTTCAGTGGGGTCGTTGCCTTTGGTGATTTGTACACCTGCTGCGTCAGGAGGACCACCTGCCGCGATATAATCTGATTTTTTCTCAAAAAGGAAAATGGGGAATTTTACTTGAGGGTCTCGGGTGGGTTTATTGGCAATGGGTAAGCTTTTGTTGATATCATAGGTTGCCTCAAACATGCGTCCCATGGCACGGATGAGTTGAAGTCCTAATTTTGCATCACTGATATACTTGAAGTGGGGGCTTTCGTAAATGAATTGATCGGGCCCTTCTTTAATGGTTTTTACTTCAAAATTTTCATCTGTTTTGATGCTTTCAGGCCATGGTTGGGCAAAGTTTGGGGGAGTTAATTGTCCTGCTCCCGTATCACCATTATCAGAGTCTATATCGGATGATTGTTCGTTGAGGAAGCTTTGGTCTTCGTCGCAGAGCTTCGTGATTGGCAAGGGGACTGTTTTCCCAGAGCGGAGTTTTAAAGAAACGGTTGTTCCGTCACAGGATACGAGTTCTGCTTGGATTTTTCGTCCTTGCTTATCTTTCCAATCTCTCATTTCGGCTTGTGAAATGCAGGTACAAGCCAACATTCCCACCAATAATGTATAAGTGATCGAACGCATACGGGGATATTATAGTGTTTTGTTCCCTGCTTGGCAAGCAGGACTCTTAGAATCAAAAAGACCTAATTCGTACGCCATGATTTTGAACATTTCAGCATGTCCGATCCCATTGGGGTGCAGGCTGTCGTTTCTCCATGATTTTTCGATTTCTGGCGATTTTGCGTAGCGCGTCCAGTGTTCGTCATTGTCGACGAGGAGCACTTTTTTATCTTTAGCTACTTGTCGGACGATTTGATTAAATTTGGGGAGATTTGTGTAGCGTACCCCCGCAGAGGCATCAATGTGTGAGGGAACTTGAAGGACGGGGATTGCCTTGATTTTGCGAATATTGGCAACGATGGTCTCCAGATTTTTTTTGAAGGCTACGGTATTGCAATTGCCTAATTTGGTGACGTCATTGACTCCGAAATTGACCGAAACGACTTGAGGTGAGAATTGTCCGATGCGCCAATCAAATTGTTTGAGTACTCCGTCAGAGGTATCGCCACTGACGCCAGTGTTGACGACAATGTCGTTGATGCGTCGCAATTCCCATTTGACGCGTTCCATCCACAGCTCGGGGTAACTGCGTTGTCCTTTTGTATGGAGGCAGCCATGAGTGATGCTATCGCCCGTGATGACCCACATGATTGGTTTGTTTTTGTTGGCGATGAGGGTATGTAGTGCTTTGTAGTCGGGGAGGCTTTTGTTGGAGTCCAGGATTTGCTCTGCTGTTGCTTGTGGCGCCAGTGTAGGAGTGGCTTGTGACTGGAGGGGGCATAGGGATAGGGCAAGCCCTAATGCGGAAAGGAGGAGGAAATAGAGTTTTTTCATTATTGATATGATATGATATGATGTGAATTGTTAATTATTTGGATGAAGGGATAGGTTTTGGCATCACGAGGAGGCAAAGACCGCAGACGAGGATGAGGATGGAGGATGCGGCAAAAAGGGATGTTAAGTCAAAGCCTGCATCGCGAATGTTGCCCCCGAGTAGGACCGTTAAGCCACCAATGCCAGCACTGACGAGGTTGAGGCAGCCGTAGCCCGTTGCAGAGAAGCGCTCGTCAATATGCGAGCGAAGGATGGGCATGAGCGTAGCATCGAGGACGCCTTGAGCCAGTCCCTGGAAGGCAATGAACATGACGAAGACGCCAAATCCCGTAACGAATCCCTCAAAGAGACTAAAGTTGCCGAGCATGGCAGAGGCTCCAACGAGTGGGGCGGCGATACAAAAGACGATCCCTGCCAAGAGTTGTCGTCCTTTGAAGTTTGTCATCGCCCATCGGTCGGCAATGATGGCACCACCAATGACGGCAATGTATTTTGCGAGGGTATTCCAAAGGGTTGCGTGGATGCCTGCATCGCCGAGGGTCAAGTTAAACTTTTCTTTCAGGAGTGTGGGGAACCATGCCAAGACGAGCCAGTTAGCAGCCCCAGAGCCAACCATGACGCCGAGTAAGAGCCAGAAGGCAGGTTTGCTAAATAAGTTTCTAAAGGCATCGATGATGGAGGGCTTGTCTTGTTTGTGAGAGGCTGCCCATGCTTTTTCTTGATGTGCGCTTGCTGGTTCTCCTTCGGGGTTTGGGTCTTTGAGGAAGATGGTCAAGACGAGGGCGTAAGCAACGCCAACGAGCCCAAAGAGACCGAAGGTGAGTCGCCAGCCAGCCATTTCTGCAAGGGTGCCGCCATAGCCGGCAAGAGCCATGCCTACGTAAACGCCACTCATGTGGATGCCTGTTGCCAGCGAACGGGTGCGCCCTCGGTGATAGTCGGTAATGAGGGCAAGGGCGGCTGGAATGTAGCATGCCTCAGAGATGCCCATGATGGCACGGGCGATGAATAATTGATGGTAGTCGTGGACATGTCCCGTCATCCATGTGACGGTGGACCAGACGAGTAGAGATGCCAGGATGACAACGCGCCTTGAGAAGCGGTCAGCAAGGAAGCCGCCAATGGGGCTTAAGATGGAGTAGATGAAGAGAAATACTGCGGTGAGTAAGCCAAATTGAGCCTCTGTCTGGGGGATGTCGTTGACGATGGGCTCGCGAATCGTGGTGAGTAGCTGGCGATCCAAGTAATTGAGCATGGCGACGAACCAGAGGAGGGCGACGATGACCCATGCGTATTGGCCTGGTTTACTCTTGGGGTCAATGGCTACCATGATGTTGCCAATGCCAAATTTTTTGACTTGGAATCCGAGGATGGTCAAGACGATGAGCCCTAATCCGAGGAGAGCCCAATCGACATATTCGACCTCAAGATGATAGGATAGTCTGGCAGAATGGACGGCAGGGGAGCGAACGCCAGGGGCTGTTTCACCGCTGATGGTGTAAATGGTGTCTTCGAGGATGACCGCAGGGACTGTGGCAATTCCTTTTTGACCAGAGCCTGTCCATTCAAGCGGTTTGCCCGATTCATCTTTCCAGACTTCCCATGATTTGGTGCTTGGTGTGTAGACGAGGACGGAGTTTGTTTGCCCGGGGCTTGATTGAGGGGATTTGCCGTAATGAGAGCCATCGTCACCGCCAATGAGGATGATTTTACCCTCGCGTGTCGGGGCTGGTGACGCGCAAGCGGCGAGGGTGGTGGGGATGGGCGTGGCATTCTCCTCCCAGCGTTTTTTTGCTGAGCTTGGGTTGAGGACGAGGACGTCGGATAATTTGATTCGTTGAGCATTACCTTGTGCATCAGGAGAGAGAGAGCATCCCCCCATGATGTAAATGCGACCATTGAGCGATGCGGCTACCGCGTGAATGCGACCTGTGTCGGGAAGGGTGCAATAGGATTGAATTTTTGGGTTTTTTAATTGTTCCCAAGTCGCCTCTTCGGGCTTGTCAGGGTTGACTTTTGATAAGTCAAGCAAGTAGATTGATTGGAGTGCTTCAGTCGATTTGTCATTCTCTTGACCGCCTATGATGTAGAGACGGTTATTGAGGACGGTGAAGGCACTGTAGGCGATACTTTTGGGGAGATGGGGCAACGCAACGGTTTTGCCGTCGGGGCGTACAAGGAAGACCTGATTGCTGTGTCCAGTCTCAGAGCATCCCCCTGCGATAATAATGCCTTTGGGGCTTGTCGCAAAGGCGGAATAAGCAACGGGAGTGGGTAGATCACCTATTTTTTCCCATTTGTTATTAGCATTGAGTTGAAAGATGTCTTTATAAAAGACTTTTTTGCCATTTTCCCACGGCATCCCGTTGGGAAAGTTGGCCCCCCCCATGGCGAGGATGCTGGATTGTCCCTCATCATGAATGACTGCTGCCACCATCCCTGCACGCCCTGTTGCATCGGGGATAGGCGGAATGGCTCCCTGGCTGCCTTCTGAAATTTGAGTAATGGAGAGAGCCGCTTGCGTCGTGGATGTAGAGGCAAGGAGACCCAGAGAGAGTAATCCAGCGGAGAGAAGAGTAAAGCAGGCTTTTTTAAGTGAGATCATGAGTGAGAAATGGTTAATGTGGCTGAGACTTGATGCATTTATGCATTGATGGAGATAGACCAAACGTGGTTAGATCGTTTGCCTGGACGGCGTTCTCCGTTGACGAGAATGGCATTTCCCTGCCACATCGTGCAAGGGAGGACGGCACCGGGATCGGAGACTGCGCCTGAATCATGCCATGTCTGCGTCTTGGTGTCAAAACGCAGGGATTGATTGTGAAAGCCGGGATGTTCCCATGGTGGGGTAAATCCTGCATAGGTGCCGTCATCGCCCCCCAAAAGATAAATATCTCCATCAAAAGAGACAGGGGCAGGGGTAGGGGCTGCTGCAACGGGATGAGGGAGCTTGGGGAGCTGTTGCCAGTCATCCTCTGGCGAGAAAGACCATGCCTCGGTGAGTAGCTCACGATTCATTTTGCCGTCAACGCTACCATCGGAAATTAATCCTACGCCGCCAAGTACATAAATTTTGCCATTGGCGGATGCCATTTGATGGAGGAATCTCCCTCGTGCCGGGAGGGCTGGGGCGGCTTGCCACCCCGCATTTTGATTTTTAGGGTCAAAAATGAACATTTCTGACGTACAGTCTTGTTCCCCCGGCGCAAGACAACCGCCCATGAGATAAACTTTGCCATCGAGTACAGTAGCTGCACTATAAGCAAGTGGATGGGGTAGGGCTGGATATTCTTGAGTGGTGACACCCTCGTTTGTGATAGAGACAAGATAAACTGATGCTTGATGCCCTGATGCGTCACTCCCCCCAATGCAAAGGAGACCATCTGGCAAGGTGACAGAGGTACCGTATCCATAGGGAGTTGGGAGCTTGCCTGCAATTTCCCATTCCGCCTCAGGTGAGGAAAGGGTGAAAATGAGGTCGGTCCAAGTCTTTTTGCCCCCGTCCCACATAGGCTTTTGAGGGTCGGGGAAGTTTGTGCCACCTGCGACGATGAGAATATCATGATGAGTGCCTGCGTACGAGCCAGCGAAGCCTTCAGCATCGGGGAGCGAGGGGAGCTTTTTCCAGAGAGGGGAGGAGGATGACATAATTTTTTACACAAATAAAACTTGCAGGAACTCTATCATAATTAAATAGTGGGGAAAGAAAGAAAAGCGAGATCGTCAAATTTGTCGTTTACGATGAACTTCTTCATTCCTAACCTGTCTAACATGATAATAGCTATGCATCGATTCTTTATTTTTTCCTGTTTCCTCTCCTGTTGTTCCTTCGTCCAGCTTGGCGTGGCGGAGGATTTTGTACTCAAGGATGGTCGAGTGCTCAAAGAAGCGACTGTTTCGGATAAAGGACTCGACTTTGTCAGGGTACATCACTCGGATGGCATTGCTAAAATCTCCTATAAAGATTTGACGGAGCCGATGCAAAAGAGATTCCAAATGACAACAGATGAGGTAGCTGAGCGTATGGACGCGCGTCAACGTAGAGAGCAAGCGCAACAAACTCAAGCAAAGCAACGAGCACAAGCGATGAGAGATTCGTTGTCAGAGGCAGAGAGAGTGCCTCGATATGTAACGGGGGCAGATATTTCACGAGTCATGGTTTCATTTTTAGACCTATCACCCATTGAGGCAGAATATGCAGCGATTTTATGGAATATGTCTGAGGCTCGTCGTGTCGGATTAGAGGATCAATCAAAAGGGTTCCAAGAACAACTTGTCATGTATGAGCCCAGAATTAAAGAGGTGAAAGCTCAACGAAATAAGGATAAAGAAAAAAGCGATCAAGAACAGGAACAAATGGAGAAGTCTCTCGCCAAGTCCAATGAACAAATTGCAAAACTTCAAAATAGAATTTCAGGATTGCAGGGGGATTTAATGAAGGAGAAGAATGATAATTCAAATAGAGCGGTTTTTGTCTCTCCTCCCGTGTGGGTGTCGCCAAGACCCTCGATTATCATCAATCGCCCTATTGTGAGACCACCCTGCCCGAGCTATCCCTCAAGACCAATTTTACCGTGCCCCAATCCGCCAAGTCACATTCAACCAAGACCATTGTTATCAACATCTAGTCAGACAATAGGGCGTTGAATGCCGTTTTTCAAAAAATGGATTTTAGTTTGACTCATTAGTAATGTTACTATAATGATGTCCTAGCTACGCATAGGATATTGGTAATATTACCTTGATTGGCGTAGTTGTATAAAAAAGTTAGAGGGATTGCCTACTAACGTAAAATTGTTTGATATCGATGTCATTTTGTTCTTCTGATAGTTCTGATAGGAAAGGATTAACTCATTTTTTCTCTTTTCGGTTTTTAGGTGAATGTTGTTGTCAGTACCCATGGCGGACTTCATTAGTTGTAAATGTATTTCTTTTTTTCATGATGCTTCTGTTCCCTATAGGGTATGGAGTTAATGATGATGTTCAGATTGAATGGCTAATATTCAATGATGATTCTCCATGGGGAATGTGTTATTTTATTCATCCTTTGCTTAGTTTTATTGTTAAACAATTGAGCATTTTTTTCCCATCAATTGCTTGGTATTCATGGATGATGTATGGGACGGTATTTGTCTCGTTTTCCATTATTTTAGGAGTTGTTTTGCGATTTATTAATCAAATGCAAGAGACTCCTGATAAAATTAAGAATGGATTATATTTTGTTTGTATAGGAGGACTAGCTTATTTTATTGTTGATGCTTATCTTTATATGCAGTGGACGCAAACAGCACTAGCTGTTCTTTTGGCTGGGCTTTTATTGATGATAAAATCTCAATTATTGAAGTCTCAATTGAAAAAGTTATTGTGGGTAATGGGTGGATTGTTTTTGTTTTCTTTGGGGTGTATGATCCGTCAAGATGTTATCTATATTGTCGCTCCATTTATTTGTTTTTATGTGATTGACTCTATTGTAAAATGGATGGGACTAAAAAATAAAAATTGGAATAAAATTATTTATACGTTTCTTCATTATTTAAGTATTGCTGTTTTGTGTATTGTTTCTCTTGTTACGTTAACAGTGGTTAAATCAAATATTTTGAAGTCTTCGATCGAATGGGGAGACAAGGTAGAAGAAAAGATAGTGATCCAATCAAATATTGTTGATTATTCCGATATTTCCGGACTGGCGAAGAATTATTCTATATCTGGATTTTCTGATGAGGAAATAAATATGATGAAAACCAATTTCTGGTTCTCATCATATGATAAAACTATAGAAAAGATGAGAGAATATAATAACATTGTTCTTGATGGGAAGCCTCTTATTCATGGAATTCAGATCCATCTTCTCAAAAAAATGAGCATGATTAGTAAATGGATTGTTCCTGTAGCTTTTCTCTACATATTTTTCATTTTCTTTACGAAAAATAAACGTTTGTTGAGTACGACGATCGCGTTAATATCAATCCTCGCTTTGTATTTATATATAGGAAGAGTGACAGGAAGGGTGTTGTATGGGACTTATCTAAGTGCCTTTGTCTTTTTAATTATTTCTCAAAAAAGTTTGATGGAGATAGCTCGATCTACTCGAACGATTTTTATTTATCGTATGTCTTTAATAGCAACTCTTGTTATAGAAACAATTGCTGGATGGCATATCGCAAAGGTTTGGAATATTCGTAATGCTGTTGATACGACGGTTGATGAATATGAATATTTTGTCAGGCAGAAGGATAATTTTTATGTTTGTATGGATGTGCCTAGTATTTTCCCTCGCAATCCATTTTTGCATACAGAAGAAGTATTGGGAGTTGAGAGAGGAAAACTGAATTCACAAACGATTGTTGGCTGGATGCACTACACTCCTACTTATGAGGAGGTACTGAATCAAGGTGAGCATGCACCAGGAATCGATCTTTATCAAAAACTGGTGACTCAAGATAATTTCTATGTTGTGACTTATAAAGTTTCTGATGAATCAGAGTTTCCTTTGACTATTGTTCTTAATTATATTTCTAAAAAGATGAATGTTCCTGTAATTGCTGAGCGATGTCAGGATACTGAAAGTCATACTATTTGGAAGTTGAAGCAAGATGGCTCTTCAAAAGTTCGAGAGTGAGGTTATTACCCCCTTCTTTATAAGGAGTATCTGGTGATGATGCCTTGGCTGATTTTTGCTTGTTGGGTGAAGCCTAGGCTTTTTGCTAGTTCTTTGGCTTTAGTGAAGTCTTTACCTAGCTCTTGGGGGGAATGTGCGTCTGAGTTGATGGCTATGGGGATGTTGGCTGATTGGGCTAATTTTAGAAATTCCACTGTTGGGTATTGGTGGGCACAGGGTTTGCGCCAGCCAGCTGTGTTGATTTCCAGGATGCTGCCAGTGTCGGCGATTGCTTGGATGGCAGGTTCATAAAATCTACGGAGGTCGCCCTCGGGTTTGTAGCCGAATTTGCCGATGAGATCGGCATGTCCCATGATTTGGAAAAAGCCAGAGCGCACCATTTGTGTGTAGATTGTCCAATAGCGTTCCCATGCATCGTTGATGTCTGTCCGTGACCAAAAGGAGAGGGATTGGGGGTCATCAAATGCCCAATGGTCGTCCAGGTAGTGGACAGATCCGATGAGATAATCCCATGAGTGGAGTGTTTGTAAGTGCTCAATCCATGGTTCAATTCCTTGTATCCAGTCACATTCCAAACCGCATTTGATGGCAAGAGGGTGCCCAGATGCCAAACTTTTGGCTCGTTGAATCCAGTCGAGGTAGGCTGGGATGTCTGATTGCCTCATGCGCCAGTCGTCAAAGGGTTCGTTGGGCATGGGTGCATGGTCGGCAATGCCGTATTCCTCAAGCCCTTGTGCTAAGGCGGCTTGGACGTATTGATCCACGGTTCCTTCGGCGTGGAGGCAGAGTGGTGTATGGGTATGATAATCCGTCATGGCGATGTAGGGGGGGCTTTTGTATAACGCGTATTGTAAAAAAAATTCAGAGAGAAGAAAAGAATACACTTTCCTGATTGCTTAATGGGGAGAGATTTTATAGTATAAGTTACTCGCAGATTATGAAGGAAAATACTAATTTTCTCCCCTTGAACGATTTCACCCGTCCAATCTTAAAGCATTTGAAGAATCACCCGAAGCGTTTGGTGTTTCCCGAAGGCGAGGATGTTCGTTTATTGAGGGTAGCACAACGATTGGTGGAGGAGGAGGCCGTTATCCCCATTTTGATTGGTCGTAAGGCGGTTATTCATCGCATGGCTGAGATGGAGGGGGTGTCTCTGAGGTATGTTCGCATTTTGGAACCAGAGAAGAGCTCAGATCTGGATATGTTTTGTGAAATGTATGAGCGAGTGGAGGCGATGCGTGGGAATAAGGTGAATAATGTGCGTCAATTGATGGTTGAACCGATGAGGTTTGCCTCGATGATGGCTCTTTATGGTCAGGCGGATGCCGTTGCAGCGGGTAATAAGTTGGGGGCGGGTCCCATTTTTCGTTCTGTGATGAAATATCGGAAGCATGAGGATATCAACAAGCCTTTGTTCGGGATTTCTGTCCTCGTGATTGAAGATTTTAAGAAGTATGGTGGCGATGGTATTTTGTTTATGGCAGATACGGGGGTGACGCCTGTACCAACGGTTGAGAATATGGCGTATTATGCTGTAGAGACGGGCAAGATGGCACGTCATCTTTTAGGGCATCCTGTCCAGATTTCTATGTTGAGTGCCTCGACGAATGGTTCTGTCCCGGGGGTGCCGTCTGATCGAGTGCGAGCGGCGACGATGCTGGCGCGGAGTATTCTCCAGGATGAAATTTTGGCAGAGGATATTAAGGTCGAGGGGGATATTCAGTTTGATGCTGCTATTTCTCCTGCTGCGTATAATGTGCGCGTACAGCACTCTACATTACGTCGGTCGAGTGATGTGCTTATTTTTCCCACTTTGGATTCGGCTGATATTTGCAAAAAGGCAATTTTATTATTGCCTCATGTTGTGGGATATGGGCTGATTTTGGAGGATATTATTTTCCCCGTGGCTCAAATCCCTCGTTTAGCGAGTGATGAATGTATTTTTGGTACTGCTCTGATTGTAGCTCATCAGGCGATTCAGTTTCACCAATTATATCCACAGGGGGTGGCACCTCTTTATTGAGGTGCTGTCTCAGGCAGTGGGTGGGAGGAGTCTTAGTCGCTTTTCTTTGCGCGAGGCGATCCAGCCGCCGGGGAGCATGATTTTTGATGATGCGGTGGGTGTATCTTTATTTAAGATGTCGAGGACTCTTATCGTGATCTCTTCTGTTAGCTTGGGGATGCCTGCTTGTTTTAAGTAGCGAAAGACGGCGGCTTTTTTAAGGGCAGGGGGGAGGGTGATGATTTTAGGGAGGTAGAGTCTGCCTTGTGGGTCTGTTAGCTCCATGAGGTCGAGAGCTTGATCGAGGGCGGTCTCTGTCTCGTGAGCCAGACGTGAGCTGCGGCAAATGATGGGGGTGACATCTCGGTGCATGATGTCGTTGAGTCGGGGGAGGATGTTATGTCTCAGGGCATTTCGCGTGTAATCTTGCGTGTCGTTGGTCGAGTCATCGACCCAGGTGAGGTGACGCTCTTGTAAAAAATGGGTGAGTTGCTCACGGGTGTGGGCTAAGAGTGGGCGCAGGATGGTGAGTTTATCAGAGGTGGTTGAGACGGTTGAGACGGTTGAGACGGTTGAGACTGGTTTCATCCCACGGATGCCAGCACTCCCACGACAGAGATTGAGGAGGATGGTCTCTGCTTGGTCGTTGATATGGTGAGCAAGGGCGATGACTTTTGTCCCCTCTTGAGTGGCCCATTCTTCAAAGCATTGTCGGCGAGCGTGACGGGCGGCTTCTTCGATAGAGATTTTGCCATTATGTGCCAGTAGGGGGACATCGACTTTTTTGATGAGGAAGGGGATGTCTCGCTCAAGGCACCATTGCCTCGAAAAATTAGCATCTCGGTCAGCCTCATCGGTTCGGATGCCGTGATGGACGTGACAGCCGATGGGTGAGCATCCCCTCAGAAGGCGCAGAGACTCTATTAAAGCTATGGAATCGCGCCCTCCACTCAAGCCGACAAGGACGCATGGCGCCGAGAGGAGCAATGGGAGCGTTTGATCAAGCAGAGTCAGTCTCGGTAAAGCGTCGTCGTGAGGGGTGATCGAGGGGCAAGGTGTCAATGTGTTAGAGGGTGTTTCTCTTGTTGAAAATCAAAATCGTCTTAGCGACGCCTGCGAGATAAGCACAAGAGGCTACCGCCTAAGAGCGAGAGAAGTACAGAGGATGGCTCAGGGATAGCAAAGGGGAGGCTAAGTGCGGTATAATGATTAATGAAATAACTACCGTTTCCATAGCCCGTTAAAAATATTTTATCTCCGTTATCTTCTGCTGCTTCTGTCTGCATGATAGAAGCCTCTATTCGCTTTATTTCAGTTGTACCATCATCGGAGTCTGTAATATACAAAGCTGTTAGATTATTATTTTGATCATAATCAATGCCCCAAAGGGTAATTGCATGCCCACTACTACCTGATAGAATTCCTAAAGTAACGCCTGCCCCCCCTTTGAATAAATCAATCATTGTCGTAACAAATCCAGAAGCAAAGTTTGGAGTATAGCTATGATTATGTTGAATAACAGGAAGGTATTTTTGAAATGGATCCGTAGGTGTTTGGTCATAACCGATGGATTTGATATAGTCTTCCCAATATTTACCAGAATTCGGATCATTTAAGCCATTAGGTGTTGTTGTGAATTGCCCTCCCCCTAAATACCAGCGAAATCCCAATTCTGCTGAGCCACCTACATCTCCCCAGTTATCTCTAAAATTTTGTAAAATAACGGATTGTGTTGGATCGCCTGGTATTTTTCCATTTGGAGTTCCAGCTGGGACATAAGTTCCTTTGTCTTGCCACCATTGGAGGATGTTGCTCGTGGCTGCCGCCCAACACATATTGTTATCATCGTTCCATGTTTTATTGGTGTCGTACCAACCACTTTGTTCGGTAACACCTTGTGCAAAGATTGCTGCTGCATCGACGGGCGCACTGAGGCTGAATCCGACAAAAAGAGGAACGATGAAGTGAGGGAATCTCATATTGAGGGGACTATATCGAAAGAAGAGGATGGCGTCAAATAGGATGTGGCTCAATTGTGATAAATAATCCATAGGATATTGCCCCCGATGAGCCAAATGAGTGCAGCTGAGAGGAGGCTGAGAGGAGGCTGAGATCGAAGGGGATGGGGGGGCATGCCCATATCGGGCAATGGGAGCGTTTGAACGAGCAGAGTCAGGGTGTCAATGTGTTAGAGAGTATTTCTCTTGTTGAAAATCAAAATCGTCTTAGCGACGCCTGCGAGATAAGCACAAGAGGCTACCGCCTAAGAGCGAGAGAAGTACAGAGGATGGCTCGGGAATAGCAAAGGGGAGGGTAAGGGCGGTATAATAATTGATGGTGTAGTTTGGATAATCGGACATATATATTGTTTCACCTACAAATGAAACCTTACTTTCTATTAATAGATCTTTACCATCATCTGAATCAGTATAATAGAGAGAAGTTAAAATATTGTTTTCATCATATGTAAGACCCCATAGGGTAATTTCATGACCTGCTGCTGGAAAGGTTGGTGCTAGCCCTAATGTAATGCCTGCTCCACTATTGAATAAATTAATCATTGTGGGTACAAAAGTTGCAGCAAAGTCAAAGTTCGGATCAAAACTATATCCCATGGTAACTGCGGGAAAATCTTGATACCATGTCGAAGTATTATAACCAATAGAGTTGATATACTGTTCCCAGTATTTGCCAGAGTCTTTATTTTTTAAAGCATTATCAACGAGATTTGGATTTAACGGATTGCCTCCCAAATACCAACGGAATCCGTTCTCTGCGCCATTACCTACATTTTTCCAGTTTTCTTTAAAACTATCAAAAATAACTGTTTGGTGAGGTTTCCCTTCTACTGTCCCATTAGGAGTCCCGTTGGGTATGTAAGTTCCCTGATCTTGCCACCATTGCAGGACGTTACTTGCCGCTGCCGCCCAGCAGAGCCCATTATCATCGTTCCCTGTTTTATTGGAATCATACCAGCCCTGGTCTTGTGAAACGCCGTGTGCAAATATTGCTGTGGCATCGACGGGGGCACTGAGGCTGAATCCAATAAAAAGAGGAACGATGAAGTGAGGAAATCTCATATTAAGGGACTATATCGAAAGAAGAGGATGGCGTCAAATAGGATGTGGCTCAATTGTGAAAAATAATCCAGTCGCAATAAATAACCCATAGGATATTGCCCCCGATGAGCCAAATGAGTGCGGCTGAGAGGAGGCTGGGACCGAAGGGAATGGGGGTGCCTCGCCCACATCGGGCGATGAGTGCGCCGATTATTCCAATGATTGAGCCGATGAAAAGGCAAAAGAGGACGCCTTGCCATCCGCAGAGGGCACCGATCATGAGCATGATCCATGCGTCGCCATAGCCCATCGCCTCTCTCATGCCTTTGACTTGCTCCAAGGTGCCATGGGCAGAGCGAATATCGGCGATTTTAATGGGTTTGCCAGCTCCTTTTGGGGGGATGATTGAATCGGGGCTGAGCGTCCAGTCGCCAGATGCTTGCTCAATACCATCAATGATAACGGTGGCATTTTTAAGGAGAGCACGGTCGGATTGTCTGCTAAATAGATCACCCCATGGGCATTCTCTATCGGGGAGGATGAGGCGTAATTCGCTTTGTTCTTGATCTGGCTCGGCGAGTGACCATGGGGAGGCTGAGGGGTAGCTCTGGTGCCATTTGCCAAAGAGGACTTTACCTAGCTCGATGATGAGTCGAATGAGGAGATAGCCCGATGAGGCACCGAGGAGAGAGAGGATTGCCGCATGATCCCAGCCCTCGTCAGCACTAATGAGGGCTGGGGCTGTTAGGCAAGCCGTAAAGCCGAGGAGAGTCCCTATTATTGCATGAGAGGGGAAGACGAGCATGTGCTCGGCATCGATGAAAATTATGACGATGGCGACGGCGCACCAGAGGCAAAGCAGGGCAACGGTGAGAGAGCCGTCGTCAATATATAGATATCCAATTAATAAAAAGAGGAGGGCGCACCCCATCTCGACGAACCAATAGCGCGGCGAAATGGGTGTGTGACAGTATCGGCATTTGCCTCTCAGCATTAGCCAGCTGATGACAGGAATGTTCAAAAACCATGGGATAGGCTTTTGACAGCTTGGGCAAAAAGAGCGCGAAGGGTTGTTAATCGACAGTCCGCGAGGCGTTCGATAAATGATGACGTTGAGGAAGGAGCCAATGCAGGCTCCCATGAGGGCACATGTGGTAAGAATGAGCCATATCGGGATAAAATCCAGCATGGAGTTAAGCGTTTGTTTCGTCTGTTTCTACTTCTGGATACATATTGATGCGGTCGATCAATAATCTCAATCTGCCATAGCTACTGCGATTGAATTTGAAGATAAGTCTCGGTAAGTCCTTGAGGAGGGGCTCATCGCTCTCTTGAGGTAAGGCTTTTTGGAGGCTCATGCCCTCCGATTTAATCAAATCGGCAAATTCAAGCTCAAGTTGATGAATCCATTGGTCACTAATGGGTTGATTGAGTCGGATGGAGATTAGATCATCGACAAAGGTGTAGGAGTGAAAGATTTTGTAAAAGGCATCAATGTGCTCAATGGCGTCTGAGGGGCTTTTGGTAATATAGATGAAATTCATGTCTTCTTCTGAAATCAGACCTGAATCAATCAGCTCGGTACGGACAAAGTGCTCCCAGTGGAGCCAAAATGTTTTCCCGGGGGAGTCAATGAGAACGATGGGGTAGACTGTGGCTTTCCCTGTTTGAATGAGGGTCATCGTTTCAAAAATCTCATCCATGGTGCCAAATCCACCGGGGAAGGCGACCATGGCGTCACTGCGAGCAAGGAAGTTGAGTTTGCGAACGAAGAAGTAATGAAAGTTAATGAGATTGGGGCTATCCTTGATGACGTGGTTTGAGTGTTGTTCATAAGGAAGTTTGATATTGAGTCCAAAAGAACGCTCAACCCCCGCGCCCTCGTTGCACGCCTGCATGATGCCAGGACCGCCCCCTGTGATGACCATATAGCCGTGTTCGGCGGCTTCTTGAGAGAAATCAAGAGCAGTCTGATAGGCAGGCTCGCCTAATTTGATGCGAGCAGAGCCAAAGATGGCAATTTTACGAATATGGCGGAAAGGCGCAAAGAGTTTATTCGCCTGCACCATCTCATAGACGCATTGGTCGATGACATCAAAGTCATGAGAGGGGGTGTCTGAATTTGCCATATCAACACCCATCATGATGAGTGCTTCCAGGTAGCGAGGGTCATGATGATGGCTCACCTCTTGAGCGAGCGTTTTAATTATGGAGTTGAGCGTTTCATCGCCTGTTGATAAGAGCTTGAGCTTAGAGTCTGGTGATCCCCCTGCTAAGAGGTCATGCTTGTCGAGATATTGAGGATGGTTCATGGTTGCGGTCTATTTCCTTATCTAATGCCTGATTATGACTGAAAACGGTCAGTAAGTCACAGATTTTTTTCATTTGGAACGAAAAGAGTTGATTGTTTTTGGCGGAAAGTTACAGTTCCCGCCACACGAGCTGTCCATAACTATGCCGTAGGTCCTCTCTTGCATGTGTTTCATCGCACAGCCAAGAGCTCGTCGAGAGGGTAACCCGGTACATCCATCACACCATGTCGGAACTAGAAACAACAACAGAAAACGTGACTCTCTTGTCACGCTTTGAAATTCCAAATACCCTTGAGAAAATCGAGGATACAGCGAATCCGAACCATTTAACGTTTATTGCCGAACCGTTTGAAAACGGATTTGGGCATACGCTAGGTAACTCCTTGCGTCGCGTTTTACTTGGATCGTTAGAAGGAGCGGCCATTACGTCCGTTCGTATTGCCGGTGCTCAGCACGAATTTACATCTCTTCCCGGTGTCGTGGAAGATGTGACGGAAATCATCCTTAACTTGAAGAAAGTTAAATTGAGTCACGAGAGCAAAGAGCCTCGTATCTTGAGCTTAAAGGTTCATAAAGAAGGCGTCGTTACCGCAGCAGATATTAAGGAAGACAACGTTTATAAAGTGGTCAATCCCGATCAAGTTATTTGCCATCTCGACCAAAATACACAATTTGAATGTGAATTTGAAGTGCGCGTCAGCCGTGGGTTCTCCACAGGTGATGAAAATAAGGTGCCCGATATGCCAATTGGCGTTATCCCCATTGACTCAATCTTTTCCCCAGTTACTCGTGTCAAATACTCCGTCGTGAATACTCGCGTAGGACACATGACCGATTTTGATAAGCTCGTTCTTGAGATTTGGACGGATGGACGTATCCTCCCTGCCGCAGCCATGCTCCAAGCCTCAGCTATTCTTCGCCATCACCTTGATGTTTTTGTCAATTACGACGACACCAATATTGATTTTGAAGTAGCACCTACAGCTATTCAGGATGAAGCTACTGCAAATCTTCGTAAGTTGCTCAACATGAGCGTTAACGAAATCGAACTCTCCGTTCGTGCCGCTAACTGCCTCAATAATGCCAATATCACCAGTGTTGGACAGTTGGCAATGAAGAGCGAAAGCGAAATGCTGAAGTATCGTAACTTCGGTAAAAAATCTCTTAATGAAATCAAGGACAAGCTTGCCGAACTCGGTCTTTCCCTTGGTGTACAAGTAGATGCTAATCTGTTCGTTGGTCCTGCTCAACAACCTAAGGCTCGTCTCGGTATCGATGACGAAAGCCCAGTTGGCCTCGCAGACCTCATCGCTCAGAATATCGACGACGACGAAGACTAATTTTTAATTTAACCACAATACAATAGAATCATATCACAATGAGACACGGACAAAAAACCCCCAAGCTTCAGCGTAATGCCTCCCATCGTCGCGCTTTGCTTGCAAACATGGCCGTCAGCCTGATCGAACATGGCCGCCTTACAACCACATTAGCTAAAGCCAAGGCTTTGCGCCCTTATGTGGAAAAATTGATCACCTTTGCCAAGCGCGGAGACATTCACGCTCGCCGTCAGGTGATTGCAACAATCCATAGCATGAAGGCAGTCAAAAGACTGTTTGCCGACATTGCCCCCCTTTGCACAACGCGCCAAGGTGGCTACTGCCGCATCATTAAGCTTGGGCAACGTATGAGCGACTCTGCTCTTGTTGGCATGATCGAAATCATCGACGTGCAAGATGACAAGGCAGCTAAGGCTGCTGCTGAAGCTACTGCAACGGTTGCTACACCTGCAACGACGACAGCAACTGCAACGACCACTGAACCTGCTAACGCCTAAGCATCTCGCTTAAGGATTTATCGATCCCTGCTCGCCTTATCAAAGGAGAGCAGGGATTTTTTGCGTAGTGGAGGTCTGGGGTCTTGGGGAGAACGTGTTTGATGAGGGATTGTGAGTTTTGTTGGCGAAATAAGACGGCGATTGTTTTTGGCAAATTGTCGGCAAGGCTTGGGTATGTTTGAGTATGCTTGCTGGCATCGTATTTTGGATTTTGGATTGTAGATTGCTCTTTGAGGTAAATTAGATAGTATTCGTTTTGTGAAATATTATCTATCTGCATTAGCTTATCCGTTTCGCGGGACGGGATGGGTACGAACAGCTTTTGCCTTTGTCCTTGTATGGATTGCGATTTTGACGGATGTGATTGGGGGGAGTATGATTGTGAGTAGTTATCTGTTCGTTTATATGATGAAAATGGTGCAATCGAGTGGTAATGGTGAGGAGGAGATGTGCCAATTCCCTCTCTTTGAAGGATGGGTAGAGGGGTTTATTCTCCCTTTTATGAGGATGATTGTCGTGCTGAGTCTGAGCTTTGGGATGATGGTGTTATCCCTTTGTTTAGGCGGATCTCATTATGTGACATGGGGGCTTTTTGCCTTTGGTATGATCTATTTCCCCATGGCTTTTTTGAAGCTGGCAATGACGGAAGATACGTCTTCATCTTATCCCTTGAGCTGGTGGTATTCTGTTAAAAATATGCCATGGGCGTATGCTGGACTAGTGCTTTTTACGGGGATGATCGTCGGGGTCGTTTTTGTGCTTTATTCTTTTATTATCTCAAATTTTGACCCGAGTTATTTTTTGACAAATCCCATCATGTTGGGGATTCCTTTTATAATTGCTCCGTTTATTTATTTAGTGTGTTGTATGTACATGAATGTCCTAGGGTTGTTTCACCTGAAGCACGAGGATAAGTTTGGTTGGTGATGTGAGTCACCGTGAAAAGGGGG
>JAVXPO010000002.1:37195-42028 GCA_036644695.1 Akkermansia sp. | reverse complement strand
GGTCTGGGGTCTGGGGAACGATGAGTTTGTTGCCGAAATAGTGGAGGGTAGGATGTACTTCTAAACGGGAAGTGACATAAAAAACGGGCAAGGAGATGCCCCCTTGCCCGTTTTTGTTGAGATTGTAACTGATTGAGTTATGCGTTGTACATTTTGATGTAATATTCGTCAGCCATGCGATCAGCATCGAAGTAAGGATAAATGTCGTTCATGGCATTAAAGACGAGATCGAGCCATTTATCGTTATTTTCGTAATAGAGCGGGAGGACTTTTTCTTCGAGAATGTCAAAGAAGTTATCGCGGTCAGATCGGTCTCTTGCCTCGGGGGATAATGTGGCGGCTGCTTCGGGGATGACGAAGCAGTTTTCATTATTACGGGCATATTCACAGATCCATCCGTCAAAGGTGGAGAAGGAGACGCTACCGTTCATCGCGGCAGACATGCCTGAGGTGCCCGAGGCTTCACGGGTGACGACAGGGTTGTTAAGCCACATGTCAGACCCATTTTTTAAGAGGCGACTTAATCCCATTTCATAGCCGACGAGGACGGCGGATCGAGGATATTTTGCCGTCATGCGATTGAGGTTGTTAAAGATTTCAATCGCTTTGTGGTCAGTTGGATAAGGTTTACCAGCCCAGATGAATTGTACAGGGCGGTTGGTGCGCTGCAACATGCGTTCAAAGCAGGTTGGGTTGCCTGTGATCAGGTCGGGGCGTTTGTAGGCGGCGAAACGACGAGCCCAAACGATGGTGAGGCAATTGGGGTCAAAGATGCGACCTGTTTGTTCCCCTACGATGCGGAAGAGATCTTTTTTCAATGATCGTTTGCGACGAGTAAAGGCGACCTTATCTCGTGAGTGAAAGGCCTCTGCCAATTCATGATCTTGCCAATATTTTTGGTTTTGAGCATTGGTGATAGAGGTGATGGGGCAGATGCCGTCATATTCCTTCCACATGTCATTTGAGACATCTCCGTGGAGTTTGGATACGCCGTTTGCCTTATGGCTAAGACGTAGGGCGGCTAGTGTGTAGTTAAAGGTGTTGTCAGTTAATCCGACGGCGTTGCGAACTTCGTCAATGGATAATCCATCAAAGAAGGAGAAGGAGTTCATGGTGTTGATATCCATCTTTTCGTTACCTGCTTCTTCGGGGGTGTGTGTGGTAAAGACGAAGCGTTTGCGAACTTCCTCGACGTTTTTTGTTTTGGCTAGGACGTGGAATGCAGCAGCCAGCGAGTGAGCCTCATTCATGTGGTAAATCTCGGGTTCGATGCCGAGTTCTTCAAAGAGGCGAGCCCCTCCCTTACCTAAGAGGATGTATTGAGCGATGCGGGTAAATCCGTTGGCATCGTATAGTCTGCGAGAGATGTTACGGCTCTCTTCATCATTCTCTTCTAAATCTGTTGAGAGGAGGAACATGGGGGCAGAGCCAAAAATTTCAGGACGTAGGAAATAAGCTTTAACCCAAACTGGTGCACCACAAACACGAATGAGGAATTTGATGTTGTGATCCTCAAGGAAGGGATAATTCTTGTGCATGTACTGCGTCGCCATATCTCCGTCTTCTGCGCGGATTTGGTTGTAGTAGCCATAGCTCCAGAGGATGCCGATGCCGACGAGATTCTGTCTAAGATCGTAGGCACTGCGCATGTGAGAGCCAGAGAGGTAGCCAAGACCACCAGAATAAATCTTAAACGAGTTGTCGATGGCGAACTCCATTGAGAAGTAAGCAACGCTCTTGCTGTACTTGGGATCAATTTCGTAGGGATGTTCAAATAACGTAGGTAAAAATGATTGAGCCATAAGGGTAATTGGATTGCATCGTTCAACCGACTGGGCTGACCTCTTATGCCAATATCATTCATTCGCCAGCTTGTGAAGTGTAAAATATTTTTTCTGATAAAAAAATTGATTGAGAGACGATTTTTGACCTTGCATGTAGCACTCAATTAGAGCTAGAACAACGGGCATGAAAGCTTTGGTGAAAACAAAGGCTGCTCCCGGATTGGAACTCATGGATGTTCCGATGCCAGAGGTAGGGCCCAACGACGTTTTAATTCGCATTTATAAGACCGCTATTTGCGGTACCGATTTACATATTTGGAATTGGGATTCCTGGGCACAGCGTACTATCCCCATCGGGATGCATGTCGGGCATGAATTTTGCGGGATTATTGAATCAGTCGGGAGTGCAGTAACGAGCTATAAGCCTGGCGAAATCGTCTCTGGTGAGGGGCATATTGTTTGTGGTACTTGTCGTAATTGTAAGGCGGGGCGTCGTCACCTTTGCCCAAATACCTTGGGTGTTGGAGTGAATCGCCCTGGTTGTTTCGCTGAATTTTTGAGCATTCCACAAGAAAATGTTTATCGCATCCCATCCGAGATTCCGATGGAGATTGCATCAATTTTTGACCCCTTGGGCAATGCTGTTCATACGGCACTATCTTGGGATTTAGTAGGAGAGGATGTTTTGATTACGGGTGCAGGTTTGATTGGTAGCATGGCAGCAGCTGTTTGTAAGCATGCAGGGGCTAAAAATATTGTGGTGACTGACGTGAATGATTATCGCCTAGATTTAGCTCTACGTCTCGGTGCGACTCGTGCCATTAACGTGACTCGTGAAAAGGTCTCTGATGTGTGGCGAAATGAGTTAGATATGCAAGAGGGCTTTGATATTGGTCTTGAAATGAGCGGTAATCCTGCTGGCTTCAACGACATTCTTGATAATGCATGCAATGGTGCGAAGGTGTCGTTGCTGGGGATTATGCCTGATAAGGTCGCTATTAGTTGGGATAAAATCATTTTCAAAGGGCTGATGCTGAAAGGTATTTACGGGCGTGAAATGTTTGAAACTTGGCACAAAATGAGTAAAATCGTCCGAGGTGGGATGGATATTAGCCCGATGATTACTCATCGTTTGGCTTATACGGATTTTGCTAAGGGCTTTGAAGCGATGCGTACAGGCAATTCTGGTAAGGTCGTTCTCGATTGGATTTCATAAAAATTAAAAATAAGTGTTGCCAAAGTGAGGGCGCATGTGTATAAACCTGCACCTTCGCTCCGCACTTGCGGTCAAGCAAACCTTTACGACTTAAAAATTATGTCCAAACATTCCAGTCTCAAAGCTACCGGTACCGTTGGCGGCAAACGCTCCGTTTTGAAGCGTTTTGAACGCGTGAAACTTCTCAAGGAACGCGGTCTGTGGAAAAAGGGTCAAAGCCCACTCGGCTTGCCTAAAACAAAACATGAAGACTGAGTTTTGCTCAGCTTCCTGCCAACAGTCGGATATTCCGATTTTTTTCTAAATGATATTTACCCCAATCAGGTAGATTGATTTTTCAAATCCTCAAAAAGCCCCTTGGAAAATGCCGAGGGGCTTTTTCACTTAAGCATCATGCTGAGAAGCATGACGCTGAATAAAAACAATAAACTGCGACTACAATTGTCGCCCATTAACCGCTGTGAAGCGGTTCACAAAATAAATATATATGAATGAAGATAAGTTAGATGCACAGGAAAGTACACAACCTGAAAACAATCAGGTAGAAAATACGCCTATCGAAAACGTGCAAATTGAACCCGCACTCGTGGAAACCGTGCAAGTCGAAGAAACACAGGAAAATACTCCTGTTGCCGACTCAACCGTATATGACCAGGCTCGTGCTGACGATGCCACATATAATAATGATGCTCCAGTTGCTGGCGCAATTCGGATCAATAAATTTTTAGCATCCTGTGGCGTTGAATCCCGTAGAGCTGCTGACAAACTGATCGAAGAAGGTCGTGTCGAGGTCAACGGTAAAGTCGTTGAAGCTCCAGGCATCCGCGTCACAACAGAAGATTTTGTTAAGTTAGACGGACATCGCATGACGCCTAAAGAAGAAGTTGTTGTACTGTTGAACAAGCCTCGCGGTTATGTTTGCAGTCGTGATGCACAGGGCGCAGAAGGTACAGTCTTTGATCTGATGCCTCCACGTTTGCAACATTTAAATTACGTGGGTCGTCTTGATGCTGATTCTGAAGGTCTGATTGTGATGACCAATAAGGGTGATTTCGCTCAGACCTTGAGCCATCCTACAGAAGGAATTGAGAAAGAATACTGGGTTACGGTTGATCAGAATTTTGATAATTCCGTCCTCATGCAATTTTTGAAGGGTGTTCGCATCCCAGAAGGTCAGGCTAAGGCAAAATACGTTTGCCGTTCCTCAGCTCGTCGTGCTTGTATCGTTCTTGAGCAAGGGCTCAAGCGTCAAGTACGTCAAATGTTTGCTTGCTTGGGACTTCGTGTCCGTAAATTAGTACGCGTTCGTATTGGTTCTCTTTGGGGTGGTGAATTGGCAGAGGGGTCATGGCGTCTGATGGATGCTCAGGATATGGAGCTAGCCTCTCATAATCCTAAGCAACCTAAGAAATATCTCGGTGCAAGAGAGCTTGCCGGATATAAGGGGACTTCTACTCGTCTCGCGAGTAATAAGCCTACCTCAGGGGTTGAAGATGACGAATCTTACGAATTCAATCCAGCTGACTTTGAAGGTGTTGATTTTGACGCTGATACTTGTGAATTAACTCCCGATATGAAGACGATCTTCTCAGAAGCCGTCGAAACGGAAAAAGATTATTCGCAGATCGACGAAAATGCCGAACGTCAATTCTCTGATGTTCGTCGCGAACGTAGTTTTGGCGGACGTCCAACTGAAGGTGGCGATCGCGAAGGCGGATTCCGCGAACGTCGTGAAGGCGGCTTCGGCGGACCACGTCGTGAAGGCGGATTTGGCGAACGTCGCGAAGGTGGCTTCGGTGGACCTCGTCGTGAAGGCGGATTTGGCGGACCACG
>JAVXPO010000002.1:0-37095 GCA_036644695.1 Akkermansia sp. | reverse complement strand
CGTCGTGAAGGCGGATTTGGCGGACCACGTCGCGAAGGCGGCGGATTTGGCGAACGTCGCGAAGGTGGCTTCGGTGGACCACGTCGTGAAGGCGGCTTCGGTGGACCACGTCGTGAAGGCGGCTTCGGTGGACCTCGTCGTGAAGGCGGTGGATTTGGCGAACGTCGCGAAGGTGGCTTCGGTGGACCTCGCCGTGAAGGCGGATTTGGTGGACCTCGCCGTGAAGGCGGATTTGGCGGACCTCGTCGTGAAGGTGGCTTCGGTGGACCTCGTCGTGAAGGCGGAGGATTCGGTGGACCACGTCGTGAAGGCGGAGGATTTGGCGGACCACGTCGTGAAGGCGGTGGCTTCGGTGGATCTCGTCGTGAAGGCGGAGGATTTGGCGGACCTCGTCGTGAAGGCGGTGGCTTCGGCGGAGACCGTGATCGTCATTAATCCATAAACATATTATCTGGCATGAATTTAGTAGCAAAATGCTTCTTATTTGCCGGAATGGGAGGGCTGTTATATGCAGCTCTCCCCGTGATGGCGGCAGGGGAACAATCCCCTGCCGTTGTTGCGTCCTCTCCGGAAGACAGTAAATCAAATCTGGAGGGAGTTGCGAGCAAGGAGCAGGGCTGGCAATCAATTGAGGCGGCTCGCAAATTATGGATGAGTGCAGACATGCAGAGCTCATCTCTTGAGGCGAGGAAGTGGAGTGAGCGATATGTGACCTTACTACAAATAGAGGCAGATCGTGGCGATGCCAAAGCCATGGTTGAGCTAGGTAAGATTTTTTCTTTAGGCACGAGCGTTTTTCCTGCCAATGCGAGCAAGGCATTGTCATGGTTTGAGCGAGCGGCAGAAATAGGGGATGCGAATAGTCAGTATCATTTAGGCTATTTGTATGGGAGCTTGAATCCACCGCGCAAAGAGTTATCCAACAAATGGTATGCGCGAGCTTTGTCTTCTTTTAAGGCTCAAGCAGAGAAGGGTGATGCTACTGGCTCATTTTGGTATGGCTTGATGCATCAGAAGGGGAAGGGTACGCCCGTAGATCATCAAAAAGCGTATACTTGGTTGACGAGAGCGGCTGAGGGGGGGAATTTACAAGCACAAATACTCGTTGCCTTTATGGCGAGAGAGGGGCTTGGGTGTAGCGCATCAGAGTCGATTGCATTTCATTGGTTTGATAAGGCGACAGAGCACAATGATGTAGGGGCTATTACCGAGACGGCACTTTGCTATAATGAGGGCAAAGGCGTTGCTAAAAATGAGGTTAAAGGACGAGAAATTTTACAGAGAGGTGCACGGCTCAGTGATCCTTTTGCCTTGCGTTTGCTGGCAGAGATGTATGTGCAGGGGCGTGGTGGAGCTCAAGATCTAAAGCAGGGCTTAGCCTATTATCGTCAAGCCGCCTCGTTAGGGGATGCATGGTCTGCTGTCGAGGCATATAAGAGGCTGCGAGATGGGATTGGTGTCGATGCTGATTTGCCGATGGGGTTAAAGATTTTACGACGTTCTGCAGATGAGCTGAATGCGCCCCCAGCTGTTTATGAGCTTGGGTGTTACTATCTTGGACAGGGTGATACGGATAAAGGGGCTGCATCTATTCAAAAAGCTGCTGAGAATGGATATGCCCCTGCTATGGGACGTTTGGGGTGGATGTGTCTTACCCCAGGGAGTGGCGTAGGGTTTAATCCTGTCGCTGCCTATCATTGGCTCGATTTAGCCGCAGAGCGTGGTGAGCGAGAGATATCAACTCAACTCACGTGGATGATTTGGGGAATCGGGAGCTTAATTGTCATCCTCATTGCTTGGTTCCTGATATGGATGAATCGGATTATAAACCGCAAATGGGCTCAGCAAAAAGCCATGGAAGAAAAAAATCAAACAAAGGAAGTGGCGTCATAAGGACGTTTTGACGCATATTTTATAATCGCCACTTGCACATTGCCTATAATACGGGCAGGGTAACTCACGACAATGACCATCGACGAACAATTAGATTATCTGATGTCTGGCACCGCTAAGGTGATCGGAAGGGACGAATTAAAGGAACGCCTCAAGTTGGGACGTCCCTTAAGGGTAAAGTTGGGTGTTGACCCGACGGCACCCGATATTCATTTTGGTCATACGGTTGCCATTGAGAAGTTGCGTCAGTTTCAGCAATTGGGGCATCAAGCTATTTTGCTGATTGGGGATTTTACGGCGACGATTGGCGACCCGACGGGACGCTCGGTGACGCGTCCCCCATTGACTAGAGATCAGGTGCTCGTCAATGCCGAGACGTATACTCAGCAGGCATTTAAGATTTTAGATCGCTCCAAGACTGAGATTGTTTATAACGGTGATTGGTTTCGTAAGATGACCTATGAGGAAGTTTTACAACTGAACTCAAAGGCGACGATGCAACAGATGCTGGCTCGCGAGGATTTTCACACGCGTGTTGAGTCGGGGAGAGAGGTACGTCTCCACGAGTTACAGTATCCGCTCATGCAGGGATGGGACTCGGTTGTCATCAGGGCAGATGTCGAGATTGGAGGGACGGATCAATTATTTAATCTCCTCGTTGGTCGTGATTTGCAAAAAGCTCAAGGGATGCTCCCCCAGATTGCCATGACTCTTCCCTTGCTTGAGGGGCTTGATGGCGTTCGCAAAATGTCCAAATCCTATGGCAATTATATTGGTGTTGATGAGCCAGCTGAAACGATGTTTGGCAAGGTGATGAGTACTAGTGATGAGTTGATGGATCGTTATTATCAAGTGTTGCTCGGTGCGCTTAGAGATTTATCTCTCCATCCCATGGAGGCGAAAAAGCAATTGGCAGTCAAGTTGACAGCTCGTTACCATAGCGAAGAGGCAGCATTACTTGCCAAACAAGATTGGGAGACTCGATTCTCTAAGCGCGATTTAGCATCAGCGGATTTGCCCGAGTTTGATTTGATGAGCTTACCCGAGGGGGCAAATGCCTTGGAGCTTGTTTCGCATCTATTCTCGACTGTCTTTCATCTGACTAAATCTAATGGAGTCTTGCGCAAGGAGCATTTTATGCCTGGTGCCATTCAATTAAATGATGTTAAGGTGAATGATCCAAACTCTCGCCTTACACTCAAGTCTGGCGATATTTTGCGCTTGAGTAAAAAGCATGCGGTGAGATTTTTATAATCGTTAGACGGAGGGGTGGGGAACTATAAATGGCTCTTGAATGCCCCTTGTTTTATGAATCCTATCAAGAGGCTCATTTCTACGGCGGACAGGTTTACGACGGGGCTCGTCGTGAGTATCCTGTGCGCCGTTTTTGTGCCTTGTTATGGGGTGGGGGATGTGATTTTTAGCCATATTAGTAATGTGGCAATCATGTTGTTATTTTTCCTTTATGGCGCGAAATTATCGCGAGGTGCCGTGATGGATGGATTGTTGCATTGGCGATTGCAAGGGATCGTGGCATTGAGTACTTTTGTCCTTTTTCCTTTGGCAGGGCTGATGCTCCAGCCTGTTTTAGCTCCCATGTTGACGCCTGAGCTATCAATGGGCTTGTTGTATGTATGTTTTTTGCCCTCAACAGTTCAATCAAGTATTGCCTTTACCTCTATTGCGAAGGGGAATGTAGCTGCTGCGGTTTGTGCCGCATCGTTATCTAGCCTTTTAGGGGTTTTTATGACTCCTCTGTTGGTTGGTATGTTATTGACGACGACTGGGGGGCTAGGGGGCTTGAGTTGGGGTATTTTTGCTGATATTTGTCTGATTATTCTCGTTCCGTTTGTGCTGGGTCAACTGGTGCAGCGATGGGTCGGGTCTTGGGTGCGCGAGCATCATCTCCTGACATCATGGACAGATCAGAGTACGATTTGGTTGGTGGTGTATGCCGCCTTTAGTCATGCCATTGTGCAAGGTGTATGGCGGTCGATTCCCCTGTGTTCTCTGGGATGGGTGCTTGTCTCTTGTGCTATTATTTTGGCGTTTGCACTTGTGTGGACTGCTTGGTTATCTCGCGTCCTCGGTTTTAATCGAGAGGATCGCATTGCTATCATTTTCTGTGGCTCAAAGAAAAGTCTCGCGACAGGTATTCCAATGATGAATGTTATTTTTGCAGGTTCTCCTATCGGTATTTTGGTGATACCCTTGATGGTTTTTCATCAAATGCAACTGATGGTGTGCGCTTTTTTAGCAAAACGGTGGTCCTCTCGGCAGGTATTATGATTGCTCTGTGGGGGGCTGTTGATTTGGTGTCGAGATGATGTCTTTGATTGTGGTCTCTAACCATTTTTTGATTGGGAGTTGATTCTTTTTAGAGTATTGCTCCATTTCTCTAAATTCTTCAAGTGTGAACGAGAGCGAGACTTTATAAAAGCTGCTCTTTTTTGCTCTCTTTTTTTTGCTAATCAATAATTCCAAGACTGTTTTTTGAGCATCGGGGATTACTCCCTTTTTTATTAGCCAATTATCAAGTGTTCTTTTATTGACTCCACAGAGGGTGGCGAGTTTGAGCCTGGTCATCCCTGGGGTTGTTTTTATCCATATTTTCAAATGATCTTTTAGATATTTGACATCATCCATGTGGCATATATTGCCCACTAATGTCTAAAACGCGAATAAAAAACAAAATAACCAAAAAATATTTTGTTGAGAATATCACGAAATCGTGCAATTTGACGATATGGAAGAAAATAAAAAGTGGTTCCAATTTATCTCGGATGATATTCATAATAAGTGGTGTTCGTCCATGGCTTATTTGAATAAATATGGTTTTTTGACATATTTTAGTTTTTCAAAAAGTGCAATTACAAAAAATGAGACATACATAAAATTGGGTATTTGTCGGATGTTGGAAATACCGTTTGTTCAACAACAACAATTATTGATGGGGTTATCCAAATGAAACCGTATTTGAAAAATTCACTGGTGAGTGTAACGGGAATTTCGTTGATTAACCATCCAGGTCTCGTCTTTCCTGAGGAGCTTTTTAAGAAAAGATCTGGCTTTCGAGAGAAAACAGGAAGAGCGTATAAGAATCCACCGATTGGGGGGATTTCTACGAAAGAAGCTTCTCTTCTTTTTGGATGTAGTCTGTCTGGGACGCGGCAGTTTTTGAAACGTAAAAAAGTGCGCTTTATTTTAGTCAGGCAGCAGAATGGATGTTTATCTTGTTTTTGGGATGATAAGCATGTGCAAAAACTTGTTGCGGAGAAGTCTCCACTCTGTGCCTATGCCCCCAAGGGATATTACTCGATAGATGAGACTTTAGCTTTGCTCAAGGTGATTAGGAGTACCTTATATCGATTGACCAAGAAGGGGCTTTTGATTGAGAAAAAAGTGAGAATGAGAAGCAAGCGTGGGATGCGTATTCATAGCTTTTACTCCAAGTCGTCTGTAGCGCATGTTTTTCGTCGTCTCAAGCAGGGGAGAGAGTAAAATGGGCATGATGGCGCTGCGCGATGGCTCAATCAATCCAGAGGTTACCTGGGGTTGATCCTTTGCTGATAAAGACTTTTTGTCCTATCTTAAAGGTAAGATTGGGGCGTTCCAGCTGGATAATCTCGACAAGCTTTTTGTTCTCATCAAGTTTGACTCTGACTCTGACAGCATCTTCTAAATCGACCTTATTATCCATGAGTGAGCCTGTGGCAGAGGCGATGCGACTTGTCCCCTCGGATAAGAATCCAGGGGATACTGCTTGTGCTGCACTCTCTGCCATGGCGGCAAAGGTGCCGTCCTCTGCTTTTTTGACGTTAATCTTTATTTTTTTTACACTGACGACGACCCCGGTCTCAATGTTGGCAATGACCCCCATCGGGATCGCATCGTGTTTTTGTTGTTGTGAGCAAGAAACCGCGAAACAACAGGCGAGAATTGGTAAAATCTTGATGATGAATTGAATCATAACGAATAAAGGTGAAGTGCTTTTTAATGAATACGTGGATGGTCAATATTATCTTTCAAGACGCAGTTATTTTGTCAAGGTAGATGTGAATGTAAAGCTAGTCTTGACCTGGGGTCTAGCATGAGGCAAGGATAAGCACATGGAAACGCAAGTGTATGAGGTCGATGCCCTGTCTGATAATAGAAATTTGTATGTAATTGCTGCCGATGCACTCGCAGCAGGCTCTCTAGTCGCCTTGCCGACGGAGACGGTTTATGGTCTTGGGGCAGATGCTTTTTTACCTGAGGCGGTTGCTCGGGTGTTTGAGGCAAAGGGTCGCCCAGTTTTTGATCCCTTAATTGTCCATCTGGCAAGTGCCCGAGATTTGGATACTGTGGCAGAGGTGCCCGAAGAGCTTAAAGAGGTCGTCGAAAAATTGTCTAAGCTATTTTGGCCAGGTCCGATGACAATGGTGTTACCGAAAAAAGCGATTGTTCCCGATATTGTGACGAGTGGGTTGCCAACCGTGGCTGTTCGTGTGAGTGCCCATCCTGTAATGCGTGGTGTTATTCGTGCTCTTGGGCACCCAGTTGCGGCGCCAAGTGCCAATCGTTTTGGTCGCATTAGCCCAACGTGTGCTAGTGCGGTGATGAAGGAATTGGATGGTGCTATTGAGATGGTGCTCGATGCTGGTGCCTGCTCTGATGGGTTAGAGAGTACGATTGTCTTTCCTACTTTTGATGAAAAAGGCAAGGCGTGTATTGAGATTTTAAGAGATGGTCCTGTGACGCGTGAGCAATTTCGCAATATTGTGAAGGTGCTTCGTAAAAAGAAGCCCGCCACTGATGCCCTCGATAAACCTGTTGCCCCAGGGCAATTACCTAGTCACTATGCCCCCAGCAAAAAATTGATTCTCGTTGAGCCAGATGCCGAGTTTATCCCCGAGGAGGGGGTTCGTTACGGGCTTTTGTCTTATGAGGGGGATTCTCCTTTGGCGGAGTTGCATGATTGGGAGTCACTTGTTGTCATGAGCCCAGGTAATGGACGGCTTGCTGAGGCTGCCGTGCGCTTATTTGCTCTAATGCGTCAGATGGATGAGGATGATAGTATTGATGTGATTGTTGCAGAAGCAGTTCCTACGAAGGGGCTTGGGACGGCAATGATGGATCGTTTGAGACGTGCCTCCGCAAAAAGTTGATTTTTTAGTAGAGATTGATAGGATTCTTTATCTATGGAAAAGACGCTGTTTGAGAAAATTTATGATGGGGAGATTCCTGCCCGTATTGTGTACAAGGATGATGAATGTGTCTGTTTTTGGGATATTGAGCCCCAGGCACCCGTTCATTTGCTTCTCGTCCCTAAAAAACCGATTGTTCGTATTGAGCAGGCGGAGCAAGGGGACGCCGCTTTATTGGGGCACCTCCTTTTAGTGGCAGGTGAGGTCGCTCGTCAAGAGGGGCTTGCTGAGGGGGGATTTCGCATTGTCATCAATAATGGGCGAGATGCTGGTGAGGCGGTACCTCATTTGCATGTTCATATCTTGGGGGGACGCTCTCTCCAATGGCCTCCCGGTTAGAGGCGGGTTGAGATTAGTTGAGCCTCGGTAATTTGTCTGTTATTGAAGGGTAGGTGATTACTGCCTTTGTAGAATCTTGCACTGGGCTTGTCTCTTGTGTTATCTTTTCCTCATGAAAAAGCTGTGTATTGATTTGGATACTTTACCTGTCGAGGGTAAGAGTATTTCTGGTGAGATTGATGGGGATATTTTTGGCATTGATAGCGATGAGATTCGTTCTGTGGGCGCGTTGACATTTGAGCTCCATGTACAACAATTCGAAGAAGAGCTTTTTTTGCGCGGGAAAATTGCGGCTCCATTCCTCTTCCGATGTGTGAGATGTCTGCATCACTTCCCGATGACGATGAAACTTGATAATTTTTCTGAAAGTGTCGAAATTAGTGGCAAGCGTCAGGTTGATGTATCGGATGTGCTTCGTGAAGAGTTAGTTATGGAATTTCCTGCTTATCCAAAATGCGAAGATTCTGACATGGAAAATCCCTGTAATATAAAATCGACTCATTTTGGAGTGGACAAAGAGGGGCAAATGGGTGTAAACAGTCCTGCCCCGAGTGGCAATAGTGGCGTATGGGACGCCCTGGATGCTCTCGGTGAACAGTAAATTCACCCAATAACGATTTTATAAAGCCATGGCAGTACCCAAGCGCAGAACGTCCAAGATGAAGCAACGCAGTCGCCTCGCCGCTCAGGCTTGGCGTGCTCCCAAGCTCTGCAAATGCACGAAGTGCGGTAGCAGTGTTCCAGGACACACCGCATGCCCGAATTGCGGAACATATACCACACGAGGTGGTAAGGAAATCATCGTAAAGGCTCAAGAAGCCTAAGCGATTATTTCTTCCATGCGATCACACGTCACATGCGGTCGTTTATGTTTTTAAGTTATTTAAGTCGCTTTTGCTTGTCAAAGCGACTTAATTGCTTGTATTGTGATTAGCGAAGCATCATAGAAATCATGAAAATCGCCCTTGACGTCATGGGGGGAGACAATGCCCCTGATATTAACATTGAAGGTGTCAAATTAGCCCTCAATGATTTCCCTGCAATTGAAAAGATTTATCTTGTCGGTCGGGAAAATGAAGTGAAGCGCTCATGTGATGCTTTTGGCGTATCTGGCAATCGCGTAGAAATAGTGAATGCCGATGAAGTCGTCGCCATGAATGAGTCGGGGTTGATGGCAGTTCGTCAAAAAAAGAACTCGTCGATGTCTCTCGCTGTCGATCTGGTCAAACGAGGGGATGCCGAAGCTGTTGTTAGCGCAGGTAATACTGGTGCTGCCGTTGCTGCCTCTACGATCAAACTTAGATTATTAAAGGGGGTTGAGCGTGCAGGTATCTTGACGCCACTACCTAATGATTATGGTGTCTGTCATGTGATGGATACAGGGGCTAACCCTGATGCCCATCCGAGCCATTTAGTGGGTTATGCGATGATGGGCAGTATTGTTGCCAAGCATGTCCAAGGGCGCAAGATGCCTAAGGTGGGGATCATGAGCAATGGGGGAGAAGATGAGAAGGGGACGGATTTTACCAAGGGTACATTTGCCCTCTTGTCGTATTTATCTCGTGAGAGGGAGTTGCCTTTTGAGTTTATTGGCAATGTTGAAGGGCATGACCTTTTTAATCGTGAACTTGATGTTGTGTTGACTGATGGGTTTACGGGGAATGTTTTGTTAAAAACGTGCGAAGCGACTGCTAAAGCTTTTAGTAACTGGCTTAAAATTGAGCTTAAAAAGAGTCCGATTCGCATGATGGGAGCTGTTTTGGCATCTGGCGCTTTTTCTTCCATGAAGCAACGTCTCTCTAATGATCATGTCGGGGGATGTCCACTTTTAGGTGTAAATGGGTTGACGATTATCTCTCATGGCAGTGCCTCTGGGCTCGCGATGAAAAGTGCGTTGCACATTGCATTTGATATGCATCGTCTTGGAATCAATCCGATGATTGAAGAAGAGATGGCAAAGTTGGGGAAAATCCCTAATGCGATCGAACATTGATAAGCAAAGCTTGATGCCATTAGGTATTGAGCTTTTCGTGTCTTTGGAAATAAATAATTTGGCTCATGATTATGAAAAAAATGAATGATGTACCAGCCTCTGTGCTTGATGCAACGAATAAAAAGGAGCAGTTTTTTGACAAGCTGGATAAGAGCCAGTGGTTGCGTATTACTCAGATTATTTTAGGTGTCATCCTTTTACAGGTGATCTGCATGTTTACTCCTAGATGGGGTGAGAGCACGATTGAGATGATTCATTCGTTCTTATGGGTTTTTGTCGCTAGTATTGCCTTATTGCCTATTTATTGGGTGGCGTCACAGGAGAAATTTGTGAGCAATAAGACATTTACGGTTGTTTGGGGTGCTATTCTCATTCAGCTAGTAGGGATTCTTTTGGTTAGACAGATGACAGGTGGGCAAACGGAGATTGTGTCGTTTGCTGGATTGATGATGCCGTATATCTTGGCTCCGTTAGTGGTGACTGTTTTGATGGGAGCTGCTTGTGGGGCATTTACGGCTGTGGCGGTTAGTGTATTGGGGCTTGGTTTTGTCGATCCTGCTTTTCGCATGAACTATTTGGCAATTAGTCTATCCGCTGGGATGACAGCGGTATTTTTAATGCGTGATATGCGGAGTCGTGGGCAATTACTCAAAGCTGGATTTTTAGTCGGCTTGGTTGTCTTTTTATTGAGTTCGTTACTAGGGGTCATTGATTATGATGTGTCGCGTAGTACGGATATGAATTTATTCGTTTGGGGGATTGTTGGCGCGATTGGAGTGAGCCTTGCCTTGGCTATTTTGCTGGGAGGTACCTTACCTGCTCTTGAGGGGATATTTAAGGTGATTACCCCTGTGTCTTGGCTGGAGCTCTCGGATATGAATCACAAATTGCTCAAGCAGATGCAATTGACGGCGCCAGGTACATTTCACCATTGTATTGTCGTTGCTCAATTGGCAGAGGCCGCCGCAGAGGAGGTGGGAGCCAATGCGACTCATTGTCGTGTGGTCTCTTATTATCACGATATTGGTAAGTTAAAATACCCCTCTTATTTTGCTGAAAATATCAATGAGGGAGAGACAAGTCCTCATGAGGGATTATCCCCCAGTATGAGTGCCAGAATTATCATTGGGCATGTCTCTGAAGGTGTTGAAATGGCGATTGCTCACCAACTTAATAAGCCTATTGTTGAGGCGATTCAACAGCATCATGGTACATCATTGGCGTATTATTTTTATCGTAAGGCGATGGATAATCGCAAGGATATGCTCGATCAGGCTGAGTTTGGTATTGCCAATGTAGATGATGTCCCAGAGGTGATTGAGTCAAATTTCCGTTATTCGGGACCAATTCCTCAAAGTAGGGAGACGGGGATTGTGAGTTTAGCGGATATTGTGGAGGGGGCGACTCGATCATTGAAAGATCCAAGCCCCGAGCAAATTGATACCATGATTGATAATGTCATCCGTGCTCGCGTGGTTGAGGGGCATTTAGATGCTAGTGGGTTGACGTTTGGAGATTTGAAAAAGATTAGGAATAGTTTTGCCTCGACAGTTAAGAATATGCGCCATAGCCGTATTGCTTACCCAAAGGCTGATGATCATGTTGTAGATAAGGGGAAAGAGGCTCTCGCCGCTGAGCAAGAGCAACCCTCATCCATTATTCAGGAGCAAGATTCTCTTGAGGAATCCCCTAACGATGCAAATTCGTCGTTAGTAGAGGAATTAAATAAGAAAGACTAAGTCTTGTGACGAATCCCCTGGTTATTGAGCTTTACGATAATACGGATGATGAATCAATCCCTCTTGATTTAATGGAGAGGTATCAGAGGCTTTTGACGCAGTGTGTCGTTGAAATACTGACTCTCCCGAAAGGGCCCGATCACATTTTAAGTAAATTAGAGACAGTTGAGTTGAGTATCGTCGAGGACTCTGTCATCGCTGACATTCACGCAAAATTTCTCAATGACCCAAGCCCGACTGATGTCATTACCTTCCCTCATGGGGACGGACTCGGTGAGATTGTGGTGAGTCGAGATACTGCTCAAAGACAAGCAAAATCATTTGATGAACCTTGGGAGAGAGAACTTTTTCGCTACATGGTACACGGACTCTTGCACCTACATGGGTATCTCGATGCCTTGCCAGATCAAAGAGCCGAAATGTTTGCCTACCAAGAGCCACTTGTTCTCAAATATTGGGTATAAAAATTGGCAATGACTCCATCCCCCTTTGGGGGGATTTTACCCTTGGTGATTTTGTTCTTCGTCGTAGGCTTTTCTTATGTCTTGTGAGAGACGCATGGCACAAAAGTTTGGTCCGCACATGGAGCAAAAGCGAGCTGCTTTAGCGGAGGCGTGAGGGAGGGTCAAATCGTGATATTCACGTGCCTTTTGAGGATCGAGAGAGAGATTGAATTGGTCTTCCCATCGAAATTCAAATCGAGCTTTAGACAGGGCGTTATCTCTGATTTGAGCAGAGGGGTGACCTTTGGCAAGGTCAGCGGCATGAGCCGAGAGTTTGTAGGTGACGACCCCCTCGCGGACATCCTCTTTATCGGGGAGTCCCAGGTGCTCTTTGCGGGTGACGTAGCAGAGCATGGCACAGCCTTGTTGTCCGATCATTGCACCTCCGATGGCACCTGTGATGTGGTCGTAGCCAGGGGCAATGTCGCTGACTAAGGGACCAAGTGTGTAAAAGGGCGCCTCCATGCACCATTCGAGCTGTTTGCTCATGTTCTCTCCAATGAGGTGTAAGGGGACATGCCCTGGACCTTCATTCATCACTTGGACCCCCTTGTCCCATGCTGCTTTGGTGAGTCCGCCTTGGGCTTCGAGCTCGGCGAGCTGGGCAAAGTCATTGGCATCGGCGATGGAGCCTGGGCGCAGACCATCCCCAATGGAGACGGCGACATCGTAGGTGGCAAGGATGTCACAGATGTCATCCCAATGGGTAAAGAGGAAGTTCTCTTTACCATGGGTCATGCTCCATTGAGCCATGATTGAGCCCCCTCGCGAGACGATGCCCGTCATGCGATGAGCTGTGTGGTGGATGAAGCGTAAGAGGAGACCTGCATGGATGGTGACGTAATCAACGCCTTGCTCCGCTTGCTCAATGAGAGTGTCGCGGAAGAGCTCCCACGAGAGGTTCTCAACGATTCCATTGACCTTTTCTAAGGTTTGATAAATGGGGACGGTGCCAATGGGGACGGGGGAGTTGCGTATGATGCCCTCGCGCGTTGAGTGGATGTTTTTCCCCGTAGAGAGATCCATGACGGTGTCAGAGCCCCAATGAATTGCCCAACGAAGTTTCTCAACCTCTTCTTCAATGCTTGAGCCTAGGGCAGAGTTGCCAATGTTGGCATTGATTTTGACGAGAGAATTGCGCCCAATCAGCATGGGCTCACACTCGGGGTGATTGATGTTGACGGGGATGAGAGCACGCCCAGCTGCGAGCTCGTCTCGGATGAACTCTGGGGTAAAGTAGGCTGGCATGCGGCACCCGTTGCGGTGCTCTCCCTGATGCTGGTTGTCTAGGCGATCTCGATTTATTAAACTTTGTGGACCAAAGCCTTCTTGAGTTTCAAGATGTGAGGGGCGAGGCATTCTCGTCCCCAATGTATCAAGATAACTTTGAGCAGATGCTGGACGAGATTTCTCATGGGGGAAGCGGTCGTAAATAGCTTTGAAGGCAACCTCTCTCCCGAGGTTTTCGCGGATGGCGACAAACTCCATTTCTGGTGTAATGATGCCTTGTTGTGCATACCAACGTTGGGTGACGGGGTGTGCACCTGTCGAGCGACGTGCTTTGCCAGTCAGGCCATTGTAGACCTCGGTGTCGCCTCGATTGTCGATCCATTGTTGGCGGATAGAGGGGAGCCCTTGGCTGACATTACCATGGAATTTGGGATCGCCCCATGCCCCAGAGCAATCATAAAGGCGGATGGGAGCATTACTTTGTACTGTTTCATCAGGGAAAACGGTGTCGTGTTGCGCAACCTCGCGGAATGGGACTTGGATGTCGGGATAAATTTTGCCTGAGATGTAGATGCGTTGTGAGCCAGGGTAGCTGAGTGAGGACGTGGTGCAAGGGGTGCTCATGATGATTGATTTAGTTGGAGCGTGAAGGCTCAATGAGTTTTTCTGCGAGGGTTGCGCAGTGGGCGACGCAACGTTCACAGGGACGGGCATCATAATAGGATTTTGTCCGTTCAGAGGGGCGGGGCGTTTCTTTTGTCTCATCAGAGAGATGAAGGAGATCACGGCAATAGATCGTGCCAAATTCTGCTTTGAATTCGCTGGCTAATTCCTGAACTAGGGTAAAAATTTTTTCCTTATCGTCAGTATTGGGGGTCGCATTGCCGTGATGGACGCCAGAGACCATAGCTAGACCGCAAAAGGCACCGCAGACCTCGCGCATGCGTCCGATACCAGCCCCAAAAGGGGCAGAGATTTGCAGAGCGAGTTTTTCATCGAGACCGCAGGCATCGGCAAATGCAGCAAAGACAGATTGAGAGCAGTTGTACCCTTGATGGAAAAAGTCAAGGGCACGTATAACTCGCTCAGATTGTAGAGTTAATGGGGCTGTCAAGGGGGTGTCATTCATTGCCTTTTGGAGGGTACTTATTTTTCTCCTTCTTGGGGGGATGTGCCTTTTTTGCGGGTCATCATCATCATTCCAAAATACAGAATAGCTAAGACAAAAACACCCACAACAATCCACATACTCTCCGCTTTGATGGCGGCAATGAGGTTCTCAGGGCTATCCATGACCGTGGGGTTTTTAGCTTTCACATGGTTACCACAGACGGCAAGTACCGAGCACCATGCAAAGGAACCTAAAATGGTGATGAGTGAGAATATCCAAAAGTTCATGCGGACGAGTCCCGCAGGGATGGAGATGAGGTGGCGAATGACAGGGAGGAGTCGCGCAAAAAAGACCCCAGATTTTTCATAGCGAGCGAGGAATATCTCTGCTTTCTCAATCTTTTTAGGTGGCATGAAAAAGTATTTGCCCCATCGCATGATGACAGGGCGACCAAACCAGCGAGCAACGGCGTAGGTAATGACCGAACCGAGCCATGAGCCAAAGGTCCCTGAGAGGATGACCCCTGTAACGCTCATATTATTGTGCATGACGGCGGGGGGGATAACAAGCTCGCTAGGCACGGGGAAAATGGAGCTCTCCATCGCCATGAGAAGAATAACACCCCAGTAACCAAAGTCTTCGACCCAGTTCATCCATATATATAGAAATTCGTGTAACATTTGAACCGCCTAGTGTGCATAATAAATCATTCTTGAAAAGTCTTTATTGATTGAAAAGTCGGATTCTGTATGATTCATGAGTCAAGGGGTGCATCGTTCTGTTGCGGTAAGTCATCTTAATGCTCATTAAAACACATGAATCTTTACGTTGTTGCTGGAGAAAAAAGCGGAGATAAGCATGGGTCTCTCTTGTTAAAGGAATTGTTAAATCTCAATCCTGGTCTGTCGGTGCAGGGATATGGTGGCGAGGAGATGCATGCTCTGTGCCCAGCGGTGGAGGATTGGGAAGAGGAGGCTGCTGTGATTGGCGTCGTCGAAGTGCTTAAAAAGTATGGCTGGTTTAAGGCACGTCTTTTTGGTTTGTTGAAACGGATTCAAGAGGAAAAGCCTGATTGCTTGTTACTCATTGACTATACTGGGTTTAACTTGCGACTTGCCGAGAAGGTGAAAAAAACGTGCCCAGATGTGAAAATTGCTTATTTTATCTCTCCACAAGTATGGGCGTGGCATAAGGGGCGCATTCCCAAAATAGCGCGTATCCTTGACCTGATGATGTGTATTTTCCCCTTTGAGAAACAATTGTTTGAGGGGGCAGGCTTGCCCACGGAATTTGTGGGACATCCCTTGGTGGATGATATTCGAGAAATCAGGCGAAAGAATGTACGCGAAGAGCATTTGATTGGGCTTTTCCCTGGAAGTCGGATGAGAGAAATTGAGCGACATTTCCCCGTTTTTATCCAAGTCGTGAAATCTCTGCGCAAAACGCATCCTGATTGGAGAGTGGAGACCTCAGCCTCTAATCAAAAATTGGCAGATATCATGGCTGCTATGGCGACAAAAGCGGGATTGACTCCCGAATCTTTTCATATTCAAATTGGGAATTATCATGATTTGATGGATCGCGCCACGGTTGCAGCAGTTGCCTCTGGTACGGCAACGATGGAGGCGGCTCTCCATGAACTCCCTTATGTTTTAATCTACAAGGTGGCATTTGTGACGTATCTGATGGCTCGAATGGTTGTCAAAATTAAATATTTAGGAATGGTCAATATTTTGGCTCAACGTCCCGTCGTGAGAGAATTGATTCAGAATGATTTCACCCCCATTGCTGTGATGACGGAATTAGAACGCCTGATGCAACCCAATGTTCGTCGCGATGTCCTCGCTCAAATGAAGGAATCTGTCGATAAATTGGGGCAGGGGGGGGCTGCGATTAGAGCCGCAAAAATTGTCACATCGCTCATGAATGGTTCTTTTCAGTCTAAGTAAGTCTAGTTTGTGACGTGTTGGATTTGTAGTTTTGATGCTGTGTTGATTGCATGATGAATCCGGTTCCTTTCAAAAAGGAAGATTCACGATCAACAATTAGCAAAAATGAATAATTTAAATGAAAAACAACAGCTTGCGATAAAGCCATCTGAACAACCAATAGATGAGAGTCGGCAGGAAGCTGTCGATCAGGCAGTTAAAGGCATTGGTGGGCTCCTCCGTTCAATGGGGCTATCTCCTCGATGGGTAACTCTCGTGACGACTCTTTTGGGGGTTGCTGCGACTATTTATTTCACCGTGATTGCTACGGGGTGTCAGATGCCTCAAGAGTTACATGTCTCAGGGGAGCAAGGACAATTGATGTTTTCTCATGAATTGGGTGGTTTTGTCATCCAAGGGCAACGTGGGGCACCTGTACAGAAAGGCAAATAATGTGTGATAAACTCAAAAATTATCTATCAATCTTACGGGAATATAAAGCAGAGATTGTGATGATGATTGGCTTTATCTTGTCAGTAGGTATCTATACAGATTTCCGCTGCTTCATTGCAGATACGACAAAAGTTCAAGCCCAACAGACAGAGGTACTCAGGACGATTGAGGCTAGATTAACTCTATTAGAAGGGACTATCGGACGATAGATAGATTTAGATATAAAAAGATCGACTCTCCATGAGTCGATCTTGAATCTCGTTAATTGTAAGTGAGAGATAAAGAAAATTGGTACGGGCGGCGGGAATCGAACCCGCGTCACAAGCTTGGGAAGCTCGTGTCCTGCCACTGAACGACGCCCGCATGGAAGGTGCAAGACAACTAATGGTATTAGACGATATTGTCAATACTATAATGCAGGATGATGGATACTTTTTCACAATAAAAATAAATAAAATAATGAATTGTGAAAAAAATACTTGCGTGATGTGTATAAAAGATGTAGATGTTTATCAACGACGCGGGCATAGCTTAGTGGTAAAGCTCCAGCCTTCCAAGCTGATCATACGGGTTCGATTCCCGTTGCCCGCTCCACTTATAACTCTTATACTCTATCTAATATGTCCAGTTTTATTCATATAGGGCAAGCTACCACACTAAGTGTTTGTGGTCTTTTTGCAATGACTGCTTTGGTGGCACAATCTACCGCAGTTACTCCTACTCACGCAGTTCCAGTTCAATCAGTGAAGGGGTCAGTTGCTCCTGTTAAAGCTAAGGCTAAGGCGGCGACATCTGCTCAAGAGCTCATGGATTGCATGCAGAAAGTTCTTTCGGCTTCTAAGGAAGCAGGGAAATATGATGCTGATGGCGTGAATGCTATTATTAAGGAAGCCTCTGAGTCGAATCTTTCTGATTCTGATTTTGGTGCTTTAATCGCTATGCCTGTCAAGGCATACCCAGGGCAGATTATCTCAGTTGTTTCTGATTCCGTAAGATTTCTTGGGGCTGATAAGGCAAAGGCTGATGCTGTTTACGCCGTGATGAAGTCTGCGATTACCGCTCACCCCAAACCTTATACGGTTGTCATTCCTGTTCGGGATGCTGTCTTGCAGTTGGTTCGTAATTCTCCTGTTTTATCAGTTGTTGTGAGAGATGGTTCAATTGCTATTGCTGAAGTCCTTCCTGATAACCCCATTACTCCTGTTGTATCTCCTGGGCAAAGCGAGTCAGCGGCTGGGACTGTTGTTGATAAGAAGGGTTCTCATGACATTGGTGGCGCTTTATTGGAATCTGGCGGTGTTCCTATTAATACGAAACCTTTACCACCTGTTTCTTCTCCGGAAGGAAACTAAAGGCTCAAATTTTTATTCATTTTATCCTATTTAACTCTGTGAAAAGTCCTTATTATCTCCTTCTCTTTGGTTCAGCTCTGACTATCTCATCTGTACTCCCAACTGTCTCGGCACAAAGCCTCTATGATTTAGCCTCTCCTATTGGATTGAATGAATCAATCCCACTTAAGTGGAGTGCCAATGCAAGTGTGGGGTATGACGATAACGTTAATGCGGTCAGTAATAGTGATCCGAATCATCAATCATCTGCTTTTTCCTCTTTTTCTGTCTCTGCCTCGATGGCGGAGCTTGATGCTCGCACTCAATTGTCATTTGATGGTCAAATTGGTGGTACTTTTTATCTCGATAAAATGAGATTTGGTTCGAATCAAGCTGTATCAAATACGAATTTGAGTGCAATGTTGACGCACAATTTTGATACGACCCTTCGGTATATGGCGAATATTTCGCTTGCTTACCAGCCAGAACCTGATTACCAGACAGGTATTTCCTCTCCTAGACGAAATGGCGACTATTTTTACACTTACTTTAATAATACTATTTCAAAGTCATGGAATTCTCGTTTTTCGACCACGACGGGCTTTAATGTCTCTGTCTTGAATTATGAAAAAGCTGAGGCAAGTACAGATGACCGTGATTATTATAATCTAACTCAAAATTTCCGTTATAAGTGGACACAACGTGCTGCTGTGTCGGTTGATTGGAATGGTCAGTACTCGAAGCGTGTTTATGGTGAGAGTTCATTCTCGAACTTTATTTATTTAGGGATGGAATATGCTTTGGATAAATACACCAATGCAACAGCTAAGGTGGGGCCACAAATTAAGAATGTATCAGGTGGGTCACACGTTTATGGTTCTGCTGAGGTTGCTGTTGATCGTAGAATGACGGATCGTATGAGTGCAGGTATTTTCTGGAGATTATCTAACGAAAACGTTGATACCTATTCTGCTGGCAATTTTTACGAATCGAATGTAAGTAATCGTGTCGGGGTTCGTGGTTCCTATCAGATCAATGTGATGTGGTCAGCCTCGGCTAACTTAAATCTAGTTACCTCTTCATTTTCTAAAGGAACTAGAGACCCAGATCGTAAGGATACGACATGGAATGCCGACGTTTCTGTTAATTGTATGTTGAGTAAGTCTTGGTCGGCGAATGCCTCGTATGCATTTACGAACGGACAATATTCTGGCTATGGCAATAACTCTTCCTATGTGAGGAATGTGTTTAGTCTTGGCACATCGTATAGTTTTTAAGCAAGATTAGAAATTTTTCTTGAATGTCGATAAGAGAGCCTCTAATTGTCTTTGGCAGGTTTGCTCGAATGCAAGTTTGCTCGGGCAACTAGAGGCATTATTTGATAGACACAGTAACATTCATGAGTGAGAGAGAAGAGACGGCATCTAGGGAAAGTGCCTTGCATGCGTTGGATTATATCCAAGTGATACGAAATCGGTGGAAGGAGATTTTTTTAACATTTCTTATTGTATTTGCGACTAGTGCAATTATTACCTTTTTACAAGCACCCGTTTATAAGTCGACAACGACATTTGATATAAAGTTGCCACAATCAGTTATTGATCTAGCCCCATCATCAGGGGAGGATGTTGTCAGTAGAGCATCTGGAACAGATTCATATATTACATCACAATTTGAGGTGATGGTCTCTCCCGAGTGCTTAAAGTTTGCTGTACGCAAACTCAATTTAGGCAAGGAATGGGGAGTCTCAGATAACGAAGCGCTCTCTCGATTGAGTGGGATGATTTTAGTGACTCCTCGTCGTAATACAAATATGGTGGATGTTGAGGCAAAGGCACAAGATCCTCGTCTTGCTCAGAATGTAGCGGAAGCGGTGGCGGACGCATATCGCAAACGTCGTGAAATGGAAGAAGGCGAATATGTGGGGATTGCGATTAAAAAATTGAAGGAAGCTTTGCAACAACAGAGTATTGTTGTGGAGAATAAGACCCGTGCGTTAAAAACATTTATCAAAGGGGACTATATTCTTAATCCATGGGAAAGTGGGCCTAGCACTTCGACGGCATCTCTCCCTGAAGAAGCTCTCCGTAATGCAATGGAGAAGTCTCGCGAATTGAAGCAGCAAGAAGAGGAGCTTAATACGCATGTCACTGAATTGAATAAATTGAAAGATGATCAATTGCTCAGTTATGTGGTTAATGCTGATTTGCTCTCTGCTGAAGGGATTGGCTCTTCTAATTTACGTGATCTGAAAAAGCAATATGATGAGAAGCAGGAAGAACGTAAAACGCTTCGCATTCAAGGGTATGGTGAGAATCACCAAAAAATGAAAATGTTTGAGGAGTCCACTGCTCGACTTGAAGAACGGTTGAATGAAGGTCTTATTACCTTAAAATCATCTCTTGCTCGCAGGCTGGATATTGTTCGCACGACGATTAAGTCTTGGGATAAAGTAGTTCACGAAAAGGAATCAATTTTGCGCCAAAAGGTTGTTGGTGATCAGGATTATTTGTTTGCTAAACGAGAATATGATGATGCTCAGGAACGATATAAGGAATTGGAAAAGAGATATTTCTCTGAAACTTCTCGTTTGAGTGTTCCTCGTATTCCTATTGTCATCTACGCTCATCCGACTTTGCCTAGTCGTCCAGATTGGCCTAAAGTCCCTCTTAATTTGATGATTGGCGCATTAGGTGGCTTGTTCCTAGGAATACTAATTGCTTTTGTTTTAGAGTATTTCGATACCACGGTTAAGACAATGGAAGAGGTCGAAAAGGTTTTGGACGCTCCTGTTATGGGGGTTATTCCAAAAAATATTTCTGATTTGATTCATGATAGTGGTCAATCTCCTGATATCGAAGCATATCGCATTTTAAGGACGAATATTGAGCTTAGTCGTGAGAATCCCGATGAATTGTCACTTGCCTTTGTCTCTGGTAGTGCAGGTGAGGGAAAAACGACAACATTGGCAAATCTAGCGTTTACGTGTGCTCAAGGTGGATATACGACTTTGATGCTGGATGCTGACTTGCGTCGTTCATCGTTGCATAAACATTTTGATATTGATCCCTCCGTAGGGCTTTCTGATTATTTGACGAGCGATTTATCATTGGAAGATGTTATTCAAAAGACGGATTATGATAATTTATTTATTTTACCAGCAGGTCCGACGCCTATTGACCCATCAGGGTTACTTAATTCTCAAAAAATGCTTGAGCTCATTAGTGAGGCAAAAAAACGTTTTGATATCGTTTTAGTTGACTCGCCACCTATTTTGGGGGTAAGTGATGCCGCAGTGATTACAAGTGCGGTTGATATGACGATGATGGTTGTTCAGCCACGGAAATTGCCAGCAAAGGCATTGTTGCGACAAAAGCAGGTTATCCTCTCATCTGGTGGACATCTTGCTGGGATTGTCATGAATAATGTTGATATTACGAGTGATCACCAGTATCAATATTACACGACCTACTATACATATTATTCTCCTGATAAAACGAATCCCGTCGATCAAGATAAAGCAACCCCTTCACGTTCATCTAAACGCCATTCTTCTAAACCACATTCAAAATCTGCGGAAAAGAAGGATACCCCTCAGGTGGAGGAAGAAGATTTGTATTGAGTTAACTCTGGAATGAATCCAATGAAGTATTTTATTTTAACAATTATTATGGCAATAAGTGCCATGACGACAGGGTTGGCGCAGCAGGATATGGATATTGTCCGCGTCAATACAGTGATCAAAGTGACGGCAAAAGCGATTCCTGAAGAGGATGTTGGTACCGTTTCCTCTCAATATACAGTTGGGACAGATGGTACCATTCGTCTCCCGTTGCTCCCCTCAGGACAATCGACCGTTCGGGTAGCTGGATTGAATTCTCGCCAAGTAGAGGATGCTCTCGTACGGGCATATGTGAATGCCAAAATTTATACATCGCCAACCTTTCTTGTTCAAGTTGACCCCAATTTATCGGGGGTTGAGAATTCAGGAATGTTTGTCCAAGTCTCTGGTAATGTAGGAGCTAAGAAGAGCGTGCCGTACATACGTGGCATTACATTATTACGAGCCGTCCTTGAGGCTGGGGATATTACAGATTTTGGATCTCGATATGTACTCATCACACGAGGTGGCACGACGAAAACGTATGACTATTTTAGCGTACGAGATCGCGCCTTAGAGTTGAAACCTAATGATCAGGTTTTTATTAAGGATCGTCCCATGTTTGAGGGGCGTCCCAATGGCTTAGTGCCGTAACTCATCAATATTTGATTAATGATAATGAATAAAAAAGAGTATCAATTGAGATGCTCTTTTTTATTTAGTGTGCATAAATCGTTGGGTCAAGAATCCCAGCTTGGATAAAAGCTTCCTTACGTTCAATGCACGTTGCGCATGTGCCACAATGAATCTGACCTCCTTTGTAACAAGAGTAGGTGTGCGCAAAGTCAACGTGTAGTTGGTCTCCCTGCTTGACGATTTCACCTTTACTAAGATGAATAAATGGACGCAAGATGCCTAGCTGAGCATAGGTGCCTTGTTGAATCGCCTGAGTCATGGCTGTCATGAACTCTTCTCGGCAATCGGGATAAATATCGTGATCCCCCGAATGTGCAGCAATGACGATTCCCTGTGCCCCATGACTCTCGGCAATGCCTGCTGCAATAGCTAAAAAAATGCCGTTTCTAAAGGGGACGACCGTTTGGCTCATGTTCCCCTGCTCATAAGACCCATCAGGGATGTTATTTCCGCCTTCGAGAAGGGAAGATTTTAGAAATTGGGAGAGATGCTTAATGTCGATGATGTGATGCTCAATCCCTAAAGCTTGAGCTTGCTGTGTTGCGCAGGCTAGCTCATGAGAGGCATGCTTAGAGCCATAGTCAAAACTTAGGGCAAGTACTACATGATGGGTGGATGCAGCCCAATGAAGGGCGACGCTTGAGTCGAGTCCACCGCTGAGGAGGACTGCAACATCTTGAGAACGAGAACGAGAAGGTGATGGCACAGCAGGCATAGGGAATGGAGTCAGAGTGGTCGGTTTTCTGGCTGGTGCTCGGCGATTGTCGTGAGCTGGATGCCTCCACGAGGGGAGAATTGACCCTCAACTCGGAGCCATGCTGGGTTGATGGCGGCAACGAGATCATCGACGATTCTGTTGACGATTTGCTCGTTAAAAGCGGGATAATTTCTATACGAGGCTAGATAATATTTGAGCGATTTAGTTTCGACGCATTTCTCTGCTGGGACATAAGAGATGAGCAGATGGCATGAATCAGGTTGTCCTGTGACAGGGCAAAGTGAGGAGAATTCATGCGTATCTAGGATGATTTTGTAGGGTCTGCCTGGTGTGCGATTGGGAAATGACTCAAGGTGAGCATCATCAGGATTTGTGAAAAAGGAGCTTTGAGCTCCGAGTAAAGTTAGATCGTCTTTCATGTGATGAGGGTGATTTAATAGGAGGGGTAAGGTGGTGTCATCAAGGGAGCGTGACGTTGTTGTTCGCAGGCATTGATTTGATGTAAATATCTTGTTGAGGGAAGGGGATGGTAATGCCGTGCTCGTTAAAGGTTTGGTAGATTTTTTCTCTCACTTTTGACAGGGAGGCAGGTTTATTGCGAACGGGCACCCAGACCCAGACACCTAGATTGACCGCGTTATCACCAAAGCTATCTAAGACGACCGTTGTATCTTTTGCTCGAGCAAGATTAACAACCTCTTTTAGCGCAGTAAGGATGAGCTCTCTAGCTAAATCAATATCTGTGCCATAGGAGATGCCAATTTCTACTTTAATATATTCATAAAGGTGGTTTTTCGTTAAGTTTCTAAAGTTTTTATTAAAGAGTTGGTTATTTTGAAAGGCGATGATAGATCCATCCAATGTCTCAATAAACGTAGTTCTGTATCCGATGGAGGAGACTTTACCACGGATGTCGTCACATTCGACGACATCGCCTTGCCTGAGACGTCCAAAAATGAGGGATAGACCGCAAATGAGATTGTCAATCGTATCTTTTAATGCAAAGCCAATCCCCATACTCATGCCCCCCATCACGACGAGTATGCCGTTAAAGTTGATGCCTAAGAAGAAAAATGAACCAATGATAAAAAGAGTCCATAAAATGAGGATACCGAGAGTGACGTAAGTGGCAACGACTCCAGTTTCATACGAATCTTGATAAATATCGTGAAGCATATTTTTGATAATAAAGACGAGATAGCGAAGCACGATGCCGATGAAGATTATGATCAGGATCGAGTTAATCGATAAGTGTGTGGCGATGTTACCAATATTAGGGATTGTTGTCCCAGCCCAAGAGATGATGATGTGTGATATATCAAAGATGCTTGCTGGCCAAAGGGTACTAAAGATAAGGAGACCAAGGGATAAAATCGGGAGCAAGAGCTTTTCAAGAAAAGGTCGAAACCATTTATTTGCCTCATTGCTGGCGGCATAATGTTTCTTTTGATAGCTATTTAGTAATTGCCAAATAGACAACAGGACGAGGATGCCTGTCATGAGAATGATCCAGACGAGATTAAAGAGGAAGGCCATGAAGGAATACCCAAGCAAAGAACTGGTGATCCCCCCAAGGCACATCACCAGTGAGGTGATACCAAATGCACGATCAATACGATTAAGATATTTCCCATTCCGATAAAGGCTAATAAACTGAAAAATCGTGATGATGGGGAAAATAATAGGCAACGCGAGATTGATGATAATATTAGGTGCCATACTCATACGCATGATGATAAATATCGTGCAAAGAATCATTGAGGGTAAATAGAATCTAATTGCTTTGCCTATCGTCTCATGGGGGAATCGGATAGTTAGCAAGAAAATCATGGCTGCCATCGTGATTAAAAATTCTGTCCCAATTGTCGTCACACTATTCATAAAAGCCAATGACTGGAATTTCTGAGAGATAATAAAGCAAAGTGCGGTAAAGAGTAATGTCCCTGCGAGAGTATAAGAGGAGGTTTTATCAAGTGCTTTGCGCCTGATAAGTCGCTTTTTTAAGATGACATGGAAGAGTAATCGAGAGGCGAGATAAGCGCCGAGAATATAAAAGAGGATATTGGTGCCGAAGCTTTCGAGCTCTTTGAGTCGCGATGCATTACCTTTCGTTGGGAAATAGGTTGTTTGAAAAGAACGGGAAAATGCCTGCCATGCCTCTGTAAAGCTGTTGAACGATAGGGAGGGGACGAGGAACACATTGTTCATCATCAGACTCATTTGTTTTTTTGCTTTGTTGTCAAGGGAGTCAAGACTTTCTCGAAGAGAGCCAAAGATTACTTTGTCGCTATCTACTTGTTGTTTGAAGGCTTGAGTTGAATCATTCAGCTGGATGCATTTTTGAATAGCGTTATCGCGTGCGATGCGTCCTGATTCATTGAGCTGGGAGGGCTCAATATTGGTGATTGCTTGTTCTAAGCTGGCTAATCGGCTAATTTCTTTATTGATGTAGTCCAGCATGGACGTGAAGGGGAATTCCTTGCTATCGCACATTTCTTTAAGCTCTGCTATTTTTTGACAGTAGAAGGCTAAGGAGAACATGTTGCTCTGGCTTTGAGAATAAAGCACCACTGCCATTTCGTTGAGCTGATTGTTGATCTTGATATTCCTGCTGGTATAATCATTGCGCATCCTATCAAAAATGATCATTTGATGGGGCATATTTTTGAAGGCCTCATTTAGCTCTGTCGCGAGTTTTGAAAGAGTCATATCGACCGAGGCTTCTTTTTCAACTCCAATGGCATGAGGAATGAGGGCAAAGGATGCCATGAAAAAGAAAAGAGTTAAAATCAAATGACGATACATAAAATGGGAGGGGGGGATGGTACAAGTTGTCTTGTATGTACGAGTGCTGTTCTATGTGTTTTTACCTATTGGGTCAAGCGATGATGTCGCCTTGATTCAGTAAAAATGAGGGGAATGTAAAAAATTAGAATTGCCAAATCGATAATCTTCTTCATATTAAGTGCCTTCAAGTGTCCAAATTAGCCACTGCCACGAGCTAACACACAAAAAGAAAAGACCACTCAATGAGTAAAGAAATCAATTTGCAGGAATTCAAGATCCATGAGACCGATACTGGGAGCTCTAGCTACCAAGTTGCCCATCTCACACAGCGCATCGCTCACCTGACCGACCACCTTGGCGAAAATAAACATGACGTTTCTTCTCGTCGCGGGTTGTTACAAATGGTTGCGCGTCGCCGTAAGCTTCTTGATTACATCAAACGCGAAGATTCAGCTCAATATTATAGCTTGATCGAGCGTTTGGGGCTTCGCCGTTAATCGGTGAATATCCTCTAACGAGTTCTTCGGTCGCAAGGGTTCTCCCTTGCGACCGATTCTTTTTCTTGCAAATCGGGTATTCTGGGGTACTCTTGCCACAACAGTTAGGGATACAACTCTTTGACTGTCCTGTCGGGCAGGCCTTGCGAAATTTTTCAATTTTCAGGTTGCATAACAGCCAAGATTCTCGGGATGTGTGAGACGGTTGAACGATACACATATCCTGTTGAGGAGTCATCAATAACAAGATGTGCTCTGATTTATAAGATTCTTCCTGAGGCACTGCCCGTACCTAAAATATACATGAGCTTCGCACCCAGAGCCAGCTCTTGTTGTTCGTTGTGGCTGAGGGTGAAGTAAAAAAAGAAAATATGAGCATACATGCAATCGAGTGTACAGTAGGTGCACAACCCATCATCATTGAAACGGGTAAGATGGCACGCCTCGCCGACGGAGCTGTAACAGTTCGTTGTGGCGATACCGTTGTTTTGGTAACGGCAGTAAGCGCTACGAAAGTTAAAGAAGGTCAAACCTTTTTCCCTCTTTCTGTAGAATATAAAGAAAAAGCAGCTGCTGCGGGCATGTTCCCTGGTGGCTTTTTCAAAAGAGAAGGGCGCCCTACGGAAAAAGAAATCCTGACGTGCCGCATGACGGATCGTCCTTTGCGTCCTCTTTTCCCTAAAGGTTATCTTTACGATACCCAAATCATCGCTCTCTTGCTTGCAGCTGACGGCGAAAATGATTCCGACATTTTGAGCATCAATGGTGCCTCTGCCGCACTTTGCGTTTCTGACATCCCCTTTGCAGGTCCTGTCGGTGCTGTGCGCGTTGGTCGTGTCGATGGCGAATTTGTGGTCAATCCTACCAATGCTCAGCGTTTGGAGAGCGATCTTGATCTCGTTTATGTCGGCAATAAAACCGACGTTATCATGATTGAAGGTGCCGCAAATGAATTGCCCGAAGATCAGTTTGTGAAGGCTTTGTTCTTCGCTCAAGAAAATGTTACCAAGCTTTGCGAAGCGCAGGAGAAATTGGCTCAATTGGTCAATACACCTAAGCGTTCTTATGAGCTTGTGCTTGCTAAGCCTGAATTGCTTGAAATCGGCTATGAAATTGCTGGTGATCGCATTGAAGCCGCTATCTATGCAGATAGTAAGGTTGAACGTCAGAAAAAAGTTGGTGCTCTCCGCAATGAAGTAGAAGCTGCAATTAAAGAACGTCACCCTGAATCGACTGATTTTGATATCGAGCAAGTGTTTGAATACATCCAGAAAAAGGCATTCCGTGTCTCTATTATGGAAAAGAACAGACGTGCTGATGGTCGTGACTTAAAGCAATTGCGTCCTCTTACTGCTGAGATTGGCGTCTTGCCAAAAACAGTTCATGGATCTGCTTTATTTGCTCGTGGTGAAACCATGGCAATGGGTCTTGCTACTCTTGCACCTTTGGAGGAAAAGCAATTCTTTGATTCCTATACAGGCGGTGAAGACTCTAAGAGATTTATCCTGCACTACAACTTCCCTCCATTCTCCGTTGGTGATACAGGGCGTTTCGGTGGTCAAAACCGTCGTGAAATTGGTCACGGTGCCTTGGCTGAACGTTCGATTGCTCCAGTTATTCCTGATGAAAAAGCATTCCCTTATGCAATGCGCGTTTCTTCTGAAATCATGGAATCGAATGGCTCAACATCGATGGCAACAGTTTGCGCTGGTACCATGTCATTGTTGCACGCAGGTGTTCCGTTGAAGCGTCCAGTTGCTGGTATTTCCGTCGGTCTTTGCACTGAATTCACGGGAGATCACATGGATCGCTACGTAACCTTGCTCGATATTATTGGCTCTGAAGACTTCTATGGCGACATGGACTTTAAGCTTTGTGGCTCTGAACTCGGTGTAACTGGGTATCAATTGGACTTAAAACTCCCTGGATTGCCTCTTTCTATCCTGGAAGAAGCTATTTATATTGCTAAAAATGCTCGTGGTGACATTCTGAACGTCATGAGTGAAGCAATTTCTGCCCCAGGTGAATTAAGCCCGAACGCCCCCCGTATCGAAAGTACCAAGATCCCACAAGATCGCATTGGTGAATTGATCGGCCCTGGAGGCAAAAACATTAAAGCCATCCAGGCTGAATCTGGAGCCGATCTCAATATTGAGGATGACGGTACTGTACATATCTATGCTGCCAAGCAAGAAGGTCTCGACCGTGCTTTGTATCTAATTAAGCGTATGTTCCAAGAAATTGAAGTAGGTGAACTTTATACGGGTAAGATCGTTTCCACAACCGCATTTGGTGCGTTTATGGAAGTCCTTCCTGGTAAAGATGGCTTGATTCATATTTCTGAATTGGCTGAAGGTCGTACAGAAAAAACCGAAGACGTTGTCAAGGTTGGTGATGTTGTCACTGCCAAGTGCATCGGTATCGATGACAAGGGTCGCGTGAAAATGTCGATTCGTACAGCTCTTCGTGAAGCTAAGGCAAAAGCCGCTGAAACATCACAAGATTAATTCTTGAGGATGTCTTGAAACTTCAACCCTCCTCAAATAGAATTTTGAGGAGGGTTTTTTATGCCCCTCCTTCAATGACCTTCATGAATTGTTTGCCTGAAATGAATCCATCCCCTACAACAAAATCTTCGCATTCCTTCTTTTTAAGCTGGAGAGGTGGATTATTGATTCTTTTAGTATTAGGTATTTTAATAGGAGTAGGGACGGGGGTGCGTCATTGGCAACTGAGGCAACAAAGCCTGATTCAAGCAAAGGGTAAGATTTTTGAGGGGATGAGTGGTCATTGGGATCAGTCCTCGGTACCTGTATCTCTCCAATGTGGGGCTTGTCATGAGAAGGAATTTCGACAATGGGCTGATTCGGATCATGCCTGGGCATTTCGTCGCTTAGATGCTAAGTGGGATGCGGAGGCATTTCATGGGATGGAGATACAAGCTCATGGGAGTACCATCCATTTCACCACAGGTGAGGAGGGCAATCGTCACATCCATGATGATCAGATGAATAAAACATGGGATGCCTCATGGGCGACAGGACGTATCCCCTTGGTGCAGTATATCGTCCCATCAAAGGATGGTGGATTCCATACCTTGAGTGCGGCATGGGATGTGAAAAATAAGGAATGGTTTGATATCTTTGGTAAAGATCAACGGAATTTGGACGATTGGGGGCATTGGACGGGGCGTGGCATGAATTGGAATACTCAATGTGCGTGGTGTCACATGACCAATTTCCAAAAGAATTACGATTCGACGAAAGATCAATACAACTCGAAATGGATAGAGCCAGGGGTGACCTGTCTGCAATGTCATGACCCATTATTAACTCACCCCGATGCCAAAACGGGATGCATGGTCTCTCCTGATAAAAAATTAACAGCTCAGCAAATAAGAGATAATTGTGCATCTTGTCATGCTCGCCGAGATGAATTTGATCATGATTTTAAGGCAGGAGATTTGTTTGATGATCATTTCCAACTCGTTTTGCCTGTACAGCCAGGCATCTTTTGGCCCAATGGCATGCAACGCGATGAGGATTATTGCGAGACGGGGATTCGTCTCAGCCGAATGGGAAAAGCAGGGGTAACGTGTCTCGACTGTCATGACCCTCATACTGGCAAGCTCAAGTTGACTCAAGAGGATAATGCCTTATGTCTGCGCTGCCACGGGGCGGGAGAAAAGGTAAATGGCACATCCGCACCAATAATTGATATGCCCAAGCATAGTCCATGCCCCGCTGGCTCAACGGGGGCTAGATGTGTCGAGTGCCACATGCCAGAGAGTCTTTATATGGCGAGAGACCCTAGACGAGACCACTCCTTTAATTCTCCTGATCCACTTTTGAGCGTCGAGTTGGGTATCCCAAACGCCTGTACAATGTGCCATAAGGATCAAAGTAACACATGGGCGGCAGAGATTGTTGAAAAGTATTATGGCAAAATGCCTAAAATGGCGCGCTATCGTGATCGCACGAGGGCGGTTGAGCTTGCCTATCGTGGCGATACTCAATCCCTCTCTGCTTTATTGAGGGCTTATCCCAATCAGGAGGTAGGCGCATGGCGTGCGACCTTGCTTGAATTGTTAGATACTTGGTCGAGTGATCCACGAGTCGTGCAGCTTGCCCGTACCGCAATCAAAGATGAGGATCCTCTCGTGAGAGCCGCCGTTGCCAAAATTATGGGGCATGCTGGCGATCTTGAGGTTAAATGTTTGCTCAATGATCCCGTGAAGGTTGTACGCTTGCAGGCAGAATGGGCTCTACGTGATCAATTGCCTGCCGATAGTTCAAACTTTCAAGAATTAGTTAGGACCGCTCTCCATCAGTCAGATCAACCCTCTGGAGCTATGAAAATGGCAAGCCTTGAAGCGGGAAAAAATAATATAGAATCCGCCAAAAAATGGTTTGATAAAGCGTTACAGTGGGATTCCTCATCCTCAGTTGTTCATCGCGATTATTCTGTCTTTTTAGCTTCTCAAGGGCAATTAAACGAGGCTATTCAACAAATGACGGAGGCGGTTAGACTAGCTCCACAAGATGCTAATCTATGGTACCTTTTGGGGCTGGGACAACAAGAAAATGGCGCAAATGGCTTTGCCATGAAATCGTTTAATGAGGCGATTCGCTTGGTGCCAAACTTTGTCCGAGCGCTTTATAATAGAGCCTTATTAAATGATCAAATGGGGCAAATGGAAGCTGCCTTATCTGATTTAGAGAATTGCTCTGCACTTGATCAAGAAGATGCCGAGATTCCTTATACAATTGCCATTATTTATTATCGACAAGCCCGTTATGATAAGGCGATCTCTGCTGCGACAAAAGCATTGAGACGCAATCCATCTCATCAGGGTGCTCGTGAAATCTTAGAGCGTGCCTCACAACAACCATGATTGTGAAATCTCTCAAGATGTGATAAGGGATTCCAGACTAATGAAATATGGATAACTATTAAAAAATATTTATTTTTTGCTGGATGTGTACCTTAAATTGGCTATTTTTAATTTAATTGGATATTGAAATTGATGCAGCCGAAAAAGACACAGTCAGAACGTTCCGCCGAAACGAGTAGAAGAATTTTGGATGCATCGCAAAAGTTATTTGCGGAGCGAGGATATGAGGGGGTATCGATGCGAGAGGTGGCCTCTGCGGCGCAAGTTAATCTCGCCTCAATTATTTATTATTTTGATAGTAAAGAGGGATTATATTTGGGGGTCATTATGCGATATTCTAAGGCTATTGAAGAGGCGAGAGAATGTTCGTTAAAGATTGCTGATGAAAATCCCTCAATGGAGAATTATATCCGTGCGTTTATTGAGCCTGCTTTTAAGATTATGACGGATGCCAGCCTTGGGGGACCTACGCATGCGTTGTTGTTATGGCGTGCGCCTCATGAGCCAGCTCATTTGTGGGATAAATTTTACAAAAACGTTTATGCTCCTGTAACTGAGCAGTATATCCATAAAATCAGGAGCTTTTGCCCTGATATTTCTGAGACTGATTTCTCTTGGAGTTGCCACATGATGTCGTCTCTCTTTTTCTCAACATTAGGTAAATGTGCCCATGATCGGAACTGGGAACATGATATTTGGTTAGGCGATTCAGAGTATATTATGAAGCGTCTCGTCCAATCGATGGCTGTCATTTTACGCGAGCTTTCCCAAAAATCCTGATTTTTGGCGTGCAAAAGATGGAGAGATCAATTAGAATTTTGTTATTATGAGCGTGATTCCTAATGTTTTGGCGGAGAGGTATGCCTCGTCCGCGATGAAGTCTATCTGGTCTACAGAAGGTAGGATTGTTTTGGAACGCGAGTTCTGGATTGCTGTGATGAAGGGGCAAAAAGATCTCGGACTGGATATTCCCGATGGCGCAATTGAAGCTTATGAGAAAGTAATCAATCAGGTGAATCTTGATGCAATTAATGCGAGAGAGCGCATCACACGTCATGATGTGAAGGCACGCATTGAGGAATTTTGCGAATTGGCGGGGTGTGAGCATATTCACAAAGGTATGACCTCTCGTGACTTGACGGAGAATGTTGAGCAATTGCAGGTATGGCGTTCGATGCAAATCATTCGCGATAAGGCTGTCGCCGTACTTACTCGCATGAGCGATAAAGCTGAGGAGTGGAAGCATGTTTGCCTCGCTGCTCGTACGCACAATGTTGCCGCGCAAACGACGACGATGGGCAAACGTGTGGCGATGTTTGGCGAAGAGCTCGTACATGGACTTTCTTCTTGGATTTCTACCATGGATCGTTATGCCGTACGTGGGTTAAAGGGGGCTGTCGGGACACAACTTGACCAGCTTTCTCTCTTTAATCAGGATGAGGCAAAGGTGCTGTCATTAGAAGATCGTATCTGTCAACACTTGGGGATTCCCTCTAAACTCATGAATGTGGGGCAGGTGTATCCTCGTTCTCTGGACTTTGCTGTTGTATCGGGATTGGTTGAGTTGACATCCGCATGCTCTTCGTTTGCAAAAACGCTACGACTCATGGCTGGCTATGAATTGGCAACGGAGGGCTTTGCCAAGGGGCAAACAGGTTCCAGCGCGATGCCTCATAAAATGAATGCCCGCTCTTGCGAACGAGTCAATGGCTTTCATGTCATCCTCAAGGGGCATCTGACGATGATTGCAGGGCTTGCTGGAGAGCAATGGAATGAGGGCGATGTCTCTTGTTCTGTCGTCAGACGCATTGTCCTCCCCGATGCTTTTTATGCCGCAGACGGATTGTTTGAGACATTTTTGACTGTTCTTGACCAGATGGGTATTTACGAGGCAGTTGTTGCAACAGAGCTTCGCCGTTATTTGCCCTTCCTCATGACGACTACGATCTTGATGGAGGCAGTCAAACGTGGGATAGGGCGCGAAACCGCTCACGAAGTCATTAAGGAGCACGCTGTTGCTGTCTCGAATGATCTTCGTGCGGGGGCGATTACCTCCAATGATTTACTCGACCGTCTCGCAAACGATAGCAGATTAGGGCTTAATCGTGCCGAATTACAGACGATTTTTGATGCCAATTCAACGGCGACAGGCATGGCTGCTCCGCAGGTAGATGCCTTCCGTGATTCAGTGAACGCCTTGGTGAATGAATTCCCCAAGGGCGCCAACTATCAGCCAGGAACTATTCTTTGATTTGATGTCTTGCTCCCCCTCAATCTTACTTTTTAGAATCCATGGAAGTCATAGACTTGACTACTCAAGGGATAAGCGTAGAGTGAGAGCACAAAGGGGGGGATGCACCGCATCGCAAATAACCCAAGAAAATTGATCAAATAGATAGCTTTTTAAGATGGAAACCAACAAAAGTTTATTAGAACGCGTATATGACTTTCTCCTCAAGAGAGGGGATGAGTTTGAGTGGGTGAATTCGGCAGCAAATGCCGATGAAAAAACGGGTATTGCTTATTTCCCCTATGAGACAGTATTGCCTTGTAGCTTCCTATTTACAGAAGCAACTAAGCCTCATGCTCTTATTCTTGATGTCGTTTTTGCTGCAAAAGTACCTGCCGACCAGCAGGTAGAAATGAGCCTGACTCTTGGCAAACTGAATGATGAACAGAGATTGGGCTCATTCCGTCTCGATACAGATACGGGGTATGTTTACTATCGACAGACATGTGTTTTGGACAAAATGGAGTTAACCGATCTCCAGCTTGCTCAACTTTTACGCAATTTTGACAAGATCGGTCTTGATACGGCAGATCAATATGCACAAGTCCTCGAAAACGAATTCCCTTCATAAAAGTTAGAATTTGTTGATTCATGGCTTCGTCACGAAATCCAGTCCCAGGCTACATTTTATTGATTGCTCTCGTGGGGGCGGTGGGTGCCGCCGTCTTTTTCTCAGGCGGTAATAATGTGTTTTCCTTCATAAACTCAATGGGGGAGAGTAAGGATACACCTGCCCCCGTCCTCCCTAGCGTGCGCTTAGCGCCAGCCCTGATTCCTCAGACGGCGGTTCATTTGAAGGGCTCGGGGATGGTAGAGGCAGGGCGTACATCTGAATTATCAGCAGGGGTCACGGGGGTGGTTGAGTGGGTAAACCCCAAGTTCCAAACGGGTGAATTTTTTACCGCAGGCGAACCCCTCCTTAAAGTGAGTAAACAAATCTACGAAGCTGACCTGGCTCAGGCAAAAGCTGATTTAGAGGCGGCGAAACTCGCTCAAGCAACGGAGCAGGCAGACGCGATTAAAGCGGTAAGGAAATGGGATAGTAACACCAAGGCAAAAGGGAGTCAGTCTGAACTCGTCTTGAGATTGCCTCATCGTCGTGCCGCCAATGCTCGTGTCGCCTCAGCAACGGAGCAGGTCGAGCGATCTCAGGCAGATGTTGACCATGCGCTGCTAACTATCCCTTATGATAGCCATATTGCCTCAAAGCAAGTCGATTTAGGGATGCAAATCAACGAGGGTGACCCTGTCGGGAGTATCTACTCAGCCAATGATCGTGAGGTGCGTATTGCTGTTTCTCCTCAAAAAATGGCTGCCTTACCTCGTGATGAAAAGGGCAATGTCTACTCTGCCGTTGAGGTGACATCCACCATCCCAGGGATGAAAATGACGTGGTGTGGAATGATTGAACGTGTTGAGCGTCAAGTTGATGCTCAATCTCAAGAGATGATTCTTGTGGCAAAACTGGATGTGAATCCTACATGTTTACCCGAGTTTAGAGTGCCCCCTGTCAATTTAATGGTAAATGTAGAGATTCAAGCCCAAACGACCGATTCTCTTTTTTGGATACCCCAACAAGCGCTCGTTGCTCCCTCTGAAGTATGGGTGATGACTCGTGACGGGGTGCTTGCTAAGCGATCCGTCTTGATTGAAAAAAGTCAGGGAGATCAATTCCTCGTGATTCTCCAACAAAAGCAAGAGGGTGATCGGATTTGTTTGACCGTGCCCAAAGGGGCAGTGGTCGGTATGAAGGTGAGAGATGAGACAAGGGCAGAAGCTGTGACTGTTGATAAGCCTGCCTCTCTTGCCAAGCACCCTCAATCTTGAGCATTTTTTTACCTCATGAGAATTGTTGTTAAAGTAGGTACAGGCGTCTTGACAAAATCATCGGGGACTCTCGATGAGGCATCAATGGTACATCTTACAAGTTCATTAGCTGATTTGATGTCCGAGGGTCATTCTGTCGTCTTGGTTAGCTCTGGGGCAGTGGGTGCGGGAGTTTATATGCTAGGGCTTGATGCGTATCCCTCTGATTTATCAATGAAACAGGCGTGTGCTGCGGTCGGTCAAACGAGGCTCATGCACGTTTATGAGGCATTATTCGGACATTTCGGAATCAATGTCGCGCAGTTATTATTGACGGCAGATGATTTGAGAGATCGCCGAGCAAATGTCCATGCGACGCTGGATCGCTTATCAGAGAATGGGCGTGTCCTCCCTATCATCAATGAGAATGATACCGTTTCTGTCAGTGAATTGAGATTTGGTGACAATGATATCCTCTCAGTACTCGTCGCAGAGCTCATTCAGGCAGATCGCCTCTTTTTATTGACTGGAGTTGATGGCTTATATCCTCCTGGACCTGAACGTAAGGCAATCCTCCCCGTCGTAGAGGATATTGATGCCGTGATGGATTATGCCGGGAGTGATAAAGGTAAATTCTCAATGGGGGGCATGGGGGCTAAACTCCAGGCGGTGAAACGTGCAGTAGAATCTGGTGTCGGAACCTATATTGTACATGGACGCCACCCCGAACGCATCAAAGAATTGTTGAGCAATACGGGGATTGGAACCTATTTCCCTTCAAAAAACGATGTCAGATAACCCTTTATTAGAAGCTGGGAAAGCCGCTAAATCTGCTGCTTCTATCTTGCTGGGGTGCTCGCATGATTTGAGATGCCAAGCCTTACTCAATATGGCTCATCTCTTGGAGCAATCGCCTTGCGAACTATTAGAAGCAAATGCATTGGATGTAAAAGAGGCGCGTACCACTGGCAAATCTGAGGCATTCCTCGACCGTTTGCTCTTAACTCCAGAGCGGCTGGCTCAAACCATTGCTGGCATCCGTCAAGTTATCCAATTGCCTGATCCAGTCGGTGCCTGCATGGAGGAATGGTCGCGCCCTAACGGCATCCAAATTAAACAAGTGCGTGTCCCCATTGGCGTGATTGGCTTCATTTATGAGAGCAGGGGGACGGTCACCTGTGACGCTGCCTCATTATGCCTAAAATCAGGCAATGCGGTCATCCTCAGAGGAGGCAAAGAATCTCGTCGAACCAATGAAATCATGGCTCAATTGATCCGTGAGGGAATTGAGAACGCGGGATTGCCTAAAAATGCCGTTCAATTATTATCCTCTGGCAATAGAGAAGAGGTTAAATGGCTCTGTGGCTTAGAGGGCTATGTCGATGTTTTAATCCCTCGTGGCGGCAAAGGACTTGTCTCCACTGTCGTAGAATACGCTCGCATGCCTGTCCTGAAACATTTAGATGGAATCTGCCATACCTTTGTTGATGAATCGGCTGATCTTGAGATGGCGGTGCGCATTTGTGATGATGCCAAAACACAACGCCCAGGGGTCTGCAATGCGATGGAAACACTCCTCGTCCACCGATCAATAGCTCCTAGCTTCCTGCCCATATTTGTAGCAAAAATGCAACAACGCCATGTCGAGCTACGCGGATGTGTCGAGAGCATGCCGTGGCTTGGAGATGATGCCCATCAGGCAACAGAGACTGATTGGCGCACAGAATATGAGGATCTCATCCTGTCGGTTAAAATCGTTTCAGATGTCCATGAGGCAATCACTCACATCAATCGCTATGGATCACATCATAGCGATGCCATCCTGACAAACGATGAAGCCAATAGTCGCTTATTTATGACGATGGTCGATAGTGCCTGTGTCTATAAAAATTGCTCGACGCGGTTTAGTGATGGACAAGAATTTGGCTTTGGCGCAGAAATTGGCATCGGAACCGATAAATTACATGCGCGAGGTCCCATGGCTCTTAGAGAATTGACGACCTACAAGTATGAAATCTTCGGCGAAGGACAGGTCAAAGACCCCAATCGTTGAGTATCGTTGCAAAAATTATTCCTTGTTTATAGAACATAAGGGGCATG
>JAVXPO010000001.1:0-122972 GCA_036644695.1 Akkermansia sp. | reverse complement strand
CCGTCTCACAAATGAGTGAGACGGTCTTGAGAAAGAGTAAGATAGGGAGATAAAATCTCTTCTCCTGTCAGTTATTTATTCGTTAAAGAACCAACTCCAGGGAGAATTTTCCCTTCGAGCAATTCGAGAGAGGCGCCACCCCCCGTTGAGCAGAAGGAGAGCTTATCCTGAACCTTGAATTTTTTAGCAGCTGTCACCGAATCACCACCGCCAACAATCGTGATGGCGTCGCTAGCGGCAAGAGCCTCGGCAACTTCTTTAGTGCCTTTTGCAAAGCAATCCATCTCAAATACGCCCATAGGACCATTCCAAAGAACGGTTTTAGCCGTTTTGATGATAGCGCAGAATTCGGCAATCGCCTGATCGCCAATGTCGATAGCCATGCCACCTTCACAGACCTTACCACCTTCAGCGAAGGGAGCTGTACAAGTCGTTGCGGCTCCATCTTCAAATTTCATGGCAACGCGAACGTCGGCAGGAAGGATGAATTGGACGCCTTTTGCCTTTGCATTAGCGAGGATTTCGCGGGCAAGATCAAGCTTATCTCCTTCAATTTTAGAGGAGCCAAGATCATAGCCTTGTGCCGCGAGGAAGGTATTTGCCATAGCTCCCCCAATGAGGAAGGCATCCGCTTTTTCCATCAATTTGGAAAGAACATCAATTTTATCAGAGACCTTAGCGCCACCCATGATGACGACGAATGGCTTGGCAGGAGAATCGAGTTTACCTTCGAGATATTCTAGCTCGCGTTCAATAAGGAAGCCCATGGCACTTTGTTTTGCAAAGTGAGTGACACCTTCTGTTGAGGAGTGGGCGCGGTGGGCAGAGCCAAAAGCGTCATTGACAAAAAGAGTGGCATTGCCCAGCAATGCTTTGGCAAAATCAGGGTCATTCTTCTTTTCTCCAGGGTAAAAACGGACATTTTCAAGGAGGACCACATCGCCATCTTTCATCGTAGAGCGAGCGGCTGTTGCCTGATCGCCGATTGCCTCAGAGACAAAAGTGACGGGCTTGCCAAGGAGCTCTGCAAGACGCGTCGCGGCAGGACTGAGGGAGAAAACGGGATCGGGTTCGTTTTTTGGACGACCGAGGTGAGAGCAGAGGACGAGGCGTGCGCCATGATCTAAAAGATAAGTGATAGTGGGGATGGCTGCGGCGATGCGAGCGTCATTGGTGATGACGCCATCCTTGAGTGGCACGTTGAAGTCTACTCGCATGAGGACTTCCTTGCCTTTAACGTCGAGATCGCGAACGGTGAGTTTGGACATGATGATATTAATTGTAAAATTGAAGAAGAGGGGAAAACAAACGAGGGGACATTGCTGCCCCCTCGAATGATCAAATAATTGGCTGGTGTCGGATTAAATCCAATTATCCAGCATTTATCTTTAGAGGCTGTCGCCGAGCTTCTTGAGAGCTTCGCCGGCACGGTTTGAGTAACCCCATTCGTTGTCGTACCAACCGCAAACCTTAACGAGATTGCCACCAGTCACATAAGTGAAGCCAGAGTCAAAAATGCAGGAGTGAGGATCAGAAACGATGTCCTGAAGGACAAGAGGTTCTTCGGAGTATGCCATAATGCCCTTGAGTTCGCCTTCAGCGGCTTTTTTCATGGCGGCATTGATTTCTTCAACAGTAACGTTCTTCTTAAGTACGGCAACAAAGTCGGTCAAAGAACCAGTTGGTGTAGGTACGCGGAAGGAAGCGCCATTCAAGATACCCTTGAGGGAAGGAATAACTTCACCAATAGCCTTGGCAGCACCCGTTGTTGTTGGGATGATGTTGATGGCAGCGGCGCGTGAGCGACGAGGATCAGAGTGAGGAAGGTCGAGGATGCGCTGATCATTCGTATAAGAGTGAATCGTGCTCATCATGCCCTTTTCAATGCCGAAATTGTCGTTCAACACCTTAGCCATAGGGGAAAGGCAGTTGGTCGTGCAAGAAGCATTAGAGACAATATTGTGCTTGGCAGGATCGTATTCGCTGTCGTTGATGCCTAAGCAGAAAGTGAGATCAGGATCGGGTGAAGGAGCGGAGATAAGAACTTTCTTCGCACCTGCTTCGATGTGCTTGTTTGCTTTTTCGCGCTTGGTGAAAAGCCCTGTGGACTCAAGGACGACGTCAACGCCGAGCTTTGCCCATGGGAGATTAGCTGGATCACGTTCAACCGTGATCAAGATTTTGTGCCCGTCAACAACCAAGTAGTCGCCGTCGATGGCGATAACGCCGTCGAACTTGCCCTGGGTAGAGTCGTACTTGAGAAGGTGAGCAATAGTTTCGATGGGAGTCAAGTCGTTGATAGCAACAACCTTGTTACGTTCTTCCCTGGACATAGAGCGCAACACGTTGCGACCGATACGTCCGAAACCGTTAATAGCGTATTTTGCCATAATATAAGGTTTATAGATTTTGGATTGATTCGGTTCCCGCACCAGTATAGCACGGACCTGCCAGAGATTAAAAACGAATGTCCTTAGCGTCAACACTATTCTTTTCATATTTGAAAAAAGAATTTCTCAGAATGCAATATGATCTCAAAAATAGCCACAGAGTGAGTCGTTTTATTTCTTTCTCCTACAACGATTCTAGCCCATCGGAATGTCAATCCCCACTGTTCAGACCTCTCGATTTTGTGATTTTTATCAGTCGTCCTTACTTGATCAAGCCAGTGATTAGCTTACTTTTAAATAAAAGTTTTTCAGAATCACTTCATGAGGATATTCTCGCCTCTGCTAGAATAATAGAAAATTTTTAGATTGTCCTGCCTCGTGTGGTAGAGCCTGTGGCTACAGAATATGAAACACGTATCATTACTCAAAGGAAACGTAATTGAGATTTTAGAGAGAAAATGCGTACATGCTATGATTATCAATATGTAGGATGTGTCTAACGTTTGGACGTTTAGTCAACAATAAGGCACCAAAAGAAGATTGCTTCAGTTTTCCCTTGTATTGTCTTCATTTTTTTTTAATATCGATTTTATTAGATTTGCCAAAATCTTTTATCATTTTATTGCTTTTTAGGCTTTTGCTTATGTTACCGCGTTGATTGTTAGAATGATATGGTAAATATCTGATAAATTACACCAAAAAAATATAACCCCCTATAAATAGGTATGATTCCACTCTATTCTAACAAATCTTCTACAGTTGAAAAAATAATTACTGATGCTGAAAACGGTAAAACTGTTATCCCTAATATTCAACGTCCTTATATTTGGAAACCATCGCAATTAGCCAAATTTATCGACTCGCTTTTGCATGGTTGGCCTTGTGGTACTTTGTTATTTTGGGAGACAGAGAAAGAACAAGGTATTTTTTCAACAAGAAAATTCTGTATGGGCTTTGCGGAAGAAAATGATGATAATAGTCAAGAAAATAGTGATGATTATTTCAATTTAGTTTTAGATGGACAACAGCGTTTACAAAGTCTCATTATAGCCTTATCCGACAAAAGCCAAGGTTATACATGCTCCTGTAAGGAATGGGGTAATGATATAGGTAACAACCGAGGAAATAACCAAAAAGAAACTAAATATTTATGTATGCAATTGGATAAATGGAAAGAAGATATTGATAATCAATCTTTTTTTTATGGGGATTACGATGATCCAGAAGAAGCTATTCTCTTTTGGCATACTAAGCAAGAGATAGAGGATTCAGAGGGGATGTATATCAAAATTTCAGATATAGCATGTGATATTATGGAATATAGTAAGTCTCTTGATCCTACTGTAGTAAAATGGGCTCAAGATCATATGCATAGCCTAAAAAAACTAGAGATCCCTATTTTAAACGTTAATAAAGGAATTATTGAACACTTTAATGAAAATGATTATGAAGACACTATTGTTAACATTTTTACTCGATTAAATACTTCTGGAACACCATTAACAAAAGAACAAATTCAAGCAGCACAAATTAAAAGTAAATGGCCTGAATTTATGGAATATTTAGAAAATTTTAAAGTGTTAATGGGTAATAAACGTATCGATATGGAAACTGACGATATCGTAAATGGATTTAATATTCTTTTAAAAGCCTATACGACAAAAGAAAAACTAAAGGATATTTATGAAATTATTTCTAATTCTCAAAAATGGTCTTTTCTCTGGGGAGAATTTCAAGAAAAAACTATAAAAATTATAGATTCACTTGAAAATAGAGGTGTACGACACAAACTAGAATTTAGATCATTGTATGTTTTATGGTTCCCTGTTGTTTTATCATTTTTAACGGAAAGATTAGAAACAAGCAAAAAAGAGAATGAAGACGATTTATTGGATACCTACGGACAGCTTTTAGTTAAATGGGTTTTTGTGACTAATTGGGCTAAGATTTGGGCAAATCGTAGTAATCAGTTTGTTTCAAAATATACAAAATACTTAATTGATTTATCTAAAAAAATAAATAGCGACCTAACTACCACGCATGATTGTATTGCAGAAATTCAGAATTGGTTAGCTGATAATAATCTACAAAAATCAGCAACAGATACTTTAGATACTTTGACTGCTAGTAGCAGAGGGAGTGTACGCAACTATTACAATTCCCTTTGGGTGTGGTCTCGTTTAGATAAAGATCGTGCTGAATGGCTATATAAATTAGCTAATGATAAAAATTCTTTTGATGTGGATCACATTGTTCCTATTTCTTGGATAAAAGATGAAAAATACAAACCTGACTTTAATAGCATTGGTAACTGCTGGCTATTGGCATCAAATGCAAACTCGATAAAATCAGACCTAGCTTTTACCGAATTTGTAGCTAACTATAATGATCCAGACATGTTGAAAAATATTACTCAAAAAATCGATTGTAAGGATGCACATACGAATGCTCAGAAAGATGAAGACCTTACAAATCTCATTAGCTGTATCAGTGACCGCGAAGAATCTATAAAAAATACACTAAAAGAATATGTAACAAATAATATACCAACTCTACATTATCCTGATATTGATAATATGACACGCATAAATTACCAACATAATACACAGGGAATATATAAGGGGGATGAATATATAAATAGCACAAGTTTTAAAAAACTTACGACCATTAAGTCTCAACAGTCGTATTTATCTTATGTTCGTACAACATCTAAAGAGTTAGGTATAACTGAATTAGGAATACCAGGAATACAAGGAGGAGAAATAAGGCCTTGGTTGTCTTTAAGTGTTGATGAATTGGAGGCACTTCGCGACCGCAACGATGTACCTAAAAATACTACATCAGGCTGGAAAAAATATATTAACTTTCTAATAAATCCTGACGCAGAATATTCTAAACATTCTAAACGGAATACGAATAAAATTAAGGGATTTAATCATATTGATAATATTAATATAACAGAAATTATTCAAAATATAAAAAATAAATTTGAATCTAATGACGTTGTTAATCTATCAGAAAATTTACATGAATACATATTAGGAAAAAATATTACTAACTATCAACTTGATAACAATATGGTTAAGATAGAAGAAGAATATAATAACTATTACTCATATAATCCTTTCCTTGTAGATAAAAATAAAATTGAATATCATATTAGACTCTTAAAAAGAGATCGGACTCCATCAAGAAGGGAAGAATCAGGATATGAATATTTTAATCGAAAAACAGGAAATGGTATACCTAATGCTGTTATAGGAAAGTTCATAAAATTATTACAAAAATTCATTATTAAACTCAAATACTCAAATGCTCAAATGTGAAACATTGTAGTGAGATTGGGGCTAGGGGAGAACGTGTTGCATCGCCTTCGGCTAACGCGACACATTTCCCCCAGCCTCGTATTTGATTTTTTGAAATTTAATAAAGAGTCGCTGATGATGTACTGTATCTGATTGATTTTGTCAATTGGGCTTGCAAAGTTTGATTTGGCTTATAGCCTTGGCGGGTCATGATGCACGATTTAATCATGTTATGGATGGAATGGGTTGATGGGGTTGACTATTGGGGGATTTTTCTCTTGATGGCGATGGAGAGCTCTATTTGCCCTGTTCCTAGTGAAGTTGTTATTATTCCGTCTGTTATTGCGGCGACGCAGGGGCATTCAGATTTATCTTTTTGGTGGATTATTGTGGTGGCGACTGCTGGGACATGGGCTGGGTCAGCTTTAACTTATTGGGTTGCTCGTTTTGTGGGGCGACCTCTCATTGAGAGGTATGGTAAGTATATTTTTATGCCCAAGGGGGAGTTGGAGCGTGCGGAGGTTTTTCTTGAGCGGTATGAGAAGGGTGCTATTTTTTTCTCTCGTTTGTTACCTGTTCTTCGTCATTTGATTTCGATTCCAGCGGGGTTGGTGCGGATGAATTTTTGGTCGTTTTCGTTGCTGACGAGTATTGGTTCTTTTTTATGGTGTACGGTGTTGGCTTGGTATGGTCAACGGATGGGGGTTAATAATCCGACGATGCTTGAGAATCCGACGGAATTCATCCGTACGGCAAAGGCGGAGAGTTTAGAGATTACAATTGTTTCTGCGATTATCGCCCTTTTGTATTTTACGATGCTTCGGCTTTCGTCAAAAAAGGTGCAGAAAAAGTAATTTGGCGTTTTTAATCGAGTGAATCTAGGGGAGAGCCGGGGGTGATTGGTTCAATTGGTTCAAGATTGCATGATTCCATGAGTGAACGATTGGCGAAGATTTCACTCGATGTGCCATCGGCGATGATGCGTCCCTCGTGCATAAGGATGCTACGGGGGCAGAGTGCTCTTGCTAGTCGTAGGTCGTGGGTGGCGATGAATTTTGTGTGGTGAAATTCGCGTAAAATGTTGATGATGTTGCGACGTGCCTTGTGATCGAGGTTTGCCGTAGGCTCATCCATGACGAGGATGCTGGGTTCCATGGACAGGATTGTGGCAATGGAGCTTGCTCGTTGTTGTCCCCCTGAGAGTTTATGGGGCATTTTGTCTCTCAGTTCCCATGCGCCGACTTGTTTTAGTGCTTTTTTTGTGCGTTGCTCGACGTCTTGATTGGGGAGGCCCATGTTGAGTGGGCCAAAGGCTACGTCGTCGTAGACGCGAGGCATGAAGAGTTGGTCATCAGGGTTTTGGAAGACCATGCCGACGGTGCGCCTGATGTCTGACAGGGTCGATTTGATGATGGGGATGCCCCCGATTCGAATTTCGCCATCCAGGGGTATAATGGCTCCGCAGAGATGGAGTAAGAGTGTTGATTTACCCGCGCCATTGCCCCCAATGACGGCGATGGATTCTCCATGACCAACCTCCATACAGATGTCGTGTAGGGCAGGGGTGCCATCTGGATAGGTGTAGTTTAGATGGTTGATGTGGATGGTGTGATGGCTCATGATAGTAGTGTTTGTAGGCTATTGCCCATGATTTGGACGGGGTTTGTAAAGCGCATCATGCAAAAGATGAGTGTCCAAGACAAGAGATAGATGCTCTCTCTCCAGCCAAACTCTTTGCCTCGAATGGTGGGGATAGAGCCTGAGAATCCTCTGGAGAGCATGGCTGTATGGATGCGTTCGGCACGAGCGATGGCGCGGAAGAGGATGTTGCCAAGGAGAGAGCCCCATGTGCGAAGGGTGATTTTGTGTTGAGAGGGGTTTCTAAGTGTTGCAGCACGGGTCATCTTGCCTGTTTCAGTGATGAGGAGGAAGATGTAGCGAAAGACAAAGACGAGTTGGGTTGTCATGACGGAGGGTACTCCAAGTTTTTTTAAGCCTGAACAAATGGCAGGGAAGCCCGTTGTTGCGACGAGAATGAGCGCGGATAAGACGGAGAGGATAGCTCTGATGACGATGGAGGTAAATGAAATCCATCCTCGACTAATTGTCCAATCTCCCCAGGTGATTGCTGGCGTATGGTCGAGGAGAGGGTTAAAAATGCCGATGAAAAGGACGAAGGGTAGCGCAATGAGTGAGCGTTTGAAGAGGTAGCCCAGAGGGAGGTTCGCAAGGCGGATGACGAGGACTGGATAGAGGAGGAAGATGCTCATGCCCGAGAGGTTATCGGGCGAGAGTGAGAGTAGGGTAATGATGTAGGATAGGGTGGTTAGTATTTTTGCTCTTGGATCGAGCTTGTGAATGAAAGATTGCTCATGAGATAAGGTGTCGAGCTTATCCATATCTTGCAGAGCTTTTTCTGGTGCATTCATGTCGAGATTTTAGAGACTGGTCGTTTTTTACGAAGAAGCCATGCGAGAGTCATGATGAGGAGGAGGACAGAGGTAGCCCCCAAGATGCCCGAGAGGCTAGTCGCGACTTTTGTTTGTGTGTCTGTATGAGTACCCGTTTTGAGGGTGTAATCGGGCAGGAGGGCGGTTTGCTTTTGGAGGTGATCCATCGATTGGTAGATGGGGGCACTCGGGGTTTGTAGTTCTTCTTTTTGCGCTGTGCGAGCTGTTGACCATTCAAGTCCATCGGGGTTGTCAGAGGCGTACCATGATAGGATGCCACCTGTGGCGAGCGAGAGGATAGCCAAAATGGCGAGTACGACACGAGATGAGTTTGAGTTTGTTGCTGTCGTATTTTTTGTGCTAGAGACTAATGTTGTCAAATCTCCTTGAGGTGATTGCAAGAGAGAAGGTTGCATGCGATAGATGAAGAGGATGAGGGCGGCAGTTGCCATCCCTTCTACGACGCCGATGGCTAGGTGAATGGGCTGCATGAGCATGGCAAAACGATCGAGGGGGAGGTCAGAGATGCCAGAGAAGTAGGTCTCTAAAACGACGGCAAAAGCCCCCAGTTGCAAGCCGATGATGGAGGCGGAGAAGCTCCCCCAAAGGATGCGTTGCCTGGAGGGCGAGGAGTTGTCGTTATTAAAGAATTTGTAAATGAAGGGGTAGGTGATGAAGCAAGGGATAAAGCCCATGTTAAAGAGGTTACATCCGTAAGCAAGCAATCCCCCATCTGCAAAAAATAAGGCCTGGATGGCAAGGATGGATGCCATGGCGATCAATCCTGCCCACGGTCCCAGGAGTACCGCGAGGATGATTCCCCCCCCAAGATGACCACTTGAGCCCGTCATTGGGATGGAGAAATTGATCATTTGCGCGGCAAAAATAAATGCTCCCAAGATTCCCATGAGGGGGACGAGCTTGTCTGTTGACTCTTCTTTGATTTTTTTAGAGGCATAGGCGATACAGAGTGCCGAGATGATCCACATGGTTGCGCCTGTTGTGGGGGAGATGAGTGCGTCAGACATGTGCATGATTGGAGAGCTTTCGTTAATGAGGGGTTATATTGTCCTGATTTATCCTAAGTTTATTCTAGCTTATCTTAATGAGGTTCGTAAGGAGAGCGCGGTGAGGAGTGCTGTAAATTGAGCATAATCTCGCTCTCTATCTGAGGAGATGAGTGTGAATTGGTAGAGCCCACGTTGAGATTCCTCCTCCGTCGCATTTTGAAGACGCAAGGCGATGATGTCATCTGCATCGGTATTTCGTCCTCTCAATCGATTCTCAAGCTCCTGAAAGGGGACGTGGATGAAGAGATCGGCATAAGATTGGCAGATGAGGTGATCGGTGCAGGCTCGTACTTGCTCTGCGCCTTGTACGTCAATATCCATGACGACGTTGATTCCTTGCTGGAGCAAATTGACAATATCAGCTTTGAGGGTGCCATAGCTGTTGGTATGGACGGTGGCGTGTTCGAGGAAATCACCTGCCGCGACCCGAGTAGAAAATTCGGCAGGGGTTAAAAAGTGATAATCATACCCATTGCGTTCTCCTGGGCGAGGTTGGCGAGTTGTGCAAGAGATGGAGTATTGGCAAAGTCCAGCCTCTGTAGCACGGCGACAAAGGGTTGTTTTGCCTGATCCCGAGGGACCAGAGACGACGAGGAGGGTTCCCTGATGAATCATGGTGTTATTCGATATTTTGAACTTGTTCGCGGACTTTTTCGAGTTCCGTTTTTGCGGTTACGACGAGGTGAGCCAGTGAGGCATCATTGGCTTTAGAGCCGATTGTGTTGAATTCGCGGAAGATTTCTTGGCAGAGGAAGTCGAGTGGTCTGCCAGCTGGGGTATCGGCAGCGCAGATGGATTGGAATTGGGTGAAGTGAGAGGCAAGTCTCGATGTTTCCTCTGTAATGTCACATTTATCGGCAAAGAGTGCCAGCTCGCGAATGAGGCGATCGTCATTCATGTCGATGGGGATGCCTGATTCAATGAGGCGTTGCTTCATCGCTTCTCCTAATTTTTTAGGGACTGATGGGGCGAGCATCATAATTTGTTGACGGATGTTTTTGAGCGTGTCAATGCGTGAGAGGATGTCGGTTTTTAGGTGTTCCCCCTCGGTACGGCGCATGGCGATAAAGTCATGCAGAGCCGATTGGACGGCAGGCTCGATGAGTAGCCATGATTCGGCAGGGTTGAGCTGTTCGTTGGTGTTGTCGCTGATGATATTGAGGCGTAGTAGATCTTCAACGTGGAGTTGTAAGCTAGCGGTTTGATTCACCTCTTGGGTGATGGCAATAAGGTTCGCTAGTTTATTTTTATCGAGAGATAGTGAGTTGGTGGCAGATTGGGCATCGTTCTCAATGGAGATTGTGATATTGACGCGACCACGAGAGATATTTTTGAGGATGAGTGGGCGGATGCTCTGCTCCCATTCGGGGCATGAGCGAGGGACGTTGATGACGATCTCTACCTGCTTACGGTTGACGCCCGATATTTCGACTCGGGCGCTAGTCTCTGGTAATGAGGCGATTGCTCTACCAAAACCTGTCATACTATTCATGATGAAATGAGGGGGTAATGAGGATTAGTTTTATCTTATGCCAATGATCTATCGTTTTTACTGACGATAGGCTTTGCGAACTTCGTCGGCGATGATCTCAATCCCACGGCGCATGATGTCGAGAGGTTGAGTAAAGCTGATGCGGATGCACTCTTTGGTGTGTTGCCAAGAGTCTGCCTCTTCGCCAAGGGCAAAAAAGAAATGATGCCCCGAGTTGATGAAGCACCCACGTTCACGGCAACGTTCGTAGAGCTCTTGTGAAGAAATGGGCAAGCCCTCAAACCAGAGCCAGAGGAACATGGCACCCTCGCTCTTGTGCATGCGCCAAGGAATGTCATCATCCATGAGCTCAAGGAGCATTTGCTGGGTACTTTGTGAGCGTTTGTAATAGAAGGGGGTGATAATCTCTTTGCACATCTTCTCTGCTGTACCGTCCTCAAGAGCGGGGGTAATCAGGGCTTGACCGAGATTATTGGGGCAAAGTGCCGAGACGGTTACCGTGCTGACGACTGCCTTGATGATTGCCTCATTGGCAATGATGATTCCTGTCCTCGTGCCGGGGAGACCAATTTTAGAGAGACTCATGCTCAAGATGACATTTTCATCCCAGATGGGATTTGCCTCGGTGAAGCAAATATTAGGCAGGGGGGATCCATAGGCATTGTCAATCATCAGGGGGATATTTGCCTTTTTAGCAATATCATGCAGTTGAGCCAGCTCGTCATCGGTGACGACATTGCCCGTGGGATTGGTTGGTCGCGACATACAGAGAGCCGCTGTCTCTGGGCGAATATCCAAGCTGTCAAAATCAATGAGGTATTTGAAATAATGCTTATCGATGCGCTTGATGGTCGGACGGATGCCTCGAAACATTGACTTGCCAGCCAGAGCTTGAGCCTGATAACCAACATAGTCGGGGCAGAGAGGGAAGAGTATCTCCTTCATCCTCTTGTCATCACTATTGCCTGCAAGCACATTAAATAAGATGAAAAATGCCATTTGTCCCCCTTGCGTAATGGCGATATTGCGCTCTGTGAGCCCCCAGTTGTATTTATCATTCAGATAAGTAACGAGAGCTTTGATAAATCTCATATCACCTCTAGGGTGGGCGTAGGTACCAACGAGGTTGTCAAAGCCGTCACCTGCCATGAGGTCTGTCATGCTTTTCCTCCAAACAGCACTCACTTCAGGGAAAAAAGCAGGACTACCTCCATTGAGCTGGCACAAATTTGGCATGCCAGAGTGCAATGCCTTGTACAAGTCTTCCATCAAATCATCAACTCCGTTACGAGCTGTAAGTGTTTTTCCTATCGTTGAAAAATCCATAAGCTGGCATGCATTCTACGTTTATTATCGGTTCAATCCAGTAAAATCAAATAGATTCTTGGTGTATCTACGATTGACTTCATGAGGGGTGTCGTGTCATCATCTCACGCATGGTTCGTGTTGTACCTTTTATGATCCTTTTGCTGACAGTTGGAGTGCTGTCATCCTGTATGGAAAGCGAGCAAACAAAATTGAATCGTCTGGCAGAACTTCAAAAACAAAATTTGGAGATGAAAGCAGAGATTCAAAAGATGGAACAAGAGGCGGCAAAGGTTGTCGTCTTGAATGATTTTGATCAAAAACTCTTGAATCTTGAGCACGATATCGTCATTCAAAAAAACAGAGTACGTGACCTTGATGCCTTCATTGATGCCCTTACCCTCAGGCGAGATGCCTTACGAGCTAAAATTGACGGATTCAAACAAACTCATCCGATTGATTAAGCGATAACTTCTAATTTTTGAATACATGTCTCTCAACAAAGAAAAATATGATGCGGTGCCTCTTGAGCGTCCCAAAAATAAAATGGCAGCCCTTGACGAGGTGATTGCCCATGAAGACGCCGAACGCAAAGCGATGGAGAAATATGCTCCTAAATCGGATGTCCCGGAATTAATCGAATCAACGGAAGAGACCATCCTTGAATCCAAGGATCAAAAAGAGGATAATTTAGAAACAAAAATTGAGGGAAAATCTGAAAAAGAGACACTCCCTCAGGATGCCCCTCAAGAGTCTAATCCTGTCGATAAAAAAGAAGATGCCATCATAGATGACATCCAAAAAGATGGTGAGAATGATCATAAAGGAGCGGATGATGGAGAAACGAGCGAGCCTACGGAGGGAGACGCCTCAAGCCATCCTCATCAAACATCCCCACTGATATGGAATATCGTGATTCTCATCATCATTCTCATAATTAGTGGAATGGCTTATATGTATTGGAAGCAAATGCAGGATATGCCTATGACTCCGCTTCAAAAAGCAGAGATTGAGTATAACGAACTCAAAACACGATATAATAAGGAAAAGCTTGAGTTTTTTGAGGTTGAAAAACGCAAAATTCGCAATCAAACCATCGTGCAAAAGAGAGCTCAAGCCGATGAGCTTGAAAAAAACGTCGATCTTAAAAATAAAGAAATAGAGAATCTGGAACGCGAGATTATGGGCATACGCGGTGAGATTCGTTCATGGTTTACTCAGTACAGAGACAACACAAGACGCAAAGCTCGCAATTTGCATTTTGACGATATTGTGACAGTCAAGACGGGTAAAACCTATCTCGACGCCACGATTCAACGCGTGACGGATCAATATATCTCTATTGTACATGCGGGGGGGGCTATCCGTATTGCTCCATCAGATTTACCCGAGGCTCTCAGAGAGAGACTTGCCTTTAGCGATCCCTTAGGTATTCAGCAAATGGATGAAGAGGTGCAACAAGAACAGCAAAGGAAAGCCGCTCTTGGTAAGTATTTGCCAGTTACTTATCGTGAGCTTGGTACAGTCGAGTCACAACAAGGCTCAGTATCAGCACCAGCACCAGCACTAGGTACATCACCAGCGCAGACCCCTAAACAAGATCAAGGGGATTCTTCCATGCAACCCTTGCCTGCCCCTCCCTCATTGTCAGCTCAAGCGCAACAAAAACGACGAGCTGCCAAAGCAACGCCAGTATCCACACCCATCCCTGCTCCCGCAGCAAAACCAGCACCAGTACCAGCTAATGTGCCTGGAAATGACGATTTTGATCCTCCTTCTCAAATGCCACAGGTAGACACTGCGGAGCCTCAACTTCCCGATGACATGGCTCCAATCGACCCCATGCCAGCCACTAATTGATTAGAGGGCTGTGATTAACTTGTAGGGTGATAAGAGGTATGATCGCTATTACTCAATTCTGTCAGTCAGCATATATTGCGGATATTCAACGAATCCCTCCCCATCCCACCTTCATTATCTTTCATCTCTACGACGACTTTTTTTAATATCTAGGATTTTGGTTGTAAGAATCTCTTTTTTTTGCCGTAATCATATAACTAGCAATTGTAAGCTCACGTATCAATCAAATTAACACATGAAAAAAATATCGACACTTCTCCCACTTTGCATGGGGTTTTTAACCTTAGGCATGACGGAAACTGCATTTTCTCAGTCTCAAATTATCCCTCGCCCAGCTCAATTAACGACTGAGGATGGGGCACCCTTGATCATCGATCGAGATACGTCATTGTATTGTGCGAGTAAGGATCAAGGCTTTAAGAAAGCAACAGAGCAGATGCGAAGCTACTTAAATCATGGGACTCATTTGAATCTTGCTGATTATAAAACAGGTAAAAATGTCATTGTCATTCGTCAGGATAAAAAAATGGCGAATAAAGGGAATGAAGCGTATAAAATTGAGGCAAAAAACGGAGTAATCGAAATCTCAGCTCCAACGGAGAAAGGCATCTTTTATGCGTCTCAGAGTTTGGCTCAAATGTTGCCAACCGAATTTTTTAAGGAAAATGATAATAAGATGGATGTGCAATGGAAGCTTGCAGAAAAGCCATTTACCATCGTCGATGCCCCTCGTTTTGCATGGAGAGCCTTGATGTTGGATGACGTTCGTCATTTTTGGGGTGTAGAAACGGTCAAACAAATGATCGACCAAATGGCATTGCTCAAGATGAATGTCCTTCATTGGCACCTCACAGATGATGCTGGATGGCGCATCGAAATTAAAAAGTACCCTAAATTGACACAAATTGGATCTCGCCGAGATGATACTGAGATTGGTACATGGAAAAGCGGTAAATCAGAAGGTCGCCCATATCAGGGCTTTTATACCCAAGCTCAAATTCGCGATATTGTGGCGTATGCCACAGAGCGCAATATTACGATTGTCCCAGAGATCGAGATGCCAGGGCATGCAGGTGCTGCAATTTATTCATATCCCGAATTAGGGATCAAAATCCCAGATAAAGTGCCAACAACGTTTGTAACGAACTATGCCTTTAATCCAACCTCAGAAAAGACCTATAAGTTTTTATCTGATGTGTTAGATGAGGTTGTTGCGCTCTTCCCAGGACAAGTTATCCATGTCGGTGGAGATGAAGTCCGTTATAATGACCAATGGAAAGGCGAACCAATCATTGAGAATTTTATGAAGAAAAATAATATGAAATCCTTCGCGGATGTTCAGCTTGCTTTCTCTAATAGAGTATCAAAAATTGTTGCCAGTAAAGGGCGTCGAATGATGGGGTGGAATGAAATTTTTGGTCATGATGTCAATGGTGATGGCGGTGGCGTGGCTGCTAGTAAACTCGACAAAAAGGCAATTATTCATTTCTGGAAAGGCTCTGCCGATTTGGCAAAACAGGCAATCCGTGCAGGTCATGATGTCGTTAGCTCCACTCATACTCACACCTATTTAGATTATAGTTATGGCTCCATTAGCTTACAAAAAGCTTATGATTTTGATCCTATATTTGAGGGATTAGAAAAGCAATATGAACCCAATGTCAAAGGCTTAGGATGTCAAATGTGGACGGAATGGGTATCCAACAAAGACCGCTTGCATTATCAAGTGTTCCCACGAATGATTGCCTTTGCCGAAGTTGGCTGGACAGATAAAAGTCGCAAGGATTATAAAGATTTCCAAAAACGCTTAAAATCCTACAGTGCTATTATGGACGAGAAAGGGATCAAGTATTCTACAGATGCCATTGGCAAATTGGATCATTCATCCTTTTTTAATACACCAAAGGCAGGTGAATGGTCTCCCGAATCTCTCAAAGCAGGTGAAGAACTTGTCTTGGATGTTACCAAATTGATTAAAACCCCTGGGACTTATACATTTACATTTTTATATAAAAGCGGACAAAATGCCGTAATGATTAAGGATGTTGTCCTCGTTGGTCAAGATGGTAAGACAATTGCTCAAGATTCTCATCAGGGGCAAAGTGGTGTCGAGCAGAGAAACATTCAGTACAAACTGAATGTCCCTCAAGTCAAAGCTGGCGAAAAATATACGCTCAAGTCAAAACTTGCAGGCTCAGAGGGTACCGATAGCGTCGGTATCATTTATGCAGAAGCTCAATAAAAACATCATCCTTTTTATTTACTTAAAGCCTTCCTCCATATTCATGGAGGAAGGCTTTATCTTTTTGATCACGATGGGCTTATCATTGAGTCCTATTCGTAATATCAGCCCCTTAAAAAATTCTTCATGAGCGTGAGCCCGTCTGGGGTCAGGATGGACTCGGGATGAAATTGAATTCCCTGAATTTTACGTGTTTTATGCTGAATTCCAAGGATATGCCCCTCTTGATCGGTGGCAGTGATGAGGAGAGGGGGGCGTATCGTCGAGGTATCGAGTCGCCACGAGTGATAAAGTCCAACCTTAAAGAGATGAGGGATTCCCTTGAATAGCTGATTATTATTACCTGGCTCGTTTTGTTCATTTCGTTGAATTGCGGTCGTTTCGTAGCCGTGCAGAGGAGGCATGACTTGTTCCAGCTTTGCGCCAAAAAAGGTGCCGATGATTTGATGCCCTAGGCAGATGCCCAAAATTGAGACATGTGGTGGCGCGAGACGAAGGATATCTAAGCTTTGAGAGTATTCAGGGTCATCAACAACTCCAGGTCCAGGTGATAGGATAATTCGATCGGCATGTCCGATATTGGTGAGGAAATCGGAGCTGGTGACTGGATAAACGTTTATATTGGATATTCCTGCCTTTCTGATCAATTCGACCAGATTATAGGTGAAAGAATCCTGATGATCGATGATCCATACGTTCAAGTTCGTTTGACTCATGGAGCGCAAATGATAAAACAATGCCGACAAATGTACAATAGGGATGATAGCATTGCACTCATGAATCAGTGCGGAAGTCGAAGAGAGGCTTTCTTTTTTATGATTTCATACGATGGGGACAAAAATATAGTTGTTCCTCTTGCGTCAAACCAAGGGCGAGAGATTGCAGGGATTGAAGGGATTGCTTTTTCCTTGCCATTATTACAACACAAGTTTAATGCCCGACAAGAGCCTGCGCCTGATTTGCCCTCAAATCCGTATTTTAATCCTATCCCTATCGCCCGAGAAAGATACGAAGAGTCGTTTGCTATGGTGCAAAGACATTTATTGAGAGGGGATACTTATTTGCTCAATTTATGTTTCCCTACCTCTGTTGAGACGAATCTTGAGCTAGAACATTTTTTTGACCGCTCTCATGCCCCGTACAAGGTGATGCTCAAAGGGAAGGAATTTCATCTCAATGGGGAAGATGACGAGTATGCAATGGTGTGTTTCTCTCCCGAGGCATTTGTTCGTATCCGAGAGGGAATCATTGCGACCTTCCCCATGAAGGGGACGGCAGATGCCGATCAGCCAGGAGCAAGGGAAACCTTGTTAGCTGATGAAAAGGAGAGCCGAGAGCATGCGACAATCGTCGATTTGATGAGAAATGATTTATCCATGGTCTCGACGAACGTGAGAGTCGAGCGATACCGATATGTTGAGAGGCTTGAGACGGCAACTGGGGGGATTCTCCAATGTAGCTCTGAGATTGCAGGGGATTTACCCGAGGGCTGGCGTGATTCCCTTGGTGATTTATTGATGCGTCTTTTACCTGCTGGCAGTGTGACGGGTGCCCCTAAACTGTCTACTTGTCGAGCTATTCATGAGGCAGAGATTGCCCCGAGGGGATACTATACAGGGATATTTGGATATTTTGATGGGGTTAATCTTGATTCTGCTGTTGCAATTCGCTATTTGGAGAGAACGCACAAAGGACTCGTTTATAAGAGCGGAGGCGGTATTACTGTCATGAGTCAATCCAAGGATGAATATGATGAACTCGTTAGGAAAGTCTATGTGCCATTCTCTCTTTGAAACGATTAAGATTGTTGATGGCTGTCCAGCCTTGCTTCATTGGCATCAGGCTCGGGTTGATCATGTCTTTGAGTCCTTGGGACTCTCCAAGAGAGCTATTCCTCATTTGTCGGCACGACTTGCCTCTTGTGTTATTCCTCCAAAAGGAGTGTATAAATGTCGCATTGATTATCGAACAGATGGAGAGGTCAACGAACCCGTTTTTGCCCTCTATAGCCCGAGGCTCATTGATGTGTTACATGGTATTGATGCTCCTGCGCTTGATTATTCCCATAAATGGGCAGATCGAGCTACCTTGTCGGAGCTTGGCGCAGAGTTGCCTATTGATGACGAGGTACTTATTCTCCGAGATGGCTGGGTGACAGATACTCGCTATAGCAATGTCGTTTTTGGTGACCCCCATGAGCATGACTGCCCATGGGTAACCCCTACAACGTATTTGCTCAAAGGGGTTAAACGTAGCTCATTATTGGCATCTGGAGCGATTGTTCAGAGAGCAATCTCATGGCGTGATGTGGCTCGCTATCCTTATTGCTCTTTAATCAATGCAATGCTTGATCCAGGTGATGTCGTTATCCCCGTATCCCGTATTATTAAAAAAGGCTTAGGCACCACCCTGTGATATTTTTTGTTGTGGAGGAGGGGCTCACCGCAGGGTAATTTGCCAATCAATAACGGCGGGGCGAAGCAAGGGCAAAATAAGACGGCGATGAAAACGGGGCAGGCGGGGACGTGATCGTCTCTTGAGTTTTTACGATGCATCAGTTAGAGATGATGTCTCAATGAGTGAGACGGGGATGCATCAAGAGTTATCGCAACGCATGGGGGCTAGTGCCTCTATGCAGTTGGGGATGCGTGTCTTGCAGGCAAATGGAATAGAGTTGCAACAAATTGTGAACCAGATCATGGAGTCTAATCCCGTTTTAGAGCTAGAATCCTCTGATGAATTGCTATCAATCAATGGTGTGCCTGATGATGACAATGTACATGAGGGGGATGATGCTCAAAATGATTGGGATGAGTATATGCCCACGCCAGTCTCTGATGCAGGGATGGCTCATCAAGAGTATTATTATGACTCGATTACCGCTCCTGAGACCTTATCCTCTCATTTGCAAAACCAACTTGCGCAAGCGTCTCTGAGTGATGATGTAAGGGTGGCTACCTCTTTGTTGATTGATTCTTTAGATGATCGAGGATTTTTTGAAGAAGCCCCTGCGACGATTGCAGAGAGAGAGGGGATGCCTCCTCTTATTTTGACAAAGGCATTGTCAGTGCTTCACGAGATGGAGCCATCTGGGGTTGGTGCAGGCGATTTGAGAGAATCTCTCTTACTCCAATTGAGCCATGAGGGCGAGACTGACTCTCTTGCTTATCGCGTGATTGAATCCTGTTGGGCTGAATTGGCAAAACATCGTTACGACGAGATAGGGGAAGTAATGCATATCAATCGAGAAGCAGTGCAGGATGCAGTGGAACGCATAAGACGTTTAAATCCTGATCCTGGTGCCACTTTCCGTGTATCATCTAATCCGTATATTTCTCCTGATGTCGTGATTACAAAAGACGAATCGGGAGGATGGGAGATTGAGCTCACGGGGGATTGTGTCCCCAAATTGCGTTTGAATGATGAGTATAAAGAGATTTTATCGGAGAGTGCAGGGGATGCTTCATTGAGGGATTTCCTCAAAAAAGCATTTAGAGAAGCTAAAGATTTGATGGGGGCTCTCGATCAACGACAAGAGATGATTCTGAAAATTTGTCGTGATCTTGTCGTGAGACAACGAGATTATTTTTTGAAGGGACCTCGCGGACTCAAGCCATTAGGGATGAATGTCGTGGCGGAGGATGTCGGCGTCCATCTTTCGACGATTTCTCGTGCAGTAAACGGTAAATATATTCTTGGTCCGTGGGGATATAAAGAATTGAGAAGCTTTTTCGGCTCAGGTGTAGAGACCGATAAGCGTGAGCCTGCGACAGATTATCCCGAGGGGGCTTCTATGGAGGCAATACAGTGTATCATCAGAGATTTGATCCAAAATGAAGAGGCAAAAAATCCCTTGAGCGATGCGACTCTAGCCGATTTATTACAAAAAAAAGGCTTTAAGATTGCACGCAGGACGCTTGCTAAATATAGAGATCAGATGAAGATTTTGCCTGCTTCGTTGAGGAAAGAATAGTGCTATTTAATGAATGGTGACGCTTGTCCCCGTCTCGACTAGACTCATTAGTTCTTCAAGATGTTCTGGGGCGAGTCTAATGCATCCATGTGAGGCAGGATGTCCCAATAAGTGCGTTTGATGGGTGCCGTGAATGTAGATATAGCGATCGTGCGTATTGGCATTGTCAGCATCCAGACCATTGAGCCAGAGGATACCCGTGAGGATAAAGTCAGAGCTATTAGTCGTGCCTTCAGGGAGTCTGTCAGGGAAGCTGCCACAAGGGCGGCGTGATTGGTAGATCGTATTGAGGGGCTCGCCTTGACCAATTTTTTCTGCAATGAGGAAGTTGCCCGTAGGGGTACATCCCGAGCCATTTACAGATCCAATACCTGCTTTACCTGTCGATACGGTATATTGGCGGACAATGCTATCCTGCTCGTCAAGGACGAGCATTTCTTGCCGTGCAATATCAATCAAGAGGTGTAGATGAGTATTCATGTGATCTGACGCTACTGTAGGCGTAATCATCTTATGTGACAATCATGGAACACAAAGATATTTGTCAGAGCGGGGGTGCTGGGTAGATGGTACCTGCGTATGAGAATTGACTTTGTAACGGATCCCGTTATTTCTGATCTCTGTGGAGCCTCGTTGTCTCTGAGTAGAATGAGCGATGAATTAGCTAAAAGAGGTCATCAGGTGCATGTATTAAACCAATTTGATGAACGATTCTTCCGTTCACGATGGAGCCGTAAACGCCCAGATCTCGTTTATCTATCAACCGAGCAACTGGATAGCGTCTCTGTTGTCAAAGAGGCGACAAATCTGAATATCCCACTTGTGATTGATTTTCGCACGACCATTCATTCCATGATGAAGCGAGGTGCAGGGATGGAATATTTATATAAGGTGCGGAAGTTGAGTCACAAGACCGCATTGAGTCTAGTCCCGACGCAAGAGGCAAGAGACTTCCTCCTGCATCTTGGATTTACTCGTGTGGAGGTACTCAATCGAGGGGTTGATCGTGCATTATTCTCCCCCGTTCGCCGAGATGATACCTTGCGCTTGTCTTGGGGTGCACGGCAAGAGACGGTTGTCTTTGGTATTGTGGGGAGGCTTGAGTCTGATCGTAATCTATACATGGCTTTACAGCATTATAAACGCTTGAGAATGACTTATGGTGAGCAGATTAAGCTCATAGTTGTGGGAGATGGATGTTTGCGTGAGATGATTGCCTCAGAGTTCCCTGATGTGATTTTGGCAGGAGTTCGTCGCGATCGTGATCTGGCTACTTATTATGCGAGTATGGATGTCTTGCTCTGTCCAGCTGAGACCGATTGTTTTAGTAATGTCTTTAGAGAAGGGATGAGTAGCGGATTAGTGACGATTGCGTTTGATCGGTTTACCTCAGTGTTTGATTTACAATCATCTATTCATTCGTTGCGTGTGCCCATTGGTCAGGAAGAGTCTTTCTACAAGGCAATGGAATATGCCGTGACCACGATTAATATGACCAGATTGGAGAGCCCAATGAGGATTGCGGCAAGGCGAGTGACGCGCCCCATGTCATGGGATCATGTCTCAGACGATTTGAATATGCTCTTACAGCAATGTATTTTATTCCCGGAGAATCAAGGGACGGGGCTTGCCTCGGAAGATGCCGTTTATGCCTGCAAAACTTTGTTTTTATCAGACATTCATTTAGGGACAAGGGATTGCAAGGCTAGAGAATGCCGGCATTTCATCAAGCATGTACGAGCCAATAAAATTGTGCTGATAGGCGATATTATCGATGCTTGGGCATTGGCACGAGGCGGGGCATGGAGGAAAAAAGATGGTAGACTCGTGCGGCAATTTTTGAAAAAAATGGAGGTGGAAGGAGTCGAATTGATTTACCTAAGGGGCAATCACGATGATATTCTTGAGCATTTCTTACCCTTATCGATTGGTAATCTACGCATGCAAAAGGATTATATGCATACGGGAATTGATGGGAGTCGTTATCTTTGTATCCATGGTGATGGCTTTGATGGGGTCTGTACTCATTACAAATGGCTCGCCGTCATGGGGTCACTCGGGTATGACGTTTTACTCTGGATGAATAGATTCTATAATCAATATAGGAGGTGGCGAGGCTTGAGCTATTATTCCGTGTCTAATGCCATTAAGGCTAAAGTAAAGTCGGCTGTGAACTTTATCGGTAATTACGAGCAACAGCTCCAGCGCATGGCTCGTAGCAGGAAGTGTCAAGGCATTATTGCTGGGCACATTCATCAAAAAGCAGATAAAGAGATCGGAGAGATTCGTTATCTCAATTGTGGAGATTGGGTCGAGTCACTCAGTGCCGTTATTGAGGAAAATGACGGCACCTTCCGTACGGTTACCTATGATGAATTGATGCGAGGGCTCGTGGTCGGCGATTATGGGAAGGAGGGTGTACTGAGATAAAAAATCAGTGGAATTTGCGCTATCTGCGAAATTCACTGATTTTTTAATGAGAGGGGCGTTGTAGGAATGTTCAACCTCGACTTGGTCTCATCATTTAGGCTCGACGGCGACGAAGCATCAATGCCGTGAGTCCTAGTAAGCTCAATGTTGCTGTCGTTGGTTCGGGGATTGATTGAGTAGCGCTGACAAAGGTGATTTTTGTTGAATCGTTCGGATCGACTGTCCCCATGATGCATTCTGCGTAATAGTTTAATCCTAAATCAGGGCCAGATGCTGTAGCTTTATCCACTAATAGAAGCTCAGTTAGATCAATATTCTTGAGATTCTGCCATGTAAGCTGGCTGTCGTCTGTTGTACTCCGAAAAATGAACATGGAAAATTCTGATGAAGTTGAGGCATCAGAACCATTGCCGATAAAAGCAACTAAAAGGGATGAATTTGTCTCAGGCACAGCATTTCCCTTAAAGCTAGCGGAAGCACTAAAATCACCAGAAGCTCCCATTGTTAAAGTACCTTGTTCAAGTGTTATCTCTTGAGCGAGTATTGTTGTTTGCGTGACAAAGTCATCCTTGATTTTATCAGCCGTGAGTGAGCTTGTGGTTGTCCCCAATTGAAGGCAGCCCGATGAAAAAAGAGTTCCAGCTGTTGTGTAAAGTGAAAATGCCTCTGCACCTGCCGTAGGATCTCCACTGACTGAAATATTTGCCGCATTTGTTGAGCTAATTAGCAAACTGGCACTCGTTAAAAGGAAAAGTGATCGAAACATAATTGAAAAAATAGTGAGATTAGTTGTATTTAGTTGGATTTGCCAATAACTGGCTTGATGGTGATGTATTGAGCCTTGGGGCTAATGCTACGGCGATAGAGGGTGATAATTCCCTTGATGGGTTGATCTCCTTGGTCAGCACTGTTATTTGTTCCTAATCTCCACAACGTATTGTAAAAATAGAATTTTTCTTTGGTGTTGATGATTGGGATATAGACGCCGTCAGAATTGTTTGAGCTGCTGGATTCGCTCAAGCTTGTTTCGAGCCCTGTTGTCTTGAGCTTTTGGGTGACGGGCAGGGCGGTGCCGATACATTGCTCCTGGAGGTCAAGGGCGATGTATTGTGGTGTGAGGAGAGCCTCTCCCATGATGGTCAGAGGAATATTTGCCCCAGCCTTCCTTGAGATGATGAGGGCATCATGAGGGTGAGCAGGGATGTTCTCAATGGAGTATTTAGAGGCGACAGGACCTTTCCATGCGGTGCCGGTATAGTAGAATTTGACAAGTCCCATGTTCTCTATCTGCATAAAGACGGCATCGGCGGAGAAAGATGAGCCTTTTTTGAGACCGACCTCATTATTGACGCCAAAGATATCCCCTAATGTCCATGCTTCTCTGAGACAAAATGATTGGGGTGTCATCGTCTTGTCAGCCAAGAGGCTTGCTAATGCAGGGCAGTCAAAGCTGACGGTGTCGGCAGTTAATTCCCATGACTCTTTTGAGGGATTTTGCCATGCCGTTACGTTGATGGGGAAGCTGGCGCACCCTTTGCCGGCCAACTCAACCTCAAGGATGTAAGTTGTTTTTGCTCGCAAGATTTGCGTGAATTGAGCTCCGGGAGAGTTTAAGATTACCGTGTCTTGACCAGTATGCTTGAGTGTCATCGTCGAGCTTTGATCAAGAGTCGTTTGGTAGATGTATGGTTTGTGAACTTGGAGAGGGATGTAGTTTTGACTCTTGGCCCTTAGAGGATAGGTGGCATACCCACAGGGTATTGTCGTTGTTGTAGCTGTCCCAGTCATTGATAGAGATAAGCGCAAGAGTTGAGATGCTTTCTCCGAGACGGGAATGTCGCTGGTGACGATGGTTTTACCGTCTTTACTCGTTGTTGTGACCTGATTGGATGTCCAACCCAGGGCAACATTCTCCGTGTCGATGAGTCGTTCGCCAATGAGAGTGATCCCAGTCGCCTTGGCATTTGCTGGGTACTCGATGGAGAATTGATCCTTCTCGATTTTTGGCTTGCCGAGGCTGGGCTGTTTTTTCTCTGGATCGAGCCCCAAAGCATATTTCTCAAGATTACTCATGCCATCGCCAGAGTAGCTCCCTTGGGGAGTTCGGTCATGAGCTTGAGGTGGATCTGTTTGAGCAGGGATCCAGTCATCGTAGGAGACAAGAGATGATGTCTGAGTCACCGTGAGGATGCGACTGCGTCCATTTGATGAAACGAGTACGTGCCCTTCTCTGATTTGAGGGCTCATGTTAGAGCTTGCCGTTAAGGAGAATGAGCCATTGCCCGTGCCAGATGCGTTTGTAAGCGTGAGCCAAGGTTCTGTGCTTGTTGCTACCCAAGATGTTGGGGATGAGACCTGTACGGTTTTAGTTGGGAGGTCTCCCTTATTGATTGTCACAGATTCAGGGCTTACCGAGAAATTACGAGTAGAGCTTTGGTGTTCTTCAAAAAAAAGCGAAGGTAGTTTATTGGCTGTCATTTGCCATGGGGCAATCTGCTCTTGACCAAAGGAGAAGCTCATTGCCTCCCATGTTGCCTTGTTATCAACGGGGATCAATTTCCCATTTTTATTGAGAGCGTCGTGGGCGACAGCAGTGGTTTGACCATTGAGGGTAATGGTGGAGGATTGAGCAAAACCATTGTCGTTAAAAAGAGAGTTAGCGGTATAGCCGACAATTCCGCCAGGATACATATCTGCCGTTGTCCCCCTGACGAAGATGTTACCAGCATTGACACAATGAGCATAGTTCCCCTGACGATCGTAGCCGATGCTGCCAGCCATGACGTATTGAGCTGAATTCCCGAGCGCGCTGACATCGCCACTACTGTAGCAATAGGTAAAATTGCCCCCTTGGCTATTGTAGCCTAGGAATCCCCCTGCAATACTCGTGCCACTCGTTGCCGTTAAATTGCTAGAGACGGCTGCACTGGAATAGCAATTCTTGTAAGTTCCAAGCTCATTCCTGCCTGAGAAGCCTCCCGTAAAGGCGTGATTTTGTGAAGCCGTTGCGCTGATGTTGCCTTTTGATACGCAATTGATGTAAGTGCTCTGGATGCTATCTGCACTCATCCCCCCCAGATAACTATTGGCAGAGTTGAGGCTCTCTACTTTCCCATCAAACGAACAGTTGGTGAATGTCGCTTGAAAAACGAAGCCTGCAAATCCCCCCATTGTAAATGTTTTATCAGGATTGTTGGCTTGAAGTGAGCTCGTTGAAAAACAATCATTAAAGCTTGTTTGTTGAGGTATGATGGCTTCAGAGACATACGCGATAAATCCCCCTGCATATCCATGGAAAAACGTGTCGAAGGCAACTCCGCTTTCATTCGTCATTTGCACCTGTCCGACTGATTGGCAATGAATGTATTGACTACCTGCCTGTGCGCTTGCGGTGAAGCCCCCTGCAAAAAATGAGGCAGATACCGAAACATTACTTTGACAATACTCAAACCTGGAGCCACCAGCATCATGACCAATGAATCCCCCTGCCTGATAAAAAGATAAAATAGCCCCCTGCGTCGTGCAATCGTAGAATTGTGAGTCTTTCACATGAGCGGCTAAAATACCTGCCGTCGAGATATTGACTACTTGCTGAGAGAGAGAAATTTGAGTTAAATGCAAATCGCGTATTTCTGCATTCATGAGACAGGCAAACATGCCAACGTGATTCGTTGTCGTCGTCGAGAGGGTGAGCGCTTGGATGGAATGTCCTCGTCCATCAAGTTTCCCTTGAAACCCATGGGAAAAGTCATTGTCTGCATAAGAGCCAATCGGTGACCATGTCGTTATGGCACTACAGTCAATATCGTGTACAAGAGCAAAATAAGTGGATTGATGCTGGCTCCCACAATAATTGGTTAATTCGCTCAATTGCTGAGCATTTGCAATCAAATAAGGATCATTTTTAGTGCCACTGCCCCCTGCAAAGGTCTCTGCAAACGTCATGCTTATTGTCCCTAGCCACAATAAAAAAAAGAGGATTGTCCTGCGAGGATGCCATAGAAAAAGAGGATTCATACAATTAGATAATTAAGGATGATAATAATACTCCACACGGTCAAAGATAGCTGTATGAGGACGGGTCGGGTAGCGATCTCCCATTCCCGTTAAGTTCTCAAGACTGCAATGGATGGCAAATTTATAGGCAGTCCCAAAATTATTTTGCGTTTGCAATTGTCTGATGACTTTCCCATCAATAATCCATTGAACAAAATAATTCCCTCCCTTGAGCGTGAGGTCCATCTCCACCGTATGCCAGCCTGTTTTGATCGGAACCATTTCAGAGAAAAAGGGGTTTTGCTGGTTGGTCATCAGTGCTAAAAGTTCATCATCTTTCGCCCCGTATTTAGATCTATTGGCACTTGTCCCTGAGGCAATTTCAAAATCAAGCTCGTGGCGATCATCACAATAGATCCATGCGGCAAAGCTGGCTCTTGAGTACATTTCAACTTTGGGGAGATAAATCCTCCATTTATAGCGTCCCGTTGTGTAGTTGCCACTCACGGATGCCTTGCGACGATCGTAGACCCCTGGGCGGACAGTGATTTTTAATTGACCATTTTCAATAACAGTCTTGGGCTCTGGATTGGGATTGCCATCGCCATCAGCATTTTGATGATAAAATATCCAGTCCTCAAGAGTATTAAAATTCCATGTGCGATGGTAAACATCGACATATGGGGCTTCTGGATTATCTGATTTGATTTCATCTGGTCTGGTTGTCATGAGCAGACGCGCATCTGCCTCACTCTGAATGGCTGTCCCCCAGATAGCTATATTATCAAAATCTGCAATAACAGAGTTATTGCCTGCATCAGAAACGCCCGAGGTACCTAAGCCCAACAATGTAAGGCGTGGGTAATTTGCAAAATTATTATTAAATATAAAGACTCCACGTTTTTTCCCATCAATGAACAAGGTTGCTGTTTTACCTTTAATGGAATAGATAACAGATTGCCATGTTGAAGTGTTATTTAAGGATGGGGCGATCGTTGTCGAATTGCCTTGTTCATCCCACCAGGAAGAGTTGCCACCGGCGACACCCCAAATTCCCCAGCTCGTATTGACTGTTGCGCCATTGATGATCCATAGTGCGAAGCCTGGAGCTTGAGCATTGCGAATGTTAAATGAAATCGAGAAATTGTCACAAGTAAGTGGTAATCCCTTTGATGAGGCGATGCTTAAACAATTGTTGGGATTGTTTTTTGTTTGGATATAGCCAGAATTATTGATGCCTCCTGTAGGAGAATAGATGACATTAGAGGCGGTATAGGAGATAGGGCTCGTTGATTGACGAGGAACATTCCCCGAGCCAAAAATACACTGACTCGGATTATTTTGTTGGTTAAAATCAAAATAATAAATCAACTGATTGGTCGATAGACCTGCCTCAAGTGGAGTATGAACTCCACAACATAAAAAAAGGCAAAGGAGCGTCTTTATCGGATTCCTCAGCATTGGCTGGACGAGGAAAGGTATCATGATGGGAGGGCTATAGAAAAATGAAAGGGAGAGGTGCTCAAAAGCCCCCTCATCCATCTGGATCAATCCACTGGGTTGAGAGGGCTTTTGATGAAAATAAATAGGATTAAGCCTTGCGACGACGAAGCATTAGCCCAGTCAGACCAAGTAGGGCAAGCATTGCCGTCGTTGGCTCAGGGATGGCGGATGGCATGGCTGTATTTGCCGTATTTGTAGCGAGGAATTTGACCTCATCGGCTGACAACGCGCGATTCCAAATGCCAAATTCATCCGTTTTGAGCCCTCCTGCAGCACTGCCCCCCCCAATAGTACATCCAATTTGGAAGAAGCTCATCAGTTCATCTGCCATGGCTTTAGATTGATATGCCTTTTCTACTCCATTTAAATAAAGCCTAACTCCGTCTGAGCTAGAGGTCATGGTAAAGCTTTGCCACGCAGTATCATTGTTCGTTAATGTTCCAACATCGCCCACATAACCAACATTCGTATCGGTCCATAATTGGATGCTATTATTCAATGTCTCAAACTGTAGGCTTTTTTCTGACGCCGTCTTCATCTTCAAGATATAACCACCAGAACCAGTTCCAGTGCTGAGAGTCAATCCTTTAAATTGAAAGTTTAGGGAAAAATTGTTGGCATGAATATTGGCACTAGCTAGCGCTCCTGTTCCAGGGTGACTGGAAGTATTATTATATTTACTGCTGTTCAATGCGCCTCCTCCAGTTGTTGGGGTTCCTCCCCAAGATACCCCAGAGGTATACCCTGTATAAGAATCATACTGATTGGCAGTAGTATCTTCAAAATCCATATAAATGACCAATCCATTTTGGAGATTAGATGGAGGATTTAGAGTTGCGGCGTGACTGATAGCAGTTGCTGATAGTAAAAATAATGAAAGAATCAATGTACGTTTCATGGTGCTACTGTTTTATCGGATTACCAATCCGATGATTTTTCCCTTAATCTACTTATTATAGAGGGCTATCAAAAATTGTAGATGACTACCGATTTTTCAAAAATAAAAGCGTAACCAAGAAGACATCTAGTTATTTTTCCTATTGACATCGGATTGGTAATCCGATGACGAAAAATAATGGCATCTTTTTGAGGGAGAAAAAATCCGTTATTTTTCTTATGGAGGGCTGGGGTTTGGGGGAGAACCTGTTGAGTTAACGGAGCAAAGCAGAGTGTTGGCATCAGCTTCCCACCTAAGCCCAAGAGGCGGGCTCATTGCAGGGTAAATTGAGAAAAAGATGGCGGGGAGTTTGTTGGCGAAATAAGACGGCGATGAAAACGGTTCAGGCGGGAACCTGATGCATCGCCTTCGGCTAACGCAACAGGTTCTCCTCCAGACCCATTTGATGTTGGGCGGTGCTTAATGTGCGGTAAGCCAGTTATGTCCTGTTTGAGCTTCTACTTTAATGGGGACTCCGTGGGGGAGTGGTAGAGCATTGACCATCGTGTCGATGATGCGAGGGACGAGGTGTAGCTCTTCTTTGTGGATGTCGATGAGGAGTTCATCGTGTATTTGAAGGATGAGTTTGGACTTTGTCTCTTTTAAGAGTTCGTGGACGCCGACCATGGCAATTTTGATCATTTCGGCAGCAGAGCCTTGGATGGGGGTGTTGATGGCGGTTCGTTCGGCGGCGGAGCGGATATTTTTATTGTTGGAGTGAATGTCGGGTAATTCTCGTTTACGTCCACACATTGTCTGAGCATATCCATGTTGATCCGCCAGGGTGACGAGAGTATCCATATAGGATTTTACGCCTGGGAATTGGGCAAAGTAGTTGTCAATGAGCATGCTTGCCTCGGCACGGGGGCATCCGAGTCGTTGCGAGAGTCCAAAGGCTGAGATACCATAGATGATGCCAAAGTTGACCATTTTTGCAGCTCGTCTCCTATTGGCATCCACCTCATCGCGAGGGATGCCATAAACGCGTGCGGCGGTCTCGGTATGAATGTCGCGTCCTTCGCAAAAGGCGGCGATCATGGCTTCGTCGGCAGAGAGTGCTGCCATGATGCGGAGCTCGATTTGAGAGTAGTCTGCCGAGAGGATGAGGTAGTCATCAGAGCGTGGGACAAATGCCTCACGGATGAGTTTACCTTGTTCTGTGCGGATGGGGATGTTCTGAAGGTTGGGATTTTGCGAGGCTAGGCGACCAGTTGTCGTCAATAGTTGATGAAATTGTGTGTGGATGCGATGATCTGCTGGTGAGATGAATCGTGGGAGGGCATCGAGGTAGGTTCCTTTTAGTTTAGCCGATTCTCGATAAGATAAAATGTGAGCGACGACCTCGTGTTTATGAGCCAAGGTTGAGAGAGTTTCTTCGTCGGTGACGAATTGTCCTGTTTTCGTTTTCTTGGGCTTTTCGACTAATTTTAATTCGCCAAAGAGGAATTCACCTAATTGTTTAGGTGAATTGAGATTGATGGGGTGTCCTGCGATGTTTTCGACTTTTGTTTGAAGCTCTTCCAGATAGAGTCCTATTTTTTGAGAGGCTTTGGATAAGGCATCGGGCAAGACGCGGATGCCCTCATATTCCATGTTGGCAAGGACGGGAATTAAGGGCATTTCAATGTCTTGGAAAAGCTTCATCATGCCACTTTGATTGAGCATGGGGCGCAATTTTTGAGCGAGTTGCAGAGTGATATCCGCATCCTCTGCTGAGTAACGAGCCATCGTTTCTACAGAGATAGCACTGGTATTTAGATCTCCTTTATTTTCCCCCGGTTGAGCAATATCGGCTAATTTAATAGTTTCATAGCCGAGCATGCTCTCGGCTAGGGGATCCATGCCGTGTTTCATGCCTGGGGCAACGAGCGCATGCGCCAACATGGAGTCAAAGAAGGGACCTGAGACGGTGATGCCACAATGACGCATGATTTGTAGGTCAAATTTGAGGTTATGTCCGATTTTTTCAGCAGTGCTCTCAAATATGGGTCTGAAGATGTCTATATCTGATGGGGTGGAGATAGGGACGTACCAAGCTTGTCCCGCAGTGATGCAGAAAGAGATACCGAGGAGCTTATCCATGAGAGGGTCAAGTCCTGTGGTCTCGGTGTCAAAGCACCAGGATGTGGCTTGTGAGAGTTGCTCAATGAGTTGTATCTTATCAGCTTGGGAGGTGACTAATTGATAATCGTGTGGTAGATCGTTGATGGTTTTGAGCGTGGTGGGCTCAAAGAGTTGCATTTGCCCAGAAAAATCTGTTGAGAGGGTGGGGGCTGACGAGACTTGGGGCGAGATTGGGTGTGTGGATGGTGGGGGAGAAAAGAGATCCCCCTCCGCAGGAGTGGTACTAATGTTAGTGAGGGTCTTGGATACTCCATTTTTGCCAAAGAGGCGTGCCTGGATGGTTTTGAGCTGATATTCTTGCAGAAACTCTATTAAAGCCTGTTCGTTTGGACTTTTTTTAATGAGTTTATCGAGTGTTTCTGAGATGGGGACGCATTGGTTGATGGTCGCCAGCTTTTTGCTCAATGTTGCCAAGTGGGCATTCTCTTCAACGATGATTCGTCGTTTACCCTTTAATTGGTCTGTATGCGCGAGTAGTTCCTCTACAGTGCCAAATTGTGAAATGAGGAGTTTGGCGGTCTTTTCGCCGATTCCCGGGATGCCGGGGATATTATCTGCACTATCCCCCATGAGAGCGAGGATGTCGATGACTTGAGATGCATGTTGAATGCCCCAATATTCTTTGAGTGCGGGTAAATCGAGGATATCGTGTTCTGCACCGCGTTTGCCTGGTCGCCAAAGGAAACTTGTCTCGGAGATGAGTTGACCCAGGTCTTTATCTAACGAGACCATATAAGATTGGTAGCTGCCATCCTCATCAGCCATACGCGTTAAGGTGCCTATTGTATCATCGGCTTCGTATCCGTCGTAGCGTAAGACGGGGATATTAAATAAGTCGAGCATTCGGATGATCTCTGGGATTTGTGCACGGAGATCTTCTGGCATGGTCTCTCTATTTGCCTTATAAGCTGGGTAGTCAATGTGGCGTTGTGTTGGTGCTGATGTGTCAAAACAGGCAGCAAGATGAGTGGGCTTTTCTTGATCCAGAATGGAGAGAAGGGTGTTCGCAAAACCAAAAATAGCGGAGGTATTTTGGCCCTTAGCATTGCGGATAGGATTAGTGATGAAGGCAAAATGCGAACGGTAGGCTAATGCCATGCCATCAAGGATAAAAAGACGATGGGGAGGGGTTGAACTCATCACAGGGAGAGATTATCAGGACACTCTCATGCTGGCAATAGATTAAGATACTGAAGAAGTAGATAAGAGGTAATGGTCATCTATTCTTGCATCTATTTCTATTTTGTTTACTTTTGTTGAAATGAGTTATCTTCTTTTTATGGATGAAAGTGGGCATGACCACAAAAAAACGCCTTATGAAATTCATGGCGGAATCGCTTTAGATTGTAAAAAGATTTTTTCTGTAGTCAGAGAAATTATGGATATGGAAAAAGAGGTTTTTGGATGTCAATTAAAAGAATATAAGGTAGAACTAAAAGGAACGAAATTATTAAAAAAAGATACATTTAAGTGGGCTCAAAATTATACAGACAAACTTACAAAAGATGAGAGACAGAGGCATGTTCGTCGTTTTTTAACAGCAGCCTTAGAAAAAAAATCTCCTACAAAACGAGATTTTTATGCTTATGGGCAAGCTAAATTATTATTTGTTGATCGAGCTCTGGAGATAATGAGGAAAAACGATGTGAAAATATTTGCATCAGCGATTCCTCTTAGTGTGCAAAAACCGAGACAATATACATTAGAAAATTTTTTAAGAAAAGATTTAGTGTTCTTATTTCAACGCTATGCCCAATTTCTTAAAGGGAAAAATACAAATGGATTAATTTTACTAGATCGCGTTGAAAAGGTCTTTGATAGTAAATTTACTAAACAGGTTCATAATTACTTTTTGAAAACAGTAAATGGAAGAAATAGAAGTAAATACATTGTCCCAGAACCTCTTTTTGTCGATTCTGTAAATAGCTATTTTATAGAATTGGCAGACTTATGTATATACCTATTGAATTGGGGATACCGTAAAAATTGTTTTAAAGAGAAAAATAGAAGAGAGGAACTTGTTGAACGTTACGAAAGTCTTATGGGAGAACTTATTTTTTATTTTGACTCTTCAATAAAACTAAAAAGAAGTTGTAGCCTCGTATTTACGAATTCTCCATACGGAAAATAAAAACAATAAAAAAGAGGTAATGCAGTTGGAGCCACTAAGAGCCGCTCCTCAGCCGAACCTCTGAATTGACTAAATCATATTGATTCGACTTTGTCAATTTATTTTACATAAAATCCCCCAACGGATGGTGATATCCATTGGGGGATTGAAAGATATTTTATCTTGAGGGCTTAGCCTAAGATTTTTGCTTTGATTTCTTCAGCGGTAGCATGAAGGTCATCGAGTTTGGAAACGAGAGCTTCCAATTCGCTGATTTGTTCAAGAATGCTTGCTAATTGACGAAGTTCCTCTGGGTTACCAAGATGGATGTCTTTTTTAGAGGATACGACATTCTTGCTGCCAGGTTTACGACCACGTCTTTTTTTAAGAGCTTTATTCCAATTAGAAATAGTTACAGCACTAACTCCAAATTTTTCAGAAGCGGCTTTTTGAGCCCCTCTGGAATTTTGTGTCTTATGTTGAGCGATAAAGTCGAGGATAGCTGCTTTTTCTTCAGCAGTGTATCTTTTTGCTTTTTGTCTTGGCGTTGATGAGTTTTCCATAATGCAAAATAATCTTGCGTTACGTATATATGTAATTAAAATATTTATGATTGCAAGAGTAAACTAATGTCATGAATTGATTTTTTTGATAGAGTGGGTATTTCTCTTTCTAATTACTATTATTTATTTTACATAATCTGTTTATAATAATTGTGTTGCTGTATGCATTGATGTTTTATGTCTAATTTTTTTTGAACGAAATGATTATTGTGAATTTCGTCTTTTGTATTAGTAATAATGAGTCATTACTACAAGCGAGTGCAAGAAATGAATTTGCTGTGATACCGTTGTGAGGTGGTGAAAAAATACATGAGATAATATACGTTTGTGTCTCTAATTTGTCGTTAGTAAAGGATGTTTATGTCTGAAAATGGTAGGCATGGTGATCATTTATTGCTTCACTTGTGGGGATAGATTGAACATAGTCTAATGCATGAAGAACTGGATGGTAGCACTTGTTAGTATTGCTTTGTGCGCAGGAATCACTGGGTGTCATGATTCTGAGGAGAGGAGATCTCGATATGCAGAGAAAAAACCTGCACCTAAACCATTAGAACGAACATTTACCCCCCCTGTGCCGGCGATTCCAGTTGATGAAAAAAAGGCAGTGACCGGGCCAGTGATGAGTGAATATAAGGGGAAAGATATAGCTCAAGTAACAGGTTTATCGGGGAAAAAGGTACTCCTTGTCTTTTATGCACCATGGTGTCCTCATTGTGCCTCATATCGGCAAGCTCTCGTTGAATATGCCCAAGCTCAAAAAGGGAATAGCATCGTTGTGACGATCAATGCGGATCAATATAAGGATCTTGCACGAGAATATAATGTAGAGGCTGTGCCCAAAACTGTTATTTATGTAGAGGGGATGAAATTGCGTGATATGGTTGGGTCTGTTAATAGTAAGAGATTGACTGATTTGATTGATGAGACTTTTTTGACGAAATAAAGAAGATGCCAATACGAAGTGACGGAGAAGAGACCAAGTGTCGCATCCTGATGGCTGCTGGATGTGTTTTTGCAGAGAAGGGGTTTAGATGTGCTACGAATCATGATATTGCGCAAATCAGTGGGGCTAATAGCGCGGCGGTGAGTTATTATTTCCGTGATAAAGCAGGTCTCTATCGAGAGACTTGGGCATTTTTTCAAAAAAGATCTTATGAGAAATATACGCAATGGCTCGAATCTTCTGAGTGTGCGGAGGAGCAAGATATTGTACGCTTAAAGCATGTGATGAGGTGTATCTTTGACTGGATGTTTGATGATGATAGCAAGGATAGTGCGTTGCTGAGTTATGAAGTGGCAGATCCAACAGGATTGCTGAAGTGTTGTCGAGAGGATGCTGTTTTGTATCCTTTGGCATCTGAGATGGAGAGATTATTATCATTGTCGTTGGCGACAATGGAGGGGGGGAGTTTGAAGATTGCTCTGCTCGTAAGGGGATATATTGCCTCCATTCGTGGGCTTTTCCGTCACGATGCACCAGAATTGGGGGCATGGACCAAGGGAGATATTTGTCAAAGCTTGGTTGATATTTTTATGTGTTCTCTTGAGAAGATGTTGCCCTCTCCAGCTAAACGTGTTAAAAACGTGGAGCCATCTCCCCAATTAGAATTGGGAGTGACTGATGAAGTAGCTTTTGAATTAAAGCCTGTGACGCGTGAGGAAATCGTCATGCTGGAGGAGAAAAAGGCATACACTGAGCCTCCATTAGAGGAGACTCCGACTAGTCGCGTGAGTCTTCCTCTATCCATAGATGAGCATCAATTAGAGCTTTTTTGATGCTCTTTTGAGGGGGATGGATTCTCATCCTGAATCTTTTTATCTTGCCTGATGAGCATCAATCTAAAGCCAATTGTGGGGTCGATGCTTGTTTCAGGGAGTGGTGTCCTGACTGTTTTGTCGAGGTGATGTGGTCGGAATGATAAGTAATTACCTCCTCTAGCGACGGCATACTTGTTGAATTTTGTGTTGTCATCTCCCCCAAATGAATCTGCAACCCACTCTTGAACGTTGCCATCAAGATCAAAGAATCCTTTATTATTGGCGGCGTAAGAGCCTACTTTTGACGTGTGTGGGGCATCATCTTCATAATTGAGTATAATGCGAGAGGAGGGGAGATAGGTCAGTGCCGATTTATCGGCGAAGTTGCCTGTTTTCATGGGCGGAGGCCATTGTGTCCCCCAAAAATATTGAGTAGCTTTTTTGGCAGCTTCGCAAGACCGTAGATAGGGGCTAGCATCGGCTTTTTCATCTAATCCGACTAATTGGCTCCATTCTCCATCGCTTGGGAGACGATATTCATCTGTTATCTCAATAATTCCTTGTTGACGCTCTTTATTGGTGAGCCAATGAGCGAAGTTAATAGCATTTTGACGAGAGACGTTGACGACTGGATGCTCGGGGGATTGTTTGAATTTCAGGGGAGGAGGGGGCACCTGATGAGTGTCCTTGATAAATAATTGGTAGTCACTGACGCGAACTTCTCTCGATTGAGCCATGATATCGGGAGAGATGGGAATAAATTCCATACCAAGGCTATTTTGCCAATGGTCAGAGAAGATGACGGATTGGTTTTGCTCTAATTGGAGTGAGAGATAAAGGTCTGTTGGGTTTAGTCCGCTACGCTTCATCCCTGCATGCCCCGAGAGTTTGATCTCTAGTTCATAAGGTGCCTGAGGGATGAAAAATTTCTCAAGTGGGCTATGACCAATCAAGATGCCGTTGAGAAAGATGCTTGCACCAGTTGGCTCAGTCAGGATGGTGATGGGGACTTGATGGACTTTAGAGACAATGAGGCGATAGGCATGCAAGTTGTCTTTTTCATCAGAATATCCAGCGAGAGATTCAGCGGATAGACTAAATTCTTTGCCTAATAATCCATCTTTTTCGCATTGGTCGGCCAACCATCCCAAATAATTTCTAATGCCATCAGGTGTTGTTAGTATGATTGATGGAGCATTTTTTTTATCTGATTCGGGGATGATTTGATGGGGAAATGATTCTGATTTAATGCGAGAAGAGAGGAAATGTCGAAAGCTTTTTGCTGGTAAGGGTGACTCTGCTTTATGTTCTGTCCCATTGGGGATATATCGCATTTTTTCTGAGTCGATCCAATATTCTCCTTCAACAGGAGGATGGTAGGCATTGAGTACCCCACCTAGAGAGAGTGTCCCTTGATCAGGGATGACGCCAGATTCTGTCCAATCGGCATAGCCATCTTTTTTGATGATATAGGAGACGGTTTGATTAGCAGGGCAAGGAATTGGACCATAGGGGGTCTCATCTAAATACCGATTATTTGCATCATAAATAGATGCCCCCGATGGAATTGATGAGATAAAGAGGTAGCCTTGTCGCTCTTGGGTCTGGGGCTGTTGACTGGCAGTCTGTTGGTGTTGGTCGTTGGGCACCTTTGGTGCTTCTTGTGGCTGGATAGTTGGCGAAGCGAGTTTATAAAAATTGAGAGATGACCAATAATTAGAGAAGAGAGTAACGGCAAAAATAGAGATAACTCCGCCAAGAAAGGCTGATAATAAGATTTTGCTCGTTGATGAAAGACGCCTTTTTTTGCGGGGTCGTTTGAATTTGGGGTGGAGGGTATACCCTCGTTGTGTGTCGAGAGCCTCTGCAAGTCGCTCTGCTGTATCAATGGCACATTTGTCAGCTCGTGGCTCTGCTGCGGCACAAATGATGGTGTTAAAGATTTGCCATTTTTTCTTTGGGGTTTCGGGGGGTAAGTTATCTGGCAATTCAGGGAAGTCGAGTCGATCTTTCCCCGTACTTATTTCGTAGAGGACTTTGGCAAGGGCGTAAACGTCGGCTCGTTTCGTGCCTGGACCTTCGGGGGGGATAAAGCCCTCCGTCCCGACAAAGCTCCTCTGGTCTCGAAGGGCGACGAGTCCGATGTCTGCTAATTTAGGGCGACCATTGACGAAGATGACATTGGTTGGCTTGATGTCTCGATGGGTGAGCTCTTTGCTATGTAGATAGACGAGCGAATGGGCTAGCTGACTGCCTACCTCCAGGCAATAATCAAGTGGTAAGGGTTTGCCATCAGCAAGTTTTTTATCCGTTTGTAAGGTACGCGGGATGTATTCAGCAGGGTTGATATGGATGCCATTTTGAGCGTCATCCCCTAGCTCCATGACATAATAGTAAAAGTTCTCAGGGGCTTCTTTGCGTCCTACATGGAGGATGTGAACGAGCCCAGGATGATTGCGAGCAATGGGTTCGTAGCGCTCAATACCCTCAAATTCTCGATTAAATGTCCGTTCATCATCAAAGTCTTCGCGCCAGACAATTTTAACGGCTCGCCAAGCACCTGTGAGAGATTTTGCGAGCCATACCTCCCCGTATGCACCACTGCCAATTTGACGCACGACCTCATGATCGGGGATTTGTGGTGTTGGGCGCATCACTCTCCCCAATGGAATTGAGGGAATCGGGGATTGGGGGGGGAGTGCGCCCATGGGATTGTTGGGTAATTACTTAATCACACCGAGTTTTTTGCCAACTTTACAGAAGGCTTCAATTGCCTTATCGAGTTGCTCTTTGGTGTGAGCACCTGAGATTTGAGTGCGGATACGAGCTTGGTCTTTAGGAACGACTGGGTAAAAGAACCCAACGGCGTAGACGCCTTCGTTTAAGAGTTCGTTAGAGAAGCGTTGTGAGAGGGCTGCATCGCCCAACATGACTGGAGAGATCGGGTGATCTTTACCAGATATGGTGAAGCCAGCTCCTGTCATTGCTGTGCGGAAGTAGGTGGTATTGGCTTCCACTCGGTCACGGGCTTCTGTCGAGGCTTCGAGCATGTCGAGGACTTTCATGGTTGCCGCAGCGATGGCTGGCATAATGCTGTTAGAGAAAAGGTAGGGGCGAGAGCGTTGGCGAAGGATTTCGATAACTTCTTTAGGTCCAGATGTGTAACCACCTGATGCACCTCCAAGTGCTTTGCCTAGTGTGCCCGTCGTGATGTCGATTTTACCGAAAACACCGCAGTATTCATGTGTCCCACGTCCCGTTTTGCCGAGGAAGCCAGTGGAATGGCAATCATCAAAGTGGAAGAGGGCATTGTATTTAGCGGCAAGTGCCTGAATCTTATCGAGCTGGGCGATGATACCATCCATAGAAAAGACCCCATCTGTTGAGATGAGTTTGATTTTAGCACCGTCCGCATCAGCTTGTTGCAATTTGGCTTCTAAATCGGCCATATCATTGTTGCTGTAGCGATAACGTTTAGCTTTGCAGAGACGCACCCCATCAATGATGGATGCATGATTCAACGAGTCAGAGATGATGGCATCATCTGGTCCCAGGAGAGCCTCAAATAGACCGCCATTTGCATCAAAACAAGAACCGTACAAGATGGTGTCCTCTGTGCCAAGGAATTGACTAAGTCTTTCTTCAAGGGCACGATGTAATGTTTGTGTACCACAGATGAAACGGACAGATGCCATGCCAAAGCCCCAGCGATCAATAGCATCTTTACCTGCCTTCATCACGTCTGGATGATTGGCAAGACCTAGATAGTTGTTGGCGCACATGTTAATAACGCTCCTGCCGTCTTTGAGCGTAACTTGAGAGTATTGCTGTGAGTCGATAAAACGTTCACTCTTGTAAAGACCGTCTGAGCGGAGAGTCTCGAGAGCTGAGGTCAAATTATTCCGTAATTCAATGGGGAACATGGGTGTAAAATGAATAGAGTTGATGAATGATAAAAAAGTACAGGTAAGGAGGGATGCTCCTCAACCTGCAACGTCAAGGTAACATAATTGCACAGTCAAGTGAAGGAAGATTTAAGTTCCCCTCTTAAATATTTTTTGATATGACTGAGCCAATGTGGAAATAGTTTGAAACTTTTTTTAATTGAGTCCGTTTAATAGATAACGGGGATATCCTTTAACCTTAACTTTTATTAGTGATGACTTTATATCTGAAAAATGAACGATTGATTATTTCTCTCGCAATGGCATTGCTGTTAGTGGGCGACGTAAGCGCACAAGAGAAACTCTCGGATGCAGACAAGCAGGCTGCAACAGAGTGGATTAAGCAAGCTAAAGAAAGTTATCAATCTGCCAATATGTCACGTATCCGTAAAGCTGAATCTGCTTTGTCAGCGGCATGTGTGAGTGAGTCGGCAGCGATGGGGCTTTATATGGATGCCATGAAAGCACGGATGATGGATCCTAATGCGTTGAACTCACAAATGAGTAAACACCCGGGGGGTATGCGTATGATGATGATGGGGGCAGGTAAAGCTTTTGGAAGGAGTAGTAAGAGTGGAGCTAAACCTGCTAGCCCCTCTGCTCAATTCTCTGAATGGAGAAAGCAAAATTCAGGGAGTAATCTCAAGCCTGGTTTTAAGAAAGCTCTGGTGATTCAGTTTAAGTGGATGCTGTTGTGTTTGAAGAAGGCGAATGCTGAAAAGCAGGAGCAAGAGATGGACGTAACAGGGAGTGTCATGAGCTTCCTCAACGAAGTATCCGCCTCTGCACCAGATATTACCGATCAAATGTGGCAGGTTGGCAGTGTTTCTGGCACGGTACGTGATTATCTAGGTATCTCCGATTATAGGTCTCAAACGATGCCCGAGAGTGCTTTTGATGTCAGTGGAATTTATGAGCGTCTTTTGTTGCCCCCCTATCAGGAAAGCAAGGATGTGGTCGGATTTAGGAATATGTGGCAAAAACGTATCAATTCTGAGATGATTATGCTCAAAGCTGCATCAGAAGAAAATGGTAAGGATTCCAAGAAACCTGATGTTGCGACGATCAATATGATTCTCAAGAGGCAAATCGATCAGGAACGAGCTTGTTTTGAAATGGGTGATGAAGTCCAAGCCATCACGAATATCAAGAGAATTATCACTCAAATGAAAGATCCTGCGGATAAGCAACAAGCTCTTAGTCTGATGGAGTCTATCTTAAAAGGGGAGAAAAAAGAAAAAGAGGATCGCTCTGACCGTCGAGGGAATCGCCCTGCGCGCATCTAATCATGTCAAACGCCAAACGCAAAAGATTTTTTATTCCTATCCGTGACCCCATTTCTCCATTAACATAATGTTAATGTCAGAATGGGGATTCTATAAGGATATTCCTTCGTGCTCGGCGATGAGGTCTAGGAACTCAGTAAGGTAGCGATCTGCCTTTTTATTACCGATTCCATGAATATTCATGGCTCCTTCACGGGTTGTGGGTTTGAGTCTAGCTAATGCTTCTAAGACACTATTATGAAATACCTGATAGGGGATGATATGTTCATCTCTGGCTATCTCTGTTCGCAATTTTTTCAGATTCTCGAATAATATTTCATCAAATTCACCAAACACAGTCTCGGCATGCTTGAATAAGGCTTTTGTTGTCCGATTAGTTGATTCGGAGTGAGTGGAATGCGAAAATACAGAGTTAGAGGAATGAAATAAGGGCCATACTAGATGGATAGGTGATTTACCTAACATGGCATCAGTGCCTTTGTCCGTCAGTGTTAAAACAGGACGATCGGCACCTTGAGTTTTGATGTACCCAGCTAACTTTAAGGCTTGGAAAATTTGTTTGATGGCATCTTCGCTTAAATCAGCAAGGATGCCATAGGTTGATAGGCGAGAGAGGGATGTTTTGAGGATATCTTGAGAGCGTGAGCCCTTGAGCATTTGAATAATTTTCAGTTTACCCCAATGAGCTTCCCATTGTCCATTGCTTAGGCGTGACGAGGCACGAGCGACACCGCTCAAGGCTTTTTTGACAATGTTGATCTCATCCTCACCTAAGGCAGAGGTCTCTGCCTGTCCTAGTGATAAACATTGGTCACATTGACCGCAGGGCGCAGAGTCATCCTCACCAAAATATTGTAAAATCCATTGTTGGCGACATCCTGAGGAATAAGCAAATTCGGTGATTGCCTTGAGTTTTTCTCGGTCGCGACGCTCTTTTTCCAGCAATTGCCCGGCATCCAGATTAAGGTGTTGTCCGCCCCAGTCTGGATGCAAAACCCGAGTGCCTTTAATACGTTGCCCAGGTACGTCGAAACGCTCAATGGCACCCGTACGAGAGAGGACGGCAAGGGCAGCACCAACCGCCATTTCATTCTTTAACTCAAGACGCTCTGCCATTTCTTTATGGCTCCAAAGCAATTCTTTTGTTTCTGCATCACAATATTGCCTAATTTTCTCATAGAGATCGACGATCATCGCAAAGCTAGGGTTGACCCCATCAATAAAAAACTCTTGAGTCCTCAAATCGGCATGATTAAATAATAATTCACAACAAGCCTCCCCTCCATCTCGTCCAGCGCGTCCAGCCTCTTGATAAAATGCCTCAACGCTCCCTGGTACCTCAAAATGAGCAACAAAACGAACGTCTGCACGATCAATGCCCATTCCAAATGCATTGGTTGCCACGGCAATATCTGCCTTTTGAGAAATAAAGAGATCTTGGGCTTTTTCACGAGCATCATCACTCATACCAGCGTGATAAGCGACGACATTGAGCCCAAGGTTTGTTAGCTCTTCAGAGACTTGCTCGACTTTTTTACGAGTTGTACAATAGACGATACCCGTTTTATATTGTCGGATTAAGGCATGTAGGTGTGCAAATTTATCTTTATTCCCATCGCATGGGCTGATGCGAAAGCGTAAATTTTCTCTCGCAAAGCCTCTGACGATGATTTTAGGATTGCGCAGATGGAGGTGCTGGGCAATGTCTGCTCTTACCTTGGCGGTTGCCGTCGCAGTGAGGGCAATAACTTGGGGTGAGCCCATTGCCTCAATTGCCGAACCTAAGCGTAAATAATCTGGACGAAAGTCATGCCCCCATTGTGATAAACAGTGAGCCTCATCTACAGCAATCAATTCAATATCTAAATCGATAAGAGCACGCATGAAGCCTGGTTGTCCAAAGCGTTCAGGCGCAATGTAAACGAGCTTAAATTCACCAGCCTTCATTCTCTGAATGCGGTCTCGTTGCTCCGTTTGTCCCAGTGAGCTATTGATCATTGTTGCGGGGATTCCCCGTTGCTCAAGGGCATCAACTTGGTCTTTCATCAAGGCAATCAATGGACTCACGACAAAGGTGATTCCCTCGCGACAGAGTGCCGGTAGTTGATAGCAGAGCGATTTACCTCCCCCTGTAGGCATTACAACCAAAGTATCATTGCCATCTAAAATGGAGTGAATTACCTGATCTTGCCCCTCACGAAGCTTGGAAAATCCAAAAAACTTTTCCAATGCCTTCAAAGGATCTCGCATGACTTCAAACTCATTCATAAAACCGCAAATGCAAAATAGCAGATCAAGCACTGATTGCAAAGGTGAAACGCTTGATTGCTAGAAGAACTCAAATAAAAAAGTAAAAAATAATTGCATTTAGCTCTTGACCAAATGAAAAAATCAACTATATTTCTCTCACCACCTCGGTGGTGTGCAATGCAAGTCAAAGCGCCCGTAGCTCAATTGGATAGAGCGTCTGACTACGGATCAGAAGGTTTGGGGTTCGAATCCCTACGGGCGTGCCACTTGTTGAAAGCACGATGATAATAATCCTGCCGATTTCAAATGTTTGTTTGAACGTTATGGCAGGATTTTTTGTCACAACATATAACGTGGGGGCGCCTTGGTTTCGACTGGAAGTTTGAGGTGCTGGTTGCATGTGAAGGTTGATCAGTTGGCCTTCTAAAAAGCTGATCAAAAAAATAAATGCAGACTCTAACGAGCTCGCACTGGCTGCCTAAGGTAGCCTAGTCTAATTGCCAACGCCTGCTAGGTGAGAAGACGTAATAAAGCAGGCTGGCGCAAAGCGGGGATACCGCGCTGAGCGTGAGACATCCACAGGTACCTAGCGAGTCCTCATAGTTGACGCATCACGAAGAGGCCGCGAAAAGCAACAAAGATGCGTCTACACATGGAGATGCCAGCACAGATGGTTTCTAGGACAGGGGTTCGACTCCCCTCGCCTCCACCACTCCTTTTTAACCGCAAGTCTTTGAAATACAAGACTTGCGGTTTTTGTTTTATTGAAAATGCAAGACATAATGCAAGACACTGAAATGATTTTTAGAAACAATGTCTTGCAGGAATCCAGTTTTGCGTCCTGCTGTCTTCGCCGCACTTTCAATCTTCTACTCAAGTTATGCCTCGATGGATCGGGTGCTTCCGAGTGGGCAGAGGAGTTGATTCAGCCAACACTTCAAGCTCCCCTTGATTCATCTATTGCTTATCTTTTCGATGAGAAGAATGGGATGGGGGTCCAGGAGTGGAAGGATCAGCTTAGGCAGGCTTGTTCTCCTGATTTGATTTTTCAGATGATGGTTTTTGGCGCGGCTTGCGGTGTGATCCAAACACCGGCAATGGCTCGCGAGGCGAAGATTGCGCGGACGAGTGCAGGGCAAATCCAGACAATGACGAGGTGCAATGAAGATCGTGCGAAGGAGATTGCCAAGATTGTTGACCCTGTAGAGAAGCGGCAGGCGATTATCGAAGAGGGGTTTTCTAATGCGCTCTCGGAGGCAGAGCAACTCGGCAACATGATGAATGGTATCAACAGCATGAAGGAGGATTTTTCATGGTTGAGCCAGCAGTCGGCATATCAGGCGGAGGTGGATCAACTGAATCTGCCTCACGTGGAAGATTTGGGAGACGGGAAGTACAGGTTTACGACGAGTGTGAAAGACGAAGACGGGAATGTTGTCAAGGATGTGCTTGAGCTGGATGAGGTGGCGGCAACAGCCCGTATGAACGCCCTCCTTGATGATGGGATTCGTAGCAGGATGATGGAAGCCTCCAACGCGTTTGCTGTGAATGAGGCGGTGGAGGCGTTTGCCAAGTCGGGCAAGTATGTGTTTGAAGAAATGGGGTCGTCCGAGACAATAGCATCCGCAAAGAAGCTGGCTAGTGCCGCAAGGCTTCGCATCGATGAAGGGGCTAATGTTTCTGCTCCTGCTTCGGATTTAGGGACGCAGATGAGCTACGGGCAGGCGGCGAGGCTTGATGCCGATTTTGAAGGTCGGGCGAAACTTGGAGTTGAGCGAGGAGAGGTAGCAAGTATGGAGAAGGCGAAGAGCAATGCTTATCGTGTTGCAATGAAGAACGGGCAGACTTTGATTCGTTTCCACAAGGGAGAAGTGACGGTTTCCGATCTTTTGGAAGAAGTGCTGGAAACGCATCTGGTGGAGGACATGAGGAACACCCAGCATGAAGTTGGCTGGTATGTCGATAATTTACGCGCTCTCCAGAAGGCTTTGACGGAGGGGGGTTACCTAGCCAAAGGAAAGACCCTCATTAAAGAGGATGAAGAGGCGACGATGAAGGATGTGATTGAGGGGATGAGTATGCTTGCCAAGGGTGATGTGATGGCGAGGGCGACAGAGATGCGTATTCCTGAGTGGTTGAAGGATTTCGTCCAAATGGTGCGCCAGTGGGTTTCTTCCGCGAAGGCTCTCCTTGATCTGGGAACTGGGCTTCACGAGATGGAGAGAAGGCGGCTTGCTGGGGAGGCTGTGCCAATTTCGGAGGATTTCGCCGAGACAGTGTATGCTCTTTCCAATAATCTGGAGAGCTACTGGATGCAGGAGGGGGTAAAGCAGGGGGAAATTGCAGTTAAGGAGATTGAGGGCGAAGTGGGTGGAACATCATTCTCCGTTGTGGCGATGAATCAGAACGGGAATAGCCTTGCTCCAGAAACCTTTGTCACAAAACAAGATGGTAATCCTGATTGGTTCGTGATTCCAAAGAGAAAGGGACAAGAAGCAATGCCCGTTAGGCTTTTAGTTGGAGATGATTCTAATCCACACAAAGGATATGGATTAACCCACATTGTTGCATCAAGGGATGTTGATGGCTTATGGAGCAAAACTTCTCCAGAAAAATTTATTCAGCAATCCCTTACGGATGTGAGTGAAATCTATCTTGTTTCCAGTAGAGAGATTTTGGTGAGAGGAAAATCACCATCTTCATGGACGGTTGTACAGATTGACAGCGATGAAGGGTGCTACTCTATTGTGACGGCTTATCCAACTCGCCTAGGTCAAAAGGTAAAAGGAAAAAAGATTCCCTTTACAGAGCGAACTGTTGCGCAGGGGCAACATCCTGTAAGCTCGGAAAGCGGTACCGAGAGCCTTGGTCGAGGAGCAACAGCGAATACCGCTCTGTTGTCCCAATTCGCCGGCAGGGAATCTGCTTTCTCTTTGCCAGAAAAATCTAAGTTTGTCAACATTAAGGATGTGACATGCAGATTTGATGATGGTTCAACCATGCCGTCATCCTTCTCTCTTGCCGCACCAGAGCTATCTATCAGTAGAGGGACGCAAAGCATGGAAATTGTGCGGCGCATTTCAGATGAGCTTCGCGCAGATGTGGCGACATGGGGACGCTACGATGGCAAGACGGATGAGGCGGCGTTCCTCGTGAATGTGGGGAAGAATATCGCCATGGTGAAGAGTGCGTTGATGCACCTGCCGGCAGGAAAGCGTGTGCGCGTGAAGCCGTTTATCGACCGCCTACAGATTCTTGCCGAGCTGGCAGCCACCGGGAGGATTGACGAGACGGCGGCGGTGAACGCTTTTGCCAAGCGAGAGCTTGGAAGGGAGATGAAAGAGGCTATTGAAGAGGAGATACGTCAGCTCAAGCAAGAGGCGGCTCGCGATATTGAAGCGACAAACAACGAAAGGCTTGCTGAAAAGAAGGGGGAGCTTAACGAGAAGACGGAAGCCCTTTACAAGAGTCTTGATTATGAGGACAGAACAGCCGTCAAGAAAGCCTACAATGAACGCAATCAGCGAATTATTAGCATCAGGAAGAGATACAAGGATGAGGGCTATATCTCCAAGAGGATCGAAAGAGAGAACGCCAAATTCGACAAAGGCATAGCGAAGTACCAAACGCGCGAAGAGAAGCTGACGGCTCGGATCAATTCTCTCAAGGCTGGCAATGTTTCTGACAAGCGGGTCAATGATGCTTCAAGAGAGGCTATCAAGGAAGTCCGCAAGGCGTGGGCGGAAAAGAGGCTTAATCAGCTGATGGCAGAGGTGATGACCACGGCTTGCGTCAAGTTGGATGAGGTCGCCAAGGAGGGAATCGTTGCCAGTATCAATAAAATGCTCGATAGCGTTTTGACGATCAAGGTAAAGAAGGGTTCGCAGAAGCGAGGCAAGATGTCCGTGGAGGCTTACAATTACCTGAAGCGACAGGTGAGACCGATGTTGGAGATGAAGGCTGGCGATAAGGAGAAGGCAATCAACGAGGCGCAAGCCGAGCTTGCGGAAATTGAGAAAGAGAATCCCGATCAGATGGATGCGAAGGTATCTGCCAGAATAGAGGAGCTCAATGAGGAGCTGACGATGCTTGTCTTGTATGGCGATCTCAAGGGTATGAGCGTGGATGAAGCGGAGACGGCGGCAAAAGCTATTGAGTTGTTTATCAGAAACGAGAAGGAGGCTTGGGCTGTTGCTCTTGAGCATGATGCCCAACGGTTGAATGCCGCTGGGCGAAAGATTGTTGATGAGTTCAATAGGACAGGGAAGAAGGCGAGCGAGAATACTCTAAGAGCCGCCAACAAAGCGTATCACGGGAATGTAAGTATTGTGAAGATTGGCGATTTCATGGAGAATATGGATCAGCTCTTCAAGAGGATGGCGGCAGTTCCTGCCATGAAGGATTTTGCGGAGAATATGAGAGGAAGGCTTTCCAATGCTTTCCAGCAAATGAGGGATTCCAGCGCGATGCGTGCGGCGGCGAATTTCCCGTTTTCGAGTCTTTGTTGATGCTTATGTTTTTCATAACTGCAAACTCGTAATCCGCAGTCGTAATAGAATCGTAATAAAACACCCTGCGTAATAAGCATCACCATAAGGGGACTCCCCCCTTGAAAAACAAGCGTTTTCTGCATTATACGCAGAAGGATTTTGGCGGAGGGGGTGGGATTCGAACCCACGGTAGCTTGTGGCTACGTCTGTTTTCAAGACAGGTGCATTAAACCGCTCTGCCACCCCTCCGTTGGGGTGCAAAGATATTAGTGATAAGGCTAGATAAAGTCAATAATAAGTTGTTTTTATGGCGTAATTTCAAAATATTGATTGAATGATGGGATGTTAGGATACTTCTGGTGTAGGTATCTCCCAGAGTTTTTCTTGAGAATTTAATTCAGGGTTATATGAAGGCAATTTAATTGGGCAACCTTGAAAAAGATCGATTTTGAAAAAAGAAAGTGTGAACTTGCCCCGTTTTTCTGAACTTTGCCCCTGATTCCGCCCAAAAATCACTGTCCAAAATCAAATACATTCTTCCCTAGACCCCATCTCACCACAAAGAGAAAAAAGGCATTTAGTTAGATTGTTTTTAGGAGAGAATATTGACTTTGAGATCGTTTAGGTCTTTACGAAAGGAGGGTAGTTTTTTTTTCGTTGTTGGATTATCTATTTCCCATTCTTTCATCTTTTTACGAACGAATTGGATGATTTCAGCTTCGTCTATACCGTAACGAAGTGCAACGGGTTGTACTTGTAGATCAGGACGAGTGAATTGACCATTGAGGAAGTAGGGGAGATCATGTTGCCATGCTTTGCGAAAGTCTGCTGGGCACCGAGAAACATCAATTCCCTGAAACATCATCGTCACGTCTGCTGCTGATAATTGATGATATTGCAGACAAACCATCGCCTCAAGATAATGGAGTGTAAATGCGAGCATGACTTTGCGAATCTCTTGTTGAAGCAAAGGGATTTGATTCGGATTTATACCAGAAAGTTGCCATTTGAGCTTGGTAACTGCATTGAGGATATTTTGTCTTTTACCACAAGTCATGGGATCAAACTTGGGTGGAGCTTCCTCTTCATCGTAAAGGGGGACGGGGACTCGTACAGATGAGTCAAAGGCATAGAGTGCCTCTTGTAATTCTTTGCGGAGAGGGGCTAAGGTGATTCCGTATTTCCTAAGAATTGGGGCAGAGTAATTACGTCTCGGATTTTGTACCTGACGGAGCCATGCTTCTTGAAAGTCTTGTGGACAATCGGAAATATTGCCAGCTAGCATTGCCTTTGCTCTCGCTGCCTGATTGGGGATGCGATTGTTATAGCCATCGTTCCATTGCAATTCAATGAGGTAGAGGGCGGTTAATTTCATGAATTGTTCAATAGCTTTTTTGGGAGTTATTGATGGTTTTATTGTCTCTGTTTTCGTCGTCTGTGTACTAAGTACTGGAGTGACGAGAAGGGGGGAAAGCAAGAGCGCAGAACACAAGGCAAGGCTAAAGTGCATTAGTAAAATTGATTGAGGATTATTCTAACTTAACCAATACGAAATCTTGAGCGGCCTTCGCCCCTAATCGTTTTTGATTCAACAGGTCGTGGTCGAGATAGTGCTTTTCTTCTTGCTGTCTCTTCCTCTTGTTTTTGACGTTGGAGGACGCGTTCTTTCTCTGCTTGTGCGGCAAGACGGCTTTGCTCCAGTAATTTTTGGTCGTTGAGTAATTTGGCTCTTTCGGCTTCTAATCGTTTGGAGTTTTCGAGTGCTTGGGCATGTAATGCTTGAGCTTGTGCCACTTGTGCTTGTTGCTGTTGTTTGGCAATGGCGAGAGCTTGACGATTGGCTTCTTGCTCTGCTAGTGCTTGTTGACGAGCTACTATTTGTTGTTGTGGAGCATGGACAGGTGAACGGGGTGTATCGACAAGAGCGGGGGGTGATACTGGGATAGTTGGTTGCTTGATTGAGCTAACTTGTGGGGCGGCGAGGCGTTTTTGTTCTTTCTCTAATCGAGCGACTTCTTTGCGATATTTATCCTCTTGTTGCGCTAATTCATCCATCCGACGCTTATTGTCTCGTTCCTGAAGTTGCCATTGTTGTTGGCGTTCTTTATCTTGGATGGCTTGTTGACGTTTTTCTTCTTTAAGCTCTTGTTGGTAGGCAAGATAAGCAGGGTTGTTTTTTAGGAATCTTTCATGTGCGCTTCCCTTGAGTACTTCGACAGGAGCTGGGATGCCAAGCGAAATATTGACTGTTGGCTTGAGGGATTCCTCGACAATGGAGATTTCTTTTTTTGTTGTGGGGAGGACAGAGTGATTTTTCCCCGTTGATATTTTTTCTTTAGAGTCGGGATGTTCTTTTGCTTTAGGGGTAATGCTTCCAGATAGTTCTGCGACTGTAGCTAGTTTTTTTTCAATCCACTCAGGATGCCAATCAGGGTTTGATGATTTGAGTGTATTGAGTGCAGTTTGTGCTTGGGTAATTGATTCATCGGCACTGGCATAGAATTGTTGTGATTCTAACCGTTTTGCCTTGGAGATCATGGTGTCTGCTTGGAGATAGATCTCCTCGGGAGTTTGTGCTTGGAGGGGAGCTGTTAATAAGCAGGCGACAGCCAAAGGAAGAAGGTAACGATTATACAATTTCATGGGAATGAGGAGATAAAATGAAGAAGAGGCAAGGGAAATCCTCTATTTAGTGTATCTTATCAAAATCAACATGTCATGTGAAGCAAGAATCAATATGTTGCGAGAGATGAGTGTAAAAAAACCTGCACCCTCGAAAGGATGCAGGTGATCAATTCCTTATAAATAAGGAATTTAGTCTTTCAAAGCAGAAGATGCCTTAAAAGCAACCGTTTTGGATGCAGGAATATTGATCGTATCGCCAGTCTTGGGATTGCGTCCTGTACGGGCAGCACGTGTTTTGGTTGCAAATGTACCAAAACCCATGATCTGAACCTTGTCGTCTTTAACACCAATTTTAATGGCTTCAACGACAGCGGCAAGAGCTTCTTCCGCTTGCTTTTTGGTAGCTTCTGCTCCCAATTTCTTCTGAATTACTTCGATGAGTTGCGCCTTGTTCATATGAAAGTTATCTTTTAGCTAGAAATCCAAAGGTAGTAAAGGTAAAAACGCCCATTTCTGTTATTTTTCCTTGCTAGTAGTAGAGTTTAGTAGCTTGGAAACCATTGATTTTTATTCTTCGTCATCAGGGAGGCGTTCGACGGCAGCCCCAATGGAGAGTAATTTTTCATCAATCATTTCATATCCTCGATCAATATGATAAAGTCGATGAATTTCCGTAGTTCCTTCGGCTTTTAACGCGGCAAGTACGAGTGCGGCAGAGGCACGTAAATCAGATGCCATGACGGGGGCACCGCTGAGTTTTTCTACACCAGTGATGACCGCAGAACCATTGTCCACTTTAATATTAGCACCCATGCGTTTCAACTCAGAGCAGTGCATAAAACGTTGGGGGAAGATGGTGTCTTTGACGACGCTGATGCCTGGGGTCGTTGCAAAGAGTGCAGTCATTTGAGCCTGCATATCTGTTGGATAGCCAGGGTAGGGCGATGTCGAGATTTGACTGCTTTTAATCGTCCCATTGCGAGAGACGGTGACAGTATCTCCCTTTTCATTAAAATCGATTTGATAACCACAATCTTGTAAGAGAGAGGTGATTGCCGTCAGATGCTCTCTTTTGACGCGTCGAATAGTGACCCCATCGCCTACCATTGCGGCGGCAACCATGAAGGTGCCTGCCTCAATGCGGTCAGGGATGACGATGTGATTGCAAGAGTGGAGTTTGTTGACCCCTTGGATGGTGATGCGGCTCGTGCCGGCACCTTCGATGCGAGCCCCCATTTTGATGAGGAAGTTGGCAAGATCAACGACTTCTGGTTCACAGGCAGCAGACTCAATGACAGTCGTTCCTTGTGCCATGCTTGCCACCATCATGAGGTTGTCGGTGCCTAAAACTGTAGGTCCATTATCGCCACGTAGATCAACAGTTGTGCCTTTTAATCCATTAGGGGCTGAGATAATGAGGTTGCCTTCCTCAATTTTAACATGTGCGCCTAGAGCTTCTACTGCGCGAATATGGAGATCGACGGGACGGTCGCCAATGACGCATCCGCCAGGTAGGGGGATGTGACATTCATGTTTGCGTGCAAGGATGGGACCTAAGAGGCAGATTGAGGCGCGCATTTTGCGCACTTGTTCATAAGTGGCACTTGAATGAATATTGGCAGCATGGATGCGGACATTACCACTAGAGCGTTCTACATCGGCACCTAATTGACCTAATATCTGGATCATATAGTTGGTGTCAGACACATCGGGGACTCGACGAATCACGACGGGTTCATCCGTAAGAAGGGACGCCGCCAAAATAGGTAACGAGGCATTTTTTGAGCCACTGATATTGACAGCTCCCCGTAGAGTGCATCCGCCGTGTACAACCAATTTTTCCATAACTTATTCCGTGAGTGCGATAGTATAGGGAGGGGGTTCCCTCTTGCAACTCTAAAGGGTGATGACGATCAGAAACATTGAACAAAATGTCGATTAAGAGCATCGTTCTATATATGAACGAAGAGATTGTTGAGGAATTCGTTAAGATTGAGTCTATTTTTGTCAGAGAGCGCAATTGCCATTTATTGCGAGGGCATTTTCCATCATTGTTTACAGATTATTATTTGCATCTCATGCAATACGGTTTGCGCAATACAGACCCTTGTGATTCGATGTTTAAGGATTTATTGGCTTATTTTACCTTACATTTAGTGGCTCGTCCGTGGGCAGAGCAACATGCTTGGACTGTTAACTTAAAGACTCCTGTTGCCGCTAATTTATTTGTAACAGGCTCCTCCTTAACCGAGTCTGTTACGGGTCGCATTTTTACAAAGGATATCAATGTACCTGAATCTAATTTATTGTTTGCTCAAATGTATAGGAAAGATCAAGAGCCTTGCTCATCCGTGATCAAATTACATGGAGATGCTCCTGATCAATGGGTTGAGGATTTTTATGAGCAAAGTGAGCAGAGGAAGGCTCGTTGCTTCCAATTACCTAATGAGGTTTATACGTTGATTAGTGCGCAACCAGATGCCGATGTTGAATGGCTTGAGCAATTGACGATGGAAGAGATGGCTCGCATTGATGAAACAGAACAAACTAAAGTTTTAGAAACTCGCAAATTTCGCTTTTATTGTGGCTGTACACTAGATCGTATTTTGCCAACTTTATCGACAATGAAGGATCAGTTGGACGAATTATTTGATGGGAAAGATGAAATGGAGATTACATGTCCCCGATGCGCCGCCATTTATCAGGTGACTCGCAAGATGCTTGAGTCTCTTTGAGCTTATTTATGATCAAAATAAGCCCCTTGAGAGAATATTTCCTCAAGGGGCTTATGGTTAAAGATATATCTGTTCTTTAGAACGGAATGTCGTCGTCGGCAAAGTTATCTGCTGGAGGTGCGGATGGGGCATTAAAGGTATCGCCAGCTGGGGGCTGACCATATCCTTGTGCGGCAGGACGTTGATAATTATTGTTGCGAGGGGCAGATCCTGCGGAGCGAGCCTGTCCGCCTTCGTTGCCACCACCACGAGGGAGGAATTGGACATTCTCACCAATAACGCGCAGTTTGGTGCGTTTTTGTCCTGTTTGTTTATCTTCCCACGAGTCGAGTTGTAAACGACCTTCGATGAAGACACCACTACCTTTCGTCAAATAGTTAGCTGTGATTTCGGCTTGGCGATTCCAGAGGGTAATATCGACAAATGTTGTTTCTTCTTGTCGATCAGTTTGCTCAGCCGCGCCAGCTGCACCACCTGCGACGTAACGATTGATGGCAAGGCGAATGTCGGTGACAGCGGTGCCTTTAGGGGTGTATCTGACTTCAGGGTCTGCGGTCAGGTTTCCCATGAGAAATACTTTGTTAAGGTTGGGCATAGGTAAAAACAGGTTTAGGTGTTGTATGGATGGAATCAAAGGCTCCACATGGGATGTGGGCAGATTATCTTTGATAGATATGGGCGATTTACCCCTTTTGTGCAATCAAAATCTACTACTTCTTCGTAAATGGCTTGTTTCCGTATTGCGTGTAGCCCTCTGATTGTGGGAAACTCTCCTCCGTGTTCAAGAAAAAGGAAGGGAGAGTAATATTTGAGACATCATGGAAGCTGTCTCTGCTGTTATCTCTTTTAATCCATTTTGCCTTTGTTGGTGTCGTGACAGTTGTTCCTATGCCTAAGTTTGTTATACGAGCTTGTGCCAAACAGCCTAAAAAAGTTAATTCAGCCCCTGCTCATTCTCGGACGATTCATAAGGTTGTCTCCACGGCTAAAAATAAATCAGAGAAGAAGCGAGAGCTGGAGAAAAAAGCCCCTTCATTTATCAAGACGAACCCCGCACAAGAGATTGCTCAAGCGCCTAAAGATGCAGCTTATGTCAGCTCTCGCTCGACGAAGGCATCGGGGGGACCTAAAGCGCCAGAGGATAAAAAAGAGATGCCCTCACAGGATGGTATAGATGGCAAAGATCGAGAAATTGTCTTATTTGACCAAGCTCGGCAAGACGGGGCAATGGATCATGAATCACTTGGTAATCCTGCTCAATCACCGCAAACCACCTCTCCTCAAGTAGCCGTTAATCGATTTGTGAAGCGATTGCCTCAATCGGTCTCAAGCCCCCAGATGCCTCAGCCTCCTCAAAAGGCAGAGTCCCCCAACTTGACTGATCCCTCGTTGCCAGAGCAACAAAAAGGGCGATCCGATGGCAATCCTGACGTGTCTACTCCATCGCCTAATACAGATAATGCGGTCAAAACAGAGCAATCAAAGACTCCAGCGAAATTGACTAATCAGCTCCCCTCACAAGTGGATACGTCCTCTCCATCACAAGATCGAGAGCATCGTCATGGAGAGAGAGATGTCCCGCCTCATTCTGAGACTCCGCCACGAGATCATCAACAAGCAAAGACACCTGATAGCAAAAATGTTGAGCAAGCCCCTCGCCCTACAGAGACTCACTCATTGACCGATGCCTTACATGAGGCAGAGAGATTGACTAATGTCATGCCTAATAATCGAGTAAAGACATTGCCAAAAGCAGGGGCTCGTCCGTTACCATCAGAGGCGTTAATCAATCCCTCTGTATCAATCCCCATACCTCGCGGTGTGGCAAATGCCTCTGAAAACGCCTCTAAGTCACCAACCAAGACCCTTAATCAAAAGAATAAAAAGCAATCTCAACCGATCTATGATCCGATGTTTAGCTCAAGTTCACAGCCAGGATTTAGGACAGCAGAGCGCAAAACGCGTACGACTGGCAAATTTAGCTTTGGACGCACTGCTTCAATGGATGTTGCCGCGACTCCTATGGGGAGGTATCAAGAGATTATTTATCGAACAATTGGCGCATGTTGGTATGCTCAATGCGATCGCAATCGAGATTTAATCGTAACGGGTACTTTGAGAATACGTATTTGGATCAATTCCCGTGGTAAGGTGAGCTCAATGAGGCTCATGAGTCGAGATGGGGCAAGTGTTGCCCAAAATTCTTTCACTTTTTTAGCTATCAGACAGGCACCTATCCCGCCTATGCCCCCCGAGGTTGTTCAGGAATTGTCAGGGGGAACAATGGAATTATTTTTTGATTTCAATTTTTAAGCAATCTTCATAGTTTGCTTCTTGACTGATCTCTCAAATGAGCGTATTTGATGCGCGCATCCTTTGGGTATTTATCCATTTCTAAATTATCCTTTATATGGTTCCTCCGCCCACCAGCCTTAGAGCAGTTATTATTGAATCTTCGGATATTCTGTTGAAATATGGGGTGAGTTTAATGGAATCTGGGTCTCATACGTCGCGAGTTGTTCGCAATATGTCGCGTATTGCCGAGACCTTTGGGTATAGTGTTGCGATTACGATTTTTCAGCACACGATTATTATGTCTGCAACGGATCGTGAGGATCATTCTGTCAGGCAAACGCTTATTACTAAAATCAATCACCATGCTCTCAATTTTGAGACCATCTCATTACTCAGTAATTTGAGTTGGGAGGTGGTTGATAAAAAGTTGACGGTGTCAGATTTTAAGAAAAAATATAAGGCAATACTCGCCAAACCGCGCATGTCGCGGTGGCTTGTTTTATTTTTAGTGGCTTGTGCTAATGCCTCATTTTGTCGATTGTTCCAAGGAGATATTTGGGCGATGGGTGTCGTTTTTATTGCTACGCTGGTAGGCTTTTTTGTAAGACAAGAGTTGTTGGAGCGTCGCATGAATTTGATGATCGTTTTTATCATTTGTGCATTTATTGCCTCTATGGTTGGATCTCTTGCCGTTTGTTTTAAGCTGGGGACAACGCCTAGTATTGCTTTGGCATCGAGCGTTTTATTCCTGATTCCTGGAGTACCGTTAATTAACGCCGTGATTGATATTTTAGAGGGGTATGTGCTGATGGGTATCTCTCGGATGATGAATGCCTTTACCTTGATTATTTGTATTGCGCTCGGGTTGGCGTTAACCTTGTATATTTTAAGAATTGAGACGATATGAGTGACTTTTGCTTACAAGCCCTCCTGATGGATGGACTTTTTGCTGCCATTGCGGCAGTGGGCTTTGCCGTGATCTCAAATCCTCCGCGTAAGTCGATTCTAGTATGCGCTCTCCTTTCTGCAATTGGTCATGCACTACGTTTTGGCTTAGTTAATTATACACCAATGGGTCTTGTGGTATCAACGGGGCTTGCTGCATTCTCTATCGGGTTGATGAGTATCTTTTTTGCTCGACGGATTCATTGCCCTGCCGAGGTTTTTTGTTTTCCCTCTCTCTTGCCGATGATTCCTGGGATGTTTGCCTATCGAGCTATTTTATCGTTGATTAATATTTCTCAAAGTAGCGATGATGCAACGACCCATGAGTCGATTATTAGCTTTTTTGATAATGGGGTAAAAACTGTTTGTGTATTACTCGCTCTTGTTGTCGGATTGACCTTGTCTATCTGTCGAGAAAAATCCTTTATGCTAACTCGTGTGCGCGATAAAGGACAATTATCCCCAACAGATGTTACTGATGCTCCTAAGGCGGATGTTTCTGTCTAATTGGCTACAGCTTTTCGGATTGACCTTTTGTCGGGACATCTCATTATCTTCTGTATGCCGTATCGTATCTGTAAAAGCATTGAGTTAGAGAGCGGACACCTCTTATCGAAACACCCAGGAAATTGTAAATTTCCTCATGGTCATACTCGTGCTGTCGAAATCATTTTTACAGCAGATAGCTTGGATGACAACGATATGGTGATGGATTTTAAGGTGGTCAAGGAGATGTTGGGCGAGTTCCTCGAACAGTTTGACCATTCACTATGTATGAATACGCTTGATTCTCATTATGCTGCGTTTAAGGAGGCTTATGGTGAGCGCATTATCCCATTTGAGGGGCAAGATCCAACGAGCGAGGCGATGGCACGCAAAATCTATCATTACGCAGCGACTGCTCTTCTCAAAGCAAAGCAGGGGCTTTTTGAATACCCCGTCCGCGTTGATGTGCAACTAGAGCGTGTTCGCGTATGGGAGACCAGTAGCTCGTGGTCAGAGTATGAGGAATAAAGGAGAGATTTTATATCTTATTACTTTGTTTTCAAGAGTTGGAGAGCCTCATGTAAGCTATTGAGGCGGAATGTTGCTTGAGTAAAATCAGCCTGGTTCGTGATTTTATTAGGGATGGCAATGACGCGCATACCTGCTTTGAGTGCAGCAGTTGTCCCATTTTGAGAATCTTCAAAAACGAGGCAATGATGGTTGGCAATGCCGATATTTTTAGCCGCCGCAAGGAAAAGATCCGGGTTGGGTTTGACGGGATAGCCGTCATCTCGGCAGACAATGGATTGGAAGCGATCGATGATTCCTAACTTCTCCAGCCAAGTATCAACCCAATGATGAGATGAACTAGAGGCAACCGCGAGAGGGATCGACTCATCGCGACAAAAATTGAGGATTTCTATCGCCCCCGGGAGTAATCCTTTGCGTGCGAGGTCTTGATGAATGTGCTCTTGACGCTCGGCGTTGATTGACAGCCAGTCATAGCTTTTACCCGTGAGTGATTCAAGATGGTCAGCTGGGTTCCAGTGGGTATATCCGCTACCCAGGCATTGATTAAAGAGATGGAGGGGGAGGGTGTGCCCCTCTTGCTCAAAGACGCGTACCCATGAATTGTAGATCGCGCCCTCTGTATCAACTAAAAGCCCGTCAAAGTCAAAGATAATGGCTTGAGGTAATGGGGTTAGTGAGTGAGCTTGATGATGACTCATATCCATTGTTATGATGGATGGCGAGATTTGAGACATTCACTGATTGTCCTCATGGCGAGATTCTTTTTGAAGAGATAGATGGCGATGCCGATATAAATGATGTTGGGGAACCATGCTCCTAGCCATGTTGGCAAAAATCCTGCTGAGGCAAGAGTTGGGAAAAATTCATAGAGGAAGAGCAATGCCGCCGCAAGGAAGATGGCGATACCTATACCAGCCATGGGTGAGCGTCTTTGAAAGGTAATAGATGAGGGGATGGCAATAAAGGCTAATATGATGCAAGAGAACACGCGGGCAATACGTACATGGAGCTCTGTTCGCAAAGCACGAGCCATTTTCCCATCAGTGGCATGGCTTGCTAAAAGGTCTTGGATCTGTGGCGTCCCTTGAGTGTCTGCCCTGAATGATGGCGAGATGAGTTGCCATGGGGTCTCTGGATAGGTTGCCGTGAGAGAATCTTGGATGGTGGGGTCAAAGTAGGGGATACTATTCAGATCCTTTTTATCGACATGATGCCGTTTGTAGGCATGGATAAAGGTCCATGTCCGTTTCGCGTGATCCCATGTGGCAGAGTCGGCATAAAGTTCATAGTCGAGGACACCAGGAGATTTGAATTGCTCAATCCTGATGCGTTTGAGTGGTGTTCCAGGGGTGTCAATTCCTGGGGGCTCGCCGATGCGCCAAATGCGACCATCTACATTGTTTTTATAGAGGCAGGCGCGAGCATCAGGGTTTTTATCGATATTTTTACTACTCGATAGTGAGGAGAAGAGTAACTTCCTGTACAAGGTGGAGTTCGGTGCCCAATGAAAGCCGAAGATACCAAAATAAATTGCGATACCACAAGCACATAGGATAATGGGCAAGGTAATCCTCAAGAGCGATCTCCCTGATTGAAGCATCCCGGTTATTTCAGAGAACCCAGAGAGCTTGGTCAATGTCCAAAGTACCCCGAGTAAGAGCGTATAAGGCAAAATTAGATTAAGAATCATGGGCAACTGAAGTAAATAAAACCTCATGGTGTCCATAATTGGATTTTGAAATTCGCCATAATCGCCTACATTTTCAGCAAAGTCACCTAAGATGAAAATTAAGCAAAGAATCAAGGAACAAAGAAAAAAGGAACTGAGGAAAAGTCGTGTAATGTAACGATCCATGATGCCCGCAAAGGCATAGATCAACGCCACTATAGCTGGGAGGAAGCACCCAATGGAGATTAACCACGGGCGTAACATTTGAGCTAAGGGGTATTCACTCGGGGTTCCGGGGATTTCCCATTGCATTTGAGACCATTCTCTCCCCATGAGGAAAAAAGAACATACCCCACCAACGAGAAGCCAGCCAATGAATGGGATGAAACGTCCTAATTTGTTGGTAGAATAACTCATGAGCAGGATAAAATGGACGTATGGGCGAGGGGGAATAAAGATAAACGACCGATAACAGGCGAATCGTACATTGTTCCTTGACCCTCGTAAATATCAAAAGAAGTAAGGTGATAAGAAAAATTATTGCTCTCGTCCCATCATGGCTCTCACCTCTTCAATGCTTTTCATTTGATATTCTTGAGGGCTCATGATTTCAGCTTGTGGTGAGTGAGCTCGTTTATCGGCAACATTTTCATTCATGAGGTGCTCTTGTTTTTTCCCCTCTAACCCATCCCATTTTTTCCCTTGATCTGCCACTTGCTTGGAGGCGTTATCGTAATCTTTAGTTGCTTCATCCCAGTTTTTACGTTCAATCCCTTTCGTGTTTTTAATAAATTCAGGTGTATCCAACTTGACATCCTTTAAGCTTTTAGAATCTTTCCATTGAGCGGTTTCAAATTGTTTGTCCACTCCATCGTAATTTTTTTTATCAAATGCTTTGGTGCCAAATGCTTTTTTTTCAAGATCAGTACCTCCAGGTTCATACGAGTTATTTTCAAATGAACTTCGCTTCTTTGACTCAATTTTCATATTCCCATCCTTACCTTTGACTTGAGTAAAATTGCCAGCGAAGCGTTCCTCCATCGTTTGTTTTGCCTCTAAATCGCTTTGGATCGCTTTGGCATTTTTATGATTGCCTAGATGTGTTGTCCTGCTTGTCTCAGAGCTACATGAGACAAACAGAGCAAGGCTCAATCCAAGGATAAAACATTGAGGTAATCGTAAGATTGGTAAAAATGTAGATGAGTACAACACGTTGACCGACTTAATCAAATATTGATGAGAATGCAAGAAGAGAAGGTAAAAAAATAACGGCATCAAGCCTTCAAGCAAGATGCCGTTAATGATGGGATTAGTAAATCTCTTTACTTGATCTTGGCAACATTGTCCTTCAGGTCTTTGCCAACCTTGAATTTAACGACGGAACGTGCAGGGATGGGTACGTCTTTGTCTGGATTTTTTGGGTTGCGTCCAACTTTAGCTTTCACTTCTTTGACGTGAAATGTGCCGAAGTTGCGGATAACGACGCGATCGCCAGTGGCCAACGTTTCAGAAATAATATCAACGGCGCGTTGAATCACGTCGAAAACTTCTGTTTGTGTGAGGTCTGTTTCTGCGCTGATCTTATTGACCAGGTCGCGTTTTGTAAGTGTGTTAGCCATAATATTTCGTAATAAATTATTCGGAATGCACTTTCTATAGCCCACTTGCGGGGTTGTTGTCTCTCAAAAAAATCAACAATTGTGGCATGATGGTGATTTCCTGGGAAATATGATCTAAAAATGATGATTTTCTTGACATTTGACAAGATTTAACACCCGATATGTTTTCTTTTGTTAACCACATCAAGTATTGCTTTTTTATGACTTCTCCCCTTATCTTTTTATTGACCGATGAACAGGTTCATTCGTTACAACTACTGCTTGATGCTAAAGGATATGAGACAAAATCTGTCCCTTATTCTCAATACTCTTATAAAGCTCCAGGATTGAGCGTGACTGTGTATGAGAAGCAAAATAAATTGATGCTTCAGGGGAAAAATGCAGCAGAATTTATTGAATTTACGCTTGAGCCAGAAATTCTAGGTCAAAGCATGTTTGATCGTTTTTCAGAGCAACAAGAGGTCTCTGACGATACTCAAGTACAGAATATTAATACAATAGCTGGAATGAAGAGGGGAGAATTCTCACCTCATTTTGGAATTGATGAGAGTGGAAAGGGGGATTATTTTGGTCCGCTCGTTATTGCTGGGGTCTATACCGATGAAATGATTGCTAAGGCACTTATTAAGATTGGTGTCTGTGATAGTAAATTAGTGTCAAACTCTAGCCAAATTAGACGATTGGCGGCTGGTATTAGATCTACCCCTGGAGTTGCCTATCAGATTGTTAGTATCGGACCAGAACGGTATAATGAAATGTATGCGTCTTTCCGCAATCTAAACCACTTGCTGGCATGGGGGCATACGCGAGTCATTGAGGGTTTGCTAGAGAAGGTGCCTGATTGCCCACGCTCGTTGAGCGACCAATTTGCCCATGCATCGGTCTTAAAACGTGCCTTAGCTCAAAAAAAGTTAACGATTCAATTAGATCAACGAACTAAAGCAGAGAGTGATGTTGCCGTTGCTGCTGCTTCTATTCTCGCGCGAGAACGATTTGTGAACTGGATGGATGAGGCATCGACAGCAGGCAAAGTGAAACTGCCCTTGGGTGCATCCAAGCAAGTGGTGACTGCAGGGCGTGAGTTTATTCGCGTTCATGGTGTCGATATGTTAGATAAGGTTGCTAAATTGCATTTTAAGACTACTCAGCAAGTTTGTCCTGATTTGTTGCCCTAATGGAGTTTTTATTTTGGACATGCGTTGTCTGATAAGCTATGTCCTTTGATATGAAGCGCACGGCAGTGTATGCAGGTAGTTTTGACCCATTAACGAATGGGCATTTGTGGATGATTCGACAAGGGGCAGCCATGTTTGATGAATTAATTGTTGCGATTGGCGATAATCCCGATAAAAAGTATACCTTTTCTCATGAGGAACGCTTATGGATGTTATCTGAGGCTCTCAAAGAAGATACCCATATTCGAATTTGTGAGTTTCACAATCGATTCCTCGTTGATTTTGCAGAAGAGCATGGTGCCTCCTTCATGATCCGTGGTATCCGCTCGACGCAGGATTATGAATACGAACGTGTCATGCGTCACATCAATGCAGATATGGCACCTCATGTATCATCGATCTTTTTGATGCCCCCACGCGATATCGCAGAGCTCTCCTCAAGCATGATTAAGGGGCTTATCGGTCCTCACGGATGGGAGGATCAAGTCGAACGATATGTGCCTGCAAATGTCTTCTCATTGCTCAAAAAAAGAAGCCAAGCTGAATATATTGAGCCTGTGTAATCGGCTACTAGATAGAGTCTTGTAGATGAATGGTGGGGTGGTGTCTGGAGGAGAACGTGTTGCATTAGCCGAAGGCGATGCATCAGGTTCCCGCCTGAACCGTATTTGATATTTGGATGATGATTTGTTGGAGAAATCTGACGCAGAGCCGCCTTATCTAGCTTTTATCGAGTGACTGTAGCTGCCTCACTGATGGAGCCAAAGGGCGAAATGCCACGGACAGAGATAGCATCGGCATCGCCGATAAAAGAGCCGGGTAGACTCAATTTCGTCTGCTGTCCTGGCAAGATACACAAAGTCCCCCAACGAGAACCGTAGCGTGCCTGGATGACCCATTTGCGAGAGGGTTCTCCAGATGAACTCCATTGCATGAAAATACCACCATTGCTACTACTATTGGCAGTTAACGAAGGTTTACCAGGTGTATCAGTACCACACCAAGGCATTGGTGGGGGGACGGCGGCACCCGAATAGAGCTGTTGGAGATGATTCTTAATATCCCCCTTATTTTGCATGATCGATTTGACACTCCAAAAACATTGACCAGGATAAGTACGCGCAAGGCTACGAGAAAAAGCGACCTGACGATCAATCTCCGAGGACGTTCTGCCTGGGTCTTCAGAACTTTGAATACGTGCAGTAGCAATACCTGGCCAAATTGGACGACTTGGATTTTGAGCTGCCCACCATTGCATGAGTGCAGGGAAGCTTTGCTTTTGTGGCGAGCACCTCCAATAGAGCTGGGGAGCTAGGTAATCTACCCAACCTTTAGACAGCCATTTGCGAGCATCGCAGGCAAGATGTTCGTAAGCATCAACACCTGCCTCAATCCCAGCAGGGACTCCTGGACGCCAAATACCAAAGGGACTAATCCCAACTCGAACCCATGGCTTTTTTGACTTAACAAGATCATACATATCCTCAACAAAAGAGTCGATATAAGCACGACGTTGTGAGGAAGACTTGCCGTCTCGAAGTACAGCTGGCGGATAGGGATAAAAATAATCGTCGAGATGAATGCCATCGACATCATATCTTGAAACAATATCAGAAATAACGTTGAGGATTTGATTGCGTGAGCTTGACATGCCTGGATCTGCAATCAGAACAGACCCTGCACGTTTCATTGCTTCGGGATGAGTGAGGGAAATATGTCTAGCTCCGACGGGATGATTGACATTTGCCTTAGCTCGGAAGGGGTTGAGCCATGCGTGTAGTTCTAACCCACGAAGATGAGCTTGAGCAACAGCAAATGCTAGAGGATCGTAGCCAGGATTGACGCCAGCACCCGAGAGCCATTGACTCCAAGGTTCAATAGAAGATCGATACAAGGCATCGGAGTTGGGGCGAACTTGGAGTAAAATGGCATTGATATGCAATTGAGCACAAGTATTCAAAATGCGTATAAGCTCCGCTTGTTGCGCTCCCGCAGAAAGTCCTGCCCTGGATGGCCAATCAAGATTATGAACAGAGGCAATCCAAGCAGCGCGAAACTCCTGCTGTGGCATAGGCACAGCCTCACGAGAGGCTTGCCAGCCAAAAGCTTGCCCAGCCGAAAGCAAAACGACTGCTCCAATAGTACATAATAATTGAGGAAGCATCATCAAAAAAGAGGGAAGTGTTAAAACAAAGGGAGAATAAGTCATCCCAAGCCCCTTGTCCATCCGACAAAAGGGCTTTATGTCAAAAATAATAACACTGCCTCATCTCAATTATCGTACGAGATTATAGATAAGGACGTAAAGGGGTGCAAAAATAAAAATGATAAATAAAATACCCCAGAACGAACACCAGAATAAAATATTAGATAATTTAAGAGAGGGGAGCATGACTTTAGACCATAAGGTGAGATTTGGACGTTTTTTATACAGGTACATGGTTCCCAACAAAAGAGCTAAAAAGATACCACAAACGATAAGGCTCCCACGAAGCAAAGGAGGCCAATATGTTAAGGTAATTTCATTATTCCCGGGTTCAAGACGAATGGCAATCAACTCCCCAATTTTTTCAACAGGAACATCGTTGCCATTAATGGTAGCCTCCCACCCAGGATAAAAGATAAGAGGAACCAAAACAGCTTTCCCCAATCCTGCTGAATTAAGAATACTCATCTGAAAATATCGTCCATCCCCACGGAAATGAACTTGATCGTTCGCATGATCCCGAGCAAATTGCTCAAAAAGAGGCATATTGATCTGCATCAGAGAATGCTTACCAGATAAAACATCAGGATGATGAGAGTATTGCTTAGCTTCCGCTTGAGTTAACTCTCGTATTCCATTTTTGCTGGAACCATAGCTTTGTCTATACAAAGGATGTTTATCAAATAGGAGAGGCCACATATAATACATGGACTGATCCTCATTGGTTTCAGAGTATGTAGAAAAGAGAAGAGTTTTATTTTCGGATAGAGTTGAAAATAATATGTTTTGCGCATTAAAAGGATTAGTCTCATGAGAGATATTTATCCCAATTGCTGAATCAGGTACAATAATTCCCCAAGGAAGTGTTATCTTTTGACGATAGATATAAAAATCTTGATCAAGTGTTTGTGAGTATTCGTAAAACTTAGGATTTAATTGATCACTAGTAAATATAGTAGTAACGGCAAAAAGTGCATCAGTAAACATGGTGCCTCCCTCTTCTCGTGTAAGGGTATACTGGCGGTCGTAACCCAGTGAAACAAGGAAATCTTGATGTTTTTTACTAGTGGTATGTGTATAAGATTCAAGAGATGGGATTTTTGTTAGTAAGGAAAAGTTATAAGGTAAGGCAGCATATTTATTTTTTATTCTAGATAATGGATATGATGAGTAAATTCCTCCTTTTACGATTTGTTCTGCGTGTTTAAATTCAAGTGTTCGTAATTTTTCTGGTAAAGGAGAGAGTTCTGGAACACGACACATGAAAAAAATTGTTCCTTCTAAAAAAATAAAAATTCCCATAATAATATAAAGGAATGTGCTTTTTCGGTTTTTTAGATCAATAGTTAAATAAAAAATAAAAGATCCAATAAAAAATAGAATCCCCAAAATACTTCTGCCTTTAGGAATATTATTATGAGAATACAAAATAATTAATCCAATGATTGAAGTTAATAATAATGTAATGGAAAATAATCGAATAAAAATATTGAATTTGGGCGATGAAAATATGATGTTTTGTTTAATATATTTCTTCTCTATAATAAACGCACAACAAATTAATATAATAAATGTTGGAATATATGCATATCGAAAAGGATAACAAACATAGCTTCCTCCATGAAAAACAAGAAAAGACGGATAAATTAATAATGGAAGCAAGAGAAATGCTAATATTGCCCCGAATAAAATCAATTGTTTATTTTCTATTTTTGAAAATTTTACGCTTGCTATAATAACTAAACAGATAGCTCCTGCATAAATATTAAAAATATTTTCAGTTAAACTAGGTGACTTTATGAATCGAACACACTCATGTAAGTATGGAATAGGTAAACCACATCTAACAGAATTCATAGTTAGAGAAATAGTAGGAGCCCATGAGAACGATGAGAGAATGATTGCTGATGACACAACAATTGAGTAAAGCAAAATAATTTTTTTCCTTTCCGTTCCAGAAAGAAAAAGGAAAGCGTATAACCCTATCCCGATAGTAGTAGTTAAGAGGATAGGAAATGTCATGTAATACCAAGATACTAATGATATGAAAAGAGTGATGAAAAGAAGAAGGTACTTCCTAAATTTACATAATTGCTGAAATCCTAATGCTATAAGCGGAAAAATAATCATGAAATTTAAAAAATTGATAAATTGATGCTTGCAGAGAATATATCCGCTAATTGCATATAGATAACTGAATGTAATTTGCCAAAATACATCTAATTTTTTGTGAGCTACATAAAAATAGATAAAGGAAGTTAATGATGCAATTCCAACAATTACCCATGAGAGATTTTCGACCATCATTTCTTTTCCTGTAAGGAAAATAATCCAAGTAGAGGGGAATAATAATGCTTGTATATGATAGGCGCCAGTTATTGGCATTCCTCCTGCCTCTAAACTATAAAAGAAGGATCCACCTTGACCGGATAAAAGATCGTATAAGTGGGAATAAAATGGAACAAGCAGTATCCCATTATCCATGAAATAGAGGGTTTCAGCTCCAAAGGGATAGACTCCATTGATATAGAATGCAATCAATACGGTTAATGCCGCTAAAGCTGGAGCTGCGGCAAAGGAGAATATTGTTTTTAATAGTGATTTTTTCATAATGAATTATCGTACGAGATTATAGATAAGGACGTAAAGGGGTGCAAAAATAAAAATGATAAATAAAATACCCCAGAACGAACACCAGAATAAAATATTAGATAATTTAAGAGAGGGGAGCATGACTTTAGACCATAAGGTGAGATTTGGACGTTTTTTATACAGGTACATGGTTCCCAACAAAAGAGCTAAAAAGATACCACAAACGATAAGGCTCCCACGAAGCAAAGGAGGCCAATATGTTAAGGTAATTTCATTATTCCCGGGTTCAAGACGAATGGCAATCAACTCCCCAATTTTTTCAACAGGAACATCGTTGCCATTAATGGTAGCCTCCCACCCAGGATAAAAGATAAGAGGAACCAAAACAGCTTTCCCCAATCCTGCTGAATTAAGAATACTCATCTGAAAATATCGTCCATCCCCACGGAAATGAACTTGATCGTTCGCATGATCCCGAGCAAATTGCTCAAAAAGAGGCATATTGATCTGCATCAGAGAATGCTTACCAGATAAAACATCAGGATGATGAGAGTATTGCTTAGCTTCCGCTTGAGTTAACTCTCGTATTCCATTTTTGCTGGAACCATAGCTTTGTCTATACAAAGGATGTTTATCAAATAGGAGAGGCCACATATAATACATGGACTGATCCTCATTGGTTTCAGAGTATGTAGAAAAGAGAAGAGTTTTATTTTCGGATAGAGTTGAAAATAATATGTTTTGCGCATTAAAAGGATTAGTCTCATGAGAGATATTTATCCCAATTGCTGAATCAGGTACAATAATTCCCCAAGGAAGTGTTATCTTTTGACGATAGATATAAAAATCTTGATCAAGTGTTTGTGAGTATTCGTAAAACTTAGGATTTAATTGATCACTAGTAAATATAGTAGTAACGGCAAAAAGTGCATCAGTAAACATGGTGCCTCCCTCTTCTCGTGTAAGGGTATACTGGCGGTCGTAACCCAGTGAAACAAGGAAATCTTGATGTTTTTTACTAGTGGTATGTGTATAAGATTCAAGAGATGGGATTTTTGTTAGTAAGGAAAAGTTATAAGGTAAGGCAGCATATTTATTTTTTATTCTAGATAATGGATATGATGAGTAAATTCCTCCTTTTACGATTTGTTCTGCGTGTTTAAATTCAAGTGTTCGTAATTTTTCTGGTAAAGGAGAGAGTTCTGGAACACGACACATGAAAAAAATTGTTCCTTCTAAAAAAATAAAAATTCCCATAATAATATAAAGGAATGTGCTTTTTCGGTTTTTTAGATCAATAGTTAAATAAAAAATAAAAGATCCAATAAAAAATAGAATCCCCAAAATACTTCTGCCTTTAGGAATATTATTATGAGAATACAAAATAATTAATCCAATGATTGAAGTTAATAATAATGTAATGGAAAATAATCGAATAAAAATATTGAATTTGGGCGATGAAAATATGATGTTTTGTTTAATATATTTCTTCTCTATAATAAACGCACAACAAATTAATATAATAAATGTTGGAATATATGCATATCGAAAAGGATAACAAACATAGCTTCCTCCATGAAAAACAAGAAAAGACGGATAAATTAATAATGGAAGCAAGAGAAATGCTAATATTGCCCCGAATAAAATCAATTGTTTATTTTCTATTTTTGAAAATTTTACGCTTGCTATAATAACTAAACAGATAGCTCCTGCATAAATATTAAAAATATTTTCAGTTAAACTAGGTGACTTTATGAATCGAACACACTCATGTAAGTATGGAATAGGTAAACCACATCTAACAGAATTCATAGTTAGAGAAATAGTAGGAGCCCATGAGAACGATGAGAGAATGATTGCTGATGACACAACAATTGAGTAAAGCAAAATAATTTTTTTCCTTTCCGTTCCAGAAAGAAAAAGGAAAGCGTATAACCCTATCCCGATAGTAGTAGTTAAGAGGATAGGAAATGTCATGTAATACCAAGATACTAATGATATGAAAAGAGTGATGAAAAGAAGAAGGTACTTCCTAAATTTACATAATTGCTGAAATCCTAATGCTATAAGCGGAAAAATAATCATGAAATTTAAAAAATTGATAAATTGATGCTTGCAGAGAATATATCCGCTAATTGCATATAGATAACTGAATGTAATTTGCCAAAATACATCTAATTTTTTGTGAGCTACATAAAAATAGATAAAGGAAGTTAATGATGCAATTCCAACAATTACCCATGAGAGATTTTCGACCATCATTTCTTTTCCTGTAAGGAAAATAATCCAAGTAGAGGGGAATAATAATGCTTGTATATGATAGGCGCCAGTTATTGGCATTCCTCCTGCCTCTAAACTATAAAAAGCCCCCCCCTCCCCCTGACCTGATATAATATCATATAAGTGAGCATAGAATGGAGCTATTTGTATTCCATTATCCCAATGATAGAATGTTTCAGCACCAAAGGGATAAATTCCATTGATAAATAATGCAATCAATACGGTTAATGCCGCTAAAGCTGGAGCTACGGCAAAGGAGAGTATTGTTTTTAAGAGGGATTTTTTCATAAGTGGAGATGTTGGTTGAGAGCGGTATTATTTGTGGCGTTTGATGAATAGTTTGGCTGCTGCCATATAGGCTTGGGAGGCTGAGCCGTTGGGGTCGTGTTCGAAGATTGTGCGCCCGAAGCTTGGGGCTTCCCCTAGTCGGATGGAGCGCGGGATGACTGTTGTGTAGAGTGTTTCTGGCATGTATTCTTTGACTTGATCAAAGACTTGTCGCGAGAGATTGGTGCGTCCGTCGTACATAGTCATGAGGACTCCCTCGTGTTTAAGGGTTGGGTTGGCACCTGAGAGACAGATTTGTGAGATGACGTGGATGATTTTTGCTAGTCCTTCTAGCCCAAACCATTCACATTGTAGTGGTGTGAGGACTTCATCACATGCAGCGAGAGAAGATGTCATGAGGACACCTAGTGATGGAGGGGTGTCCAAGATGCAAAAGTCGTAATCGTTTTCGCTTTTTAAGGGGGCAAGCGTGTTTCTTAGGCGGGTGAGGTGGTTGCCTGACTGGGCAAGCTCGATTTCGACACCAGATAGATCCATGTTGGAGGGGATGATGTCTAGGTTTTTGCGCCCTGAGGGCATGATGCTATCACGGACAGATCCTTTACCTAATAGAGCTTGATAGAGACTTTTGTCTTCTGGGGCGTCAATGCCTAGTCCGCTTGTGGCATTGGCTTGAGGGTCGAGGTCAATAAGCAGGATTTTCTTTTTTCTCAGGGCAAGGGCAGCGGAGAGGTTGATGGCTGTGGTTGTCTTGCCAACGCCTCCTTTTTGGTTTGCGATTGCGATGATTTTCATAAAAGATTGTGTTATTAGATACGAAAGCCACTGATTGATAGAGTGATCTCTATCAATCAGCGGTTTCCATGTTTTTTTGGGTTAGATTAAATTTTAGGCGCGTTCTTCTCCGAAGCCGTAGTGTTCGACGACGTAATCGACATCTTTGTCGCCACGACCAGAGCAGTTGACGAGGATGGCACCAGATTTGCGTTCTCGGCAGAGTTTTAGTCCGTAGGCGATGGCGTGAGAACTTTCCAATGCTGGGATAATCCCTTCATAACGAGATAGTTTAAAGAATGCATCGACAGCTTCTTCATCGCTGACGGTGTCGTAGATGACACGTCCAATGTCGTGAAGATAGGCATGTTCTGGTCCGACGGATGGGTAGTCAAGTCCGCTGGCGATGGAGTGGACGGGGGCTGGATCGCCGTTGGCGTCTTTAAGCATAATGCTTTGGAATCCATGAAGGATGCCTTTTTTGCCATAGGTGAGCGAGGCGGCATGTTGTCCGAGGGTGGAGCCTTTACCAAGGGGCTCTACACCAAAAATCTCGACAGGGTCACCGAGGAATGCAGTGAACATGCCCATGGAGTTGCTGCCGCCACCGACTGCGGCACAGACAACATCGGGTAAGAGTCCTGTCATTTCTTGGAATTGTTCGCGAGCTTCGACGCCGATGCACATTTGGAAGTCACGTACCATTTGAGGGAAGGGGTGAGGACCAAGGACGGAGCCAATGCAGTAGATTGAGTCTTTATAGGTTTTCCTATACGATTCAAAGGCAGAGTCAACAGCTTCTTTTAGCGTTCTATTACCTGTCGTGACGGGGACGACTTTAGCCCCTAAAATTTTCATTCGGGTGACGTTAGGCGCTTGTTTGGCAATGTCGATTTCTCCCATGTGAATTTCACATTCAAGCCCGAAGAAGGCCGCTGCTGTGGCGAGAGCAACGCCATGTTGTCCAGCCCCTGTTTCAGCAATAATGCGTTTTTTCCCCATGTATTTAGCGAGGAGACCCTCACCCATACAGTGGTTGAGCTTGTGAGCTCCCGTGTGATTGAGGTCTTCACGTTTGAGGTAGAGCTGACAGGTGCCCATCATGCGAGAGAGACGTTCGCAATGATAGACTGGGGTTGGTCTGCCTTGGAATTGTTTGCGAATGCGTCTCAATTCATTGATAAATTGAGCAGATTTGCAGATTGTTTGATAGGCTTCAGAGATTTCTTGAAATGCGGGAACGAGTTCAGGAGGGAGGAAGCTCCCACCGTATTCACCATAGTAACCGTTTTGATCTGGGAAGGTGCGCAGATATGTATTAAGATCCATCATAAGTTCGTTGCGGTATTATGGGCGAAAGATGAGGTAGAATCAATCGTAATTCTTATGATTCGTAAAATGAGCCCAAAAAGAAAGGACGCTGTTGCGAGCGTCCTTTCGAGAGATTTTGAATTATCTGCTTAGTCTTCTTGTTCAGAGACCATTTCTTCCTCATCGCGTTGAGGAGGAGTCGGCAAATCCATCGCTTTGCGGATATCCTGCAAGGCGGCGATGAAATCGTCAATTATCTCAGCAGGAACCATGATGCGATCACGGTTTGAGCTGACTTTTTCAGTAATTCTCACGACTTGACCACGAGCATTTTTCTTGAGATCAAGAAAGAATGTTTTGCGGTCTGCAATAATTTTTTCGGTACAAATGATATCGTCATCCACGGTAATATATACGAGCCTCCGGTTCTTATTTGGTTAGGTGTGCAGAGTAGGGCTTCCTTGCCTTGCGGTCAATGGGAAAGTCATTGGAGCTCTGGCTTTTTATTGAGAATGAACAAAACTTTTTTAATTTCCTCTTTAGGGATTGATAAATCACCCATTATTTTTGTCCTGATATTGAGGTGGTTGTCGTTGAGCATTTTGTATGTGCCACTGATGCAAGCCCCATCTGTTAGAATGATTTTTATATTCGTGGTGTCTTTTAGGTTGCAGGGGGAGGAGTCTTGTTTTTTGAGTCCAAGACGTATTATTTTATCCATGGGGATACTTACCTGATAGAGTGGGGATTTGACCGTGATTGAGTCTGGTGAATCGAGGCTCAAGTTACCTGTTAGTTTATCTCCGTTGATGAGGTAGATATCTTCACCTGTTTTATGTGAGCTAGATGGATTTTCTCCTTCAACAAAAGGGAGAGGCAAAGATTGTCCAAGTGGATGACCATTCCATGAGTAGATGTTTAAGTCAGAGATGGAACCCGGGATATTATTGAGGAAACCAAAGGAGAAGCCAGACCCACATACTAAATGCGGTAATGGGTTGTCTGTGGGTTTCCCTTCCTCTTCTTGCTCTGCCATGAGGGCGTTAATATTCCATTCTCCATTGAGTTGCCCATCAATATATAAATAAAAAACTCCTGTATTTCGGTTTGCGAATAAGTCGATGCGGCTGGAATTTGTCGTTTTCCTCTTACGAGCCTCCATCGCCTGTTCGAGCAATGGCGAACCAAGATTATACTCGATACCTTTGTTGACTAGCATGACGCGTGCGATGTGGGCGAACATATAAAAATCAAAATAGTCGTTTTTGACGCTACTGCCTGGAGGCGAGCACCACAATTTTATATGCATAGGGACGATGTTTTTGGATGGTGCAATGATGGTTAACGAAAGATGAATCGACTCAGGCAATTGCATATCTCTAGTTATTTCATCTTGAGAAGATAGACATGTGAGCCCTAATTCATTACTAATCCATGAATTATTCGTTCGTGGATATGACCATAATGTGAGTGATCCATCTCCTGAAAAAATGATGTTTTTATTTTGTTCAAAGCCTAGTTCTTTAATAAACGCTTTGGGGATGTGTAGGTTATGGCACCATGAGGTGCTCAGGATGATGCTGTCATTAGTAGTTTTTGTTAGTGCGCCACGGATGATGTCACCATTGACTAGTTTGGTGATGCTTGTACCACGTTCTCGTTTGAGTGTATTATTGAGGGTTATTGAGCGGAGCCCCTTGATGTTAAATCGTGATTTCCCTGTAATGAGAGGCGATTGAATAAGTATTTTGCCTTGAGTTGGGTCATTGAGCCATTCCCCTAGTATCGAATCGTCAGGGGTTAATTCAATGATTTGATGTTGGGGATTAGCTTCTTCCGCTGGAATCCATGGAGCCAATAGATAAAGGAAACTAAAAAGCAATGTGAGTATCTTTTTCATGGCAGGGAACGGATGGGTGGGGCTTGATGGTGAAATTCAATACTCCTAATGAGATTGAATGGGATAGATGTTTTGCCAAGCGTTGGGTGTTTGATAATGAGTCGTTTTGTATTGAGCGAAATTATTTTACCATTCCAATTGCATCCATTTTTCAAATAAACGGTGTTATCCTCGTAGGTTGGGGTATCGGCATTATTGGCAGATTGGGATTGTTTGAGTAGAATAAAGGTTACTTGATCAGAGATGAATTCTGATGGTTCTTTTTGTCCTTGGATGAGGAACGAGAGTTTTTTATCTTTAATCTTTAGCGAGATGAGTTTGCCTGTAAGAGATTGACCATTGGTCATTTTTAATACATCGAATTGAGGGGAGCGATTGGGTGGCTCTGAGGGGATGGGTGCTTGCGTTGAGAGGTGTAAATCACTGATGATTGGATTTTCACAATCTTTCGTCCCAAATAAGTTGTTTTGTATGGCAAAATAAGATCCTTCCGGCTGAATGTCCTTTGTGCTATTAAGTGTATAGTGAATGGGCTCTCTCCCTGTACTCGTTAGTTCATAGGTGATTTTGCCTTGAGAGAGTGAGTGTGCCGTTAGTTTGATGGTACAGGGAATCTTTTGGAGAGGAATAGGGGCTTGTAAAATCATTTTAGCTCGACTATTTTTTTCTACTATAAATAAAGAGCAAGTGGTATTGGTGATTGTGAGTATAGTGATGGCTCTTGCCTCTGGGAGGGGAGTATTATTGCCGATGAGAAGGATATCTTTTGAATTGCCTCCAAAGGTGAAGGAAACACTAAGAGATTTTTGTTTTTCAGCAGGTAGGCTTACTTCAAAATTAAATGCGATAGGGTTGAGACCAACATCTTTACTGAGAAATATGTGTGAGGCTAGAGTATAGCTTGTTTTGTTATCTTTTGTAACTGGGCGTAATGATGCAAGATAGGCACTTGCAATCTTTGGGTTATCATAATGAAGCCACGTTTTATCAAAGGTGAATGGAGTGGGGAGCAGATTGATGAAACGATCTGATTTAGATAATCTTACTCCTGATATATGATCTAAGGGAAGTTGAGTGTTTTCTCCAAAAAAACTAGAGAAATGAATTCCTTGGTGATCGATACTTTTAATCGTACAAGGGATAATATCTGATGGAGTATCCGCAAGATAAATTTTATCGTGATAAGGTTGTGGGGTTCCAAATTCTGAATAGATTGTTATTGATTGGATGGCAGTATTTTTGATGGATAGGGAGGGATTTGCCTCTGGGTGTTTGATGATTGTATGTTGTGAATCTATAGAGATGATATCCCCGTGGAGCTTATACCCATCTGTCATAAAAACTTCAGCAGGGATAGCCCATGACGAGGGAATGCCCATAAAGGTAAGAGTAATGAGGATTACTCTAAAATATTTATTTTTCATAAATAGGCAAGAGGCGAAAGTTGACAGCAAGAGATAAGAGGGCAACTGATGTAGCATAAGCATTACCAGATGAGCTCAGCCATGATCCATTGGGAGATTGTGTGCTTGCCATGTAGCGGATATTTTTGAGATTCCATTCTTGCCATGCTTTTTCATTTGAATGAAAAAGTGCCTGAGACATGTAGTATTCAAAATAGAAAGGATACGTACTTTCTCGATGATTGATTTTATTGACGAGGTAACGGGATGTTAGATTGTAGCTAGAGTCCTTTTTTTGTTTTGCTAAAGAGAGAGTTAGTAATCCAATTGCAGAGAGAGTTGTTCTCCCTCCTGATGGATTAACATATCCATAAGTACCCTCGTTATCTCGGCAACTTGCCATAAATCGTAAGGCTTTAGTAAGATTCTTGTCAGGAATGGGGATACCAGCATTTCGCGCAGCATAGAGAGAGACTATTTGGCAACCAGTTACTGAGGTATCAGCATCTGTAGCATCGGGCGAGTATCTCCATCCGCCAAGAGGATTTTTCTCTTGGGCGGTGAGGGTGAGCTCTACTGCTTTTTTGAGCGCTGGTCCGATGCGGTCATCTCGTAAATAACCATACGCCTCTGACAAAGCCAAAGTGGCAAAACCATGAGAATACATACTTGAACCAATGTATCCCGTTTTTTTATTTTGCTGAGAGAGAATAAAGGAAAGGCACTTTTTAGCCATATTGGCAAAAGGTCCTACATTGGGGTCATCCCCATGAGCAAGGATGCTCATGAGGCAAAAACCAGCAATGGCAGGATCCTTGTCGTAATTAGAGCCAAAAGAGCCATCCTCTTTTTGTACCTGTTGCAGGAATCGCAATCCTTTAAGATAGATTGACTCTACTTGTGGGGGGATGTTGTCTCCGTTCGTAGGTATGTCATTGAATCTAGTTAGATTTTGTGCATGAGCATTATTGATACTCAAGGGGAAGGAGAGTATACAAAAAAGGATAAGACGCATGAGGGGGGTATTGAGCATGGAGCTGGTGGGCATCTATTGTTGAAGTGTTTTATTATAGGCTTCAAGTGCTTTTTGAAACTCTTGTGGCATTTCTGATGGAGATGTCCCAGTTGCATGAGGTACGACTCTAGGCTCTTTGAGTATATTAGGGTTCGATACTCCCTTTATTTGTTCTGAACTGAGATTACTGACTCCGTCTACTTGTTTTCCTGAGCTTTGCCCAAATTTTTGTTCTGTGGTGAGTGGATTCTCATTATTTTGTGTTTGAGGAGGGGCTATATTTTCATCATTCATACCGAGCATTTGGCGCATCATGTCCATCATGCCTTTTGCTCCTGGTTTCATTTTACCATCAGGGGTTGAGTTGTGTTGTTTGGCGGTTTGGTAGATGCGTTCCATTACTTCTGATTGAGCCGCCAGCGTTTCTCCCCCTGTTTCATTTTTTTCTAAAAGATCGACAGCGTCATTCATGGCATGGCGACATTTCTCTAAGAGGGTGATCACTTTTTCATCTGTTTGCTCGGCAATTAAGTCAAAAGCATCGGCTTGTAATTCATCTTGTTCGCGAGAGAGCTCAATGGCAGAGGGGGGCTCTATCCCTAAGGATAGAGAAAGAAAAGAGGCAAAAGTAAGTGCCATAAAGAGGATCAATGGGTGGCTTGTCATGATGCGGTGCTTGTTCTTCGTTCTTGTTCGACGGCTCTCGTTCTGATGCGAATATCTTGTTGCTGTTGAATCATGCGTATCATCTTTAGCATTAATTCAAAATCAGATTCAGACATGGTTTCGTCTTTCTCCTGGCTATCACCACCGCTTCCGCTAGAGCTAGATTCTTGGGAATGGTGATTTTTTTTATAATCATCAATCAAGGTAGCCCATTTCTCTAGGATATTGGAGATTTGGTCAGATTTTTCAATGGCAATACCTACGTGTGTATTTTTGATGCTTGTTGAGATTTGCATCATTTTTTCCGAGATGGGGAGGGTTAACATTTGAGTATATAAATCGCTATAAATCGCTTCTTCTGTACGCGATTTGTAAAATTTCAAATCTTCAGTAATCCATGAGACATCTTTAGAGACTGCTTGTTGTAAGGCATAGAGAGCATCTAATTCTCGATTGAGAGTCTGAGATAATTCATTGGAGAAGAGCCCAGCTAGTTGAGGGAGTTTGCTGGCGAGTGATTCAGAGATGGATTTTTCTTTGCGAGAGGCTTGTCGTAACCGTGCAACAAAGGTACTTGATTCCATTTCTTGCGCACTTTTATTAAGTTGACTCATGGCTTTGCGAAGTGTTTCTGTCGCTTCAAGATGCTTGCTCTCTCCTTTAGTTAGTGCTTTTTCTCTTTTTTCTGGATCGTTAGCTTGAGCTGCATTTTTCAAATAAGTTTGTGCTTGTTGCGCAATTTCTTGAGGAATCTTTTTGAGAGATTGAATAGCGTTGATAAATTGTTGAAGGGAGTCTGGATCAATTTCTGAATTTTTTGTTCCTTGCAGAAAAAGTTGTTGAGAAAATTGAATGAGTGTCTCTATTTTTCTACGGTTTGTGAGTTCAATATTGGAGAGGGCATTGAGACGTTCTGTCGTATTGTCATTAGCGAATTCATGATGTTCAAGTTTTCTGATGAGTTGAATTTCATCTTCCATCGAATCCATGGTTTTAGCAATTTCATCGAGTTCTCCTTCTACACGATCCATACAGGTGCGAATCATTTGAGCATGTTCTGCATGGCTTAGGATACGAATGACGAGAGGCTGAGAGTAGATATTGGGACGATTGGGGAAGTAATCTTTGGCAAATCCGCGCAAAACAATACGTTGAGGGGTGATGCCCAGTGATTTTGCCTGAAAAACAAAGCGAGATTTTAACGAAGTATCATTGTTGTTACCTTGTTTTACAATCTTGTGTGAGCTTGGGGGAGGGGGGAGAGAATTTATTGAAGGGGTGTCTTTATTCTTGGAGAGATCTTTTTCTGAAACCCATTCAATGCCTAATTCATTGACTCCATAATCATCATTAGCTTCTAAATCTAGCTCAAGACTCGTCTCTTCTAATAAAAAAGCAGTATTTTGTTGAGCTCTTACATGAATCTGTGGATTTTGATCCTCAATAGGGGTCAGAGAGAGATGGATGGGGCTTGAGTTAACTAGATGATGAATATCCCTCCAATTTAATTTCCATGCATGAGCCTCATTTTTGACCGTAATTGAAGGGAGGGTTACCGTTTTTTTGAGATAATCAATGGGTTGATTATCGACTGTTGTGGCAGATTCTAACTCTTTGGTTGATATCGCGTGAATTTGTACGGTAGAGTTATAAAGTGCCGTAATAGTACCTGCCTTGAGCTCTTCGGTATAAGGTTGTTTCCCCGTATAGGCGGGGGGAGTGATGATGGCAAAAGCACGTTCTAATGAGGGACGTGATTCGGGAATCAGTTGAATCGTTTGTCTCGCATCCCCAGCAGAAAATTCAAGAGTATCCTTTTGGTAGACAGAGGGTATCTCCAGAGAATAAGAATGTGTCTGTTGATTGAGTGATACATCAATCCATGGGGATGATGAGAGCTTAAACTGGGCTTGTAAAGGTCTCTTGCGAGTTGATGTCAATAAGGGGATATCTAGGGTAGTTGGCTCTCCTAAAGGAATAATTTTTTGAACTTGATGATAATCTAACTGAGTAAGAGTAAATCGTTTTGGCGGATTATTTGGTGATATAAACCGTAGCCAAGTATTTACCGTTGCATCTGGGACAAAGATGGAGAGGCACACAATGAAAAAAATTAGAATCCCTAGAATAGAGCCATAAAGTCGGTTGTGGGACTTTGGTAGATATTGTGAGAGATCAATGTTGGCAATTGCCTCGGCCATTTGTTCTCTTGCTGCAATTCTTAGCGTGATGGATGATGTATCAATAGAGCTTGAGGTATTTATCTCAAGAATACTGAGGAGTTGGTCGCCTAATTGTGGGTTGCCATGCTCAATGAGCTTTGCAATTTGCTTGGTATATTGATACCGCCATATCCATTTAAGGGCAAAAAATGGTATAAATGTGATCATTCCTATTCCTGCAATGAGACAACAAGTCCAAAGGAAAGAGAGGGGAGTTTCCCATATCCGATCAGAGAGAAACAAGAGTAAATACGATAAAGCAATGGTGATGCTACATAGATACAAGGCATCAAGCATCCGAACGACTCGTAATTGATGACGGAAGGAATGAATTTGCCGATGTAGAGACTCTGGCAAAGAATCTGGACAAGATTGATTCATGAACGAGATGTTTATATAGAGGAAAATGATATTGTACAAGATGCATGCTTATCAATGTCATAATATGAGATAAAAAAGATGATTTTCTAAAAGAAAGAGTAAAAAATCTTTCATCTTGTGCAAGATGAACGTATGAATGTGGTATGCGTTATCTAGTATTAATATCTTCTCTTATTGTTTGCTTCGCCTCGTGCTCAAAAAAACCGTATGTTTCTCAGTGGAATAAGCCTGACTCGGCTCTGGAGCCAGTGGGGTTTGCTGCACGGAAACAAGCCATGATGGATCGGGCTAAAGAAGGAAAATTTAAGGCAGGTGACAAAGTCACATTGAGAAATGCCAAAACGATGGTTTTTGAAAAGAATCCGCAAACACATTTTGTGACGACTGGGAATATTAAATCTGGTGGTTCTGCGGTTGTGTTAGAGTCTGATAGTATATTCATTAAAGTTGAATTCTCCGATGGGACAAGAGGATATATCAATACATCGGATATCGTTGATCCATCAGAAGGATTTGGACTGTTGCCCGTTGGCATTGACGGACTACAAAGTCCTATTAATTGTACTGGAGAAATGCCGGATTTCCTTAACCCAGGTGCTGTTTTGCCTGATAGCTCACTAGAAACTACGCCAGGGAACCCATCTACAACGGATGTTTTACCAAGTAAACCAGAGAAACAAGAAGGAGATATTAAAATAACCCCAGTGCCTCCAGTTGTCCCAGCCATTCCAGCTACCCCAACCCAAGAAGTTAAAAAAGAAGACCCTAAAAAGGATGTTTTACCGAGCAAGGTAGAGACGCCTACACCTAATTTAGCCCCAGCTCCAACACCCGTTGCCCCAGCACCCGAAGCTAAAAAAGATGAGCCTTTACCACCGTCTAGTCTTCAAACCCCTCTTGCCAAATAAGGAGAATTAGGATCATAAGAGTTTATCTCGCTTCTACTATGGGCTTGCCCTAGTGACAAATGTTTGCATAATGCTCGCGTTCAGCATGGAAAGACCCATCCAAATAGGCTTGGCAGGATTAGGAACTGTCGGTACCGGAGTGTATGAAACACTTAACCGGAATCACGATATTCTTGAGGCAAGGGCAAAAATCCCCTTTTTAATTAAAAAAGTCGCTGTTCATGATTTAAATAAACCTAGAGAAATTGCCATCCCTCCAGAGCAATTAACAAATCGTTGGCAGGATTTGGTAGAAGATCCCGAGATTGATATTATTATCGAATTGATAGGTGGTACAACCTCTGCTTATGAGTTAATAACAGCCTCTCTCAAGGCAGGTAAACCCGTTGTAACAGGCAATAAAGCTCTTCTTGCAGAGCGAGGCAGTGATCTCTTTATGTTGTCTGATCACATGGGAACGCCCTTGTATTTTGAGGCATCGGCAGGGGGCGGAATTCCTATTATTGAGAGCCTGCGTAATTCGTTGATTTGTAATCACATCAATTCAGTCGTTGGGATTATTAACGGCACCTCTAATTACATTCTTTCTGCAATGGAAGAATTTGGCGCCAGCTATTCAGAAGCTTTGCAAAAAGCAATTGATCAAGGCTTTGCCGAGGCAGATCCAACGCTCGATGTTAATGGATGGGATGCTGCCCACAAGGCACTCATTTTAGCAATGCTATCTTATGGGGTGATGATCTCACCTGATAAAATTTTTGTCAGTGGCATTGAGAATATATCTGCCTGTGATTTTGGATTTGCCAAAAAACTTGGATATACCATTAAATTACTCGTTGTCATTCGGTTCCATCGTGAGAATAACGCCTTAGAATTGAGGGTACAGCCATGTTTTGTCCCCCTTTGGCATATTCTTTCCTCCGTCCATGGAGTCTTTAATGCGATTGCCGTTACGGGAGATATTGTAGGTGAGACCTTATTTTATGGGCGAGGAGCAGGGAAAAATCCTACCTCCTCTGCCGTTATTAGTGACGTGATTACAGCCATGCGTGAGAGTCGCCATCCGCAGTATCATACGGGATTTAACCCTTACGCGACTTCTTGTCTCATCATGAATATCGATGATACGGTGACTCCGTATTATGTTAGATTTTGTGTAGAAGATAGACCTGGAGTCATCGCTGAAATGGCTGGTATCTTAGCTCGTCATGGGATTGGTATCTCTGCGACCTCATCCTCTTATCATGGGGCAAATGATGAGGGGAGTGTATGTAATGATTTGGTCTTTGTCTTACATGCTTGCCCATGGGGTCAATTGCAAAATGCATTAGAAGGAATTTCTCGGATTCCTCATGTCCATCAAAATCCTAGCGTTTTACGCATAGAACACCTTACCTCCGAATCCTAATTTTATCCACCAACTAAGAAATGGCTCTGATCGTTCAAAAATATGGAGGTTCCTCGGTTGGAACCATTGACCGCATTCGCAATGTGGCACGTCGCATCCTTGATACCGTAAATGAGGGCAATCAGGTTGTTGCCGTCGTATCTGCCATGAGTGGAGTCACGGATAAGTTGATCGGAATGGCTAAAAATTTCTCTGAAGCCCCCTCTGAACGCGAAATGGATGTTTTGATGGCGACGGGTGAGCAGCAATCCATTGCTTTATTGAGCATGGCTCTCCATGAATTGGGGATCGCTGCCATGTCTATTACGGGTGCTCAAGCAGGCATTCGTACCTTTGGTTCTCATACGAGAGGGCGGATTCATTCCATTGACCCTACGTTGATGATCAATTCTCTGAAACAGGGGAATGTCCTTATTTGTGCTGGTTTCCAAGGAACCACTGAGGATGGCATAATTCATACGCTTGGGCGTGGGGGCTCTGATCTCTCCGCCATTGCTATTGCCGCCTCTCTCCATGCTGATGTCTGTCAGATTTGTACGGATGTTGACGGTGTTTACACCTGTGATCCGCGCGTCGTTACTGATGCGGTGAAAATCAATGAAATCTCTTATGACGAAATGTTAGAGATGGCTTCGAGCGGCTCGAAAGTCATGCAATCACGTTCCGTTGAATTTGCCAAAAAATTTGGCGTCGTTTTTGAAGTCCGCAGTTCATTAAATAACAACCCAGGTACTATTGTGCACGAAGAAGTCCCCTCCATGGAATCAGTTGCCGTTCGCGGCATTTCTATTGAACGCAATCAAGCTCGCGTGACGATTGCCAATATTCCCGATCAAATCGGTTATGCCGCCAAAATCCTTGGTGCTCTTGCCGAGGCAGAGATCAACATTGACATGATTTTGACCAATACGGCTCATGATGGATATGTCCGTCAGTCGTTTACGATGCACGTTAATGATTTAGGTCGTGCGCAGGCAGCACTCAAAAATGTCATGTCAGAACTAGGTGAAAATGTTGCCATTGAGACCGAGGCTGGATTAGGTAAGTTATCTCTTGTTGGTATCGGGATGCGTTCACATATTGGGGTCGCAGCAACCGCTTTCCAAGCATTAGCAGATGCCAATATTGCCATTGGTATGATCTCAACATCAGAGATCAAGATTGCCGTCATGGTTGATGAGACCGATTTGGATCGAGCCGCTAAGCTCGTACACCGCGTCTTTAAGTTAGACGCGATCAACGAATAAGTTGATAGTTTTTACTGTATAAACGTAAGCCTCAAACGGAGCATTTTCCAAATAGGCACTAAAAAAGGGGCGAAAATTACTTTCGCCCCTTTTTTGAGATGAATAATGAGGCTTACATTAAGCCTTTAGCCTTCATTGCTTCGACGAGGGCTTTGCCCATTTCGCCAGGAGTCTTGGCAACAATGATGCCAGCATCGCGCAAGGCTTCTTGCTTGGCAGCTGCGGTGCCTTTGCCACCAGCTACGATTGCGCCAGCGTGACCCATGCGACGACCTTTGGGGGCAGTAGCACCTGCGATGAACGCAGCAACGGGCTTTTTACAATTGTTTTTGATCCATTCAGCGGCTTCTTCTTCTTCCGTACCACCGATTTCACCGATGAGGATAAAGCCATCCGTATTGGGATCTTCTGCAAACATTTTAGCTGCATCCAAGTGGGTCATCCCGTGGACGGGGTCACCACCGATGCCGACGCAAGCACTTTGACCAAGACCAAGGCTGGAGATTTGCCAGACGGCTTCGTAGGTGAGTGTGCCTGATCGAGAGATGATGCCAATGTGACCTGGTTTGTGGATGTAAGCTGGCATGATGCCAATCTTGCATTTATCATTAGGATTGATGATGCCAGGGCAGTTTGGTCCAATGAGGGTAACGTCTTTGTCTTTGAGGAAGACTTTTACCTTTTGCATATCTTGGACAGGGATGCCCTCAGTGATGCAAACGATGAGTTTAACCCCTGCATCCGCAGCTTCCATGATAGCATCCGCCGCAAAGGGAGGGGGGACGAAAATCATGGTTGCATTGCAATCAGTGGCTTTTTTAGCTTCTAAAACCGAATCAAAAATTGGGACGGTGCCTTCGAATTTTTGTCCGCCTTTGCCAGGGGTTACACCAGCGACGAGATTAGTGCCGTAGTCCATACAATTCTTTGCATGGAAAGCACCGGCGCTACCGGTGATACCTTGGACGAGCAGACGAGTATTTTTGTCAATGAGTAATGACATTGTATTATTGAGTGAGGGGGTTACTTAGATGCGGCAACGGCTTTTTGAGCAGCGTCATCAAGATTGTCGGCAGCGATAATATCGACACCGCTTTCTGCGAGGATTTTTTTGCCAAGTTCGACATTGGTACCTTCGAGGCGAACGACGAGAGGGATTTTCATATCAATTGTTTTAGCAGCACTAACGATACCTTGTGCGATCACATCACAACGCATGATTCCGCCAAAGATATTGACGAGGAGAGCCTTGACTTGTTTATCGCTGGTGAGGATGCGAAAGGCATTGGTGACCATTTCTTCTGTAGCGCTACCGCCCACGTCGAGGAAGTTAGCAGGGGCACCACCGTAATGCTTGATGATATCCATGGTTGCCATGGCGAGACCAGCTCCGTTGACCATACAGCCGATGTTGCCATCAAGACCAATGTAGTTGAGGTTGTACTTGCCAGCTTCGACTTCGCGAGGGTCTTCTTCTGTTTCATCGCGCATTTCCATAATTTCTGGATGGCGGAAGAGGGCGTTATCGTCAAAGTTAAACTTGGCATCAAGAGCCATCACTCGGTCATCAGAGGTGACGACGAGAGGGTTGATCTCAACAAGAGAGCAATCCAATGCTGTAAACAATTTGTAAACATTGGTGATGAGTTTTGTCGTTTGGCGAAGCAAGGAGCCAGTCAAACCAAGAGCACAAGCAATTTTAAGTGCTTGGAAGGGGAGGATGCCCAGAGCAGGGTTGATGTGTTCGCGGATGATTGCCTCAGGTGTGTTAGCCGCTACTTCTTCAATATCCATACCCCCTTGAGAGCTGGCAACGATGACAGGGCATTCTTTGGCTCGGTCTTGGAGGATGGCAAAATAGCATTCCTTTTTGAGGTCAACTGCTTCAGCAACCATGATCTTGCGAACGAGTTTACCCTCAGCGCCTGTTTGTTTGGTAACAAGCACTTGGTTAAGCATTTGTGCTGCAATGTCGCCTGCCTCTTGTGCAGAGTTTACAAGGTGGACGCCACCTTTAAAACCGTTTTTGAAGGTGCCTTTACCGCGACCTCCTGTATGTACTTGCGCTTTTACTGAAAATTGAGAAAAAGGCATGTTTTTGGCGATTTCGACCGCTTGTTCTGGGGTATCTGCTACGGTTCCCTTGGGGGTAGCAACACCAAATCGTTCGAAAAGGATTTTAGCTTGGTATTCGTGAATGTTCATGATAAGGGGCCTTGCTCGGCCAATCAAATAATTGCAGAGCAAGGGTAAAAGTCTGATTAAGGCGGGTCAAGACCCAAAAGCATAAAGTTTTAATATTTTGAAAAAAAAGTAATTTTTTTCTCCGAAATCGTGTGTCTCACGAACTTACTTATCGCTTGACTATCCTTGTGGCATTTGGGATATACGCGCTCAAGGTATTCCAATTTCATCTTATGAAGATTTATCGAGCAAGTGACAGTCAATTTGAGCAAATGAAGCAATCCATGAACCGTCGAGCCATCCCAGAGCACGATATTCGCGAGACCGTTGCCCATATTATTGCCGATGTCGCGACTCGTGGGGATGATGCATTGATTGATTATTCTCGTCGTTTTGATAAGGTAGAGCTCACTGTAGATACATTGCAAGTATCTGAGACGGAGATGATTGAGGCAGAGAGGTTGGTCCCCGATTCTGTCAAAGAGGCAATTGCTGCGACAATGGCGAATATCGCTTATTTCTCAAGCTGTAGTCAACGGAAGGATTGGACGAGTCATAATGCTCAAGGGGTTGAGTTTGGAGAACGCTTTATGCCCTATGATCGCGTTGGTATTTATATTCCAGGGGGCAAGGCTCCTCTGGTATCGACCTCGTTGATGACGGGGGGATTTGCCAAAGCCGCTGGTGTCAAGCAGATCGTTGCGGCGACTCCAGCTGGACCTGATGGCAAGGTGAACTCGGCTCTGCTCTATGCCTTAAAGGTGGCTGGAGCAACAGAAATTATCAAGGTTGGAGGTGCGCAAGCGATTGCCGCCTTAGCTTTAGGGACAGGGAGTATTGCGCCAGTGGAGAAGGTTTTTGGACCTGGTAATAAGTTTGTCGTTGAGGCAAAACGTCAGGTGATTGGAGCTGTTTCTATTGATTTATTGCCTGGACCTAGTGAGGTGATGGTGCTAGCGGATGATTCTGCCGACCCCGAATTTCTTGCTGCTGATTTATTGGCACAGGCAGAGCATGGTCCTGATAGCGTTGTCGTTTTTGTAACGGATTCAGAAAAGTTGTTAAGTCAGGTTGAGCATGAGGTGGCACGTCAAGCCGCTCTTTTGAGTAGAGGGGCTATCATTCGTACTGTCTTGGATGATCATGCGTATGGATTTTTGACAAATGATATTGATGAGGGAGTCGAGTTGGTGAATGCTTTTTCTCCAGAGCATCTTGTCCTTGTTGTTAAGAATGAGGATGTTGTGTTGCCATGTATTCGTACGGCAGGTGCCATTTATGCTGGTTCCTTTGCAACAGTTGCCTGTGGCGATTTCTTGGCAGGTCCTAGTCATACCTTACCCACGGGAGGGGGAGGAAAGTCTTTCTCGGGGCTTCGCGCAGATCAATTCCAACGTCGTACGAGTATTGTTCGCATGACGCCAGAGTCTGCATTAAAATCTGCTGGATATGTCGCTGAATTTGCTCGTGTCGAGGGCTTAGATGCTCATGGACACTCAATGCAGGTGAGAGCCGAGCGTGCAAATCGTTTGAAAGAATGATGAAAATCTCGTAAAAAATTAATTTACTTTATTAGAAAAGGTTTTATTTAGATAAATGAAACCTTTTTTTATTAAAAATAAAGCCAAAAATATAATTACTTATTCAATATAAACAAAATAGAGTTAACTTGATTCAATATTAAGAGTATTGATATTGTCTCTTATGAGTACAAACATTATATCTACAAATTCGATTGATGCCGCCAAACAATTATTAAAAGATAGCGGAATAGGATTAATAGACGCAATTATTCTTTCACTGGAATTAATTAGAGAATGTAAAGGGAGAGGAGATGTATTGAAGCGGGCCAGGGAGGGGATTCGCTTGGGGGCTGATGCTTTAAAAAAATTAAATCGTTCTGTTTCTTTTGAGAAGGCATTAAACGAAACAATTAAATCAAAAGCGCATCGAAGGATTAGAACAATTAAAGATATTCAATATAGTATGAATCAACTATTGCGTGCCTGCCCCGAGTTACAGCGACGACAGATGCGTGGAATCACTCCAGAGGAGTGTGCAGATTATTTAAGAAGAGGATTTGATTCTGATCGTCAACGTTATAAAGGGCGAGTTGTTTTGAATGGAATTTTTTCTTTAGCTCATAAACGGGGTTGGTGTGATGAGAATCCAATTGAACGCGTTGATGTACCTCCTATTCAAGAAAAGATGGTTTGTTCTTTGGATATTGATGAGATTGAGTGTTTATTATATGCAGCGTTGGAACCTGAATTTGAATCTTGTGGACCAGGCTTAGGATTGATGCTTTATGCAGGAATCCGACCTACAGAGGTCAGGCGATTGCATTGGTCGAATATCAATTTTACTGAAAAAATTATTACCATCATGCCAGAGCATAGTAAAACAGGTGGGGCAAGACATGTAACGATTTTGCCTGTTCTCGACAAATGGCTTCAGCTTTTTTCAAATAATAACTCTCCCGATGAGCTTATTTGTTTACCCAATTGGTTAACTGTCTGGAAGGCTTTACGTAAGAGTGCAGGATGGGGTACTAGTGGAGGATTAACTCGTTGGCCTCAGGATTGTTTACGACATTCCTTTGCTTCGTACCATGTAAAAATGTTTAGAAATTTTACTGATTTACAAATTGAGATGGGGCATCGCTCCTCTTCCTTATTGAGGACTCGTTATCTCAATATGAATGGGATTACAAGCGAGAGTGCTGAACGATTCTGGAGAGGTATTTTATAAAAGATGCTCAATGAGCGTATTGACACCTATGCCAATAAGGGCAAGACCTGCACCTATCTCTAAAAATTTAGTTGGGATATGTTGTAAAAAGTGAGCCAAGTGGAATCCCACAAAGGCACAAATAAAGGTAATCCCCCCAATAATCAATGCTGGGAGCAAACAGTCGCTATATCCGAGTGTTGCTCCCAGAGTAGGTGAGCTCATCATGTAAAGACTAGCTCCAGAGATTAGGGCATCAATACTGGTGGCAATGCCAATAAGTACAAGTATTTTGAAAGATAGGACACCAAGGAATGGTTTGTTCGCAGGTATACGATAAGCATCAAAAATAATTTTGCCTCCTAAAATGGCAAAAACGGAGAAGGCAATCCAATGATCCCAAGTAGCGATGTAATGATGAAATGTCCCCGTTAAAAGAAAGCCAAGGATAGGCATGATAAACTGACCTAGCCCCGTTGCCGTAGCAATGCCAAGGCTGTTGCGAAGTCGTTTCTTTTTTAAGACGACTCCATAAGAAAACGAGACGGCAAAAGCATCTACAGCTAAGGCAAATGCGAGGAGAATGATGTTAAAAAGCGACATAAGAAAAGTGATAAGGGGAGGTGGATAAAAAAATAAAGGCATCCGCTGGGGATGCCTTATCAACAAGAACAAAGAGAGTTAAAGACCTTGTGCCAGTCTCTCCGCGAGCATAATCGGGAGCCCTGCATTTAGAATTTTTTGCTGAGTGGTTTTAATGTCGTACTCCACTCGTCGGAAGGAGATGACTTGTTGTTGAGTATCATAGATGCAATATGAAGCTCGCCAATCGTTATCTCGTGGTTGCCCTACAGAACCAACGTTGATAAAGTATTTTTTGCCACTTTCGGGGGTAAAATCGGTTGCTTGGTATTCCTGAACGCCCATGTTCTCGTATACAAAAATTTTGGGAACATGTGTATGTCCGTGAAAGCAAAGGTTGGTGAATTGAAAATTAAAGTTTGAGGTGGCATCAAATTTATTGATGATGTAGTGCCACAACCCAGGTTGATCCAGTGTCGAATGAACGATGGTAAAAGGGGCAACATTGCGAACCATGCGAAGATGACGGAGCCAGTCTTTTTGTTCATCAGAGAGAGCTTCCCTCGTCCACATCAGAGCACTATAAGCGGCAGGATTCATCCCGACAGGATTGCTCGTGCCAGCGGCTTCTTCATCATGGTTGCCTTTGACGACTGGGCAGTTGAGATTACGTATTGTGTCTAAACATTCGGCAGGATTAGCATTGTATCCAACGATATCACCTAGACACGCGATCTGATCACAATCCATGGTCTTAATATCGACAAGAACGGCTTGTAAGGCTTCAAGGTTGGCGTGAATATCACTGATGATTGCGATTTTACTCATATCGTGTACACAGAGTTTTATAGATGAATGGGGAGAGTATCAAGCAGGAATGGGGATTGAGGTGATTTTATCAATGCTTGGCATCCTCAATCAACTCATCTAATTTGGCACGAACTCCGTCGATGGGGTAGCCTAATCCATTTTTTAGTTGGAGTCTCAGGTAGCGTATAGCCAAGGAATCAGAGGGAAATAATTGATGAAATGGTATTCTTTGAGCTTCTGGTAGATTGAGTTTATTTTGTAAGGCAAAAAGTGTTGAGACGAGGCTAGGCTGTCGATTCTCTGGCTCTTGGAAGAGTTTTTTGCCCAATTGCCATGCTTGGGCTGACTGGTCAGGGATGCGTGAGCGTGTGTAAAATTCTTGTCGAGCGATGATGTCAGATCCCCCTAGTTGTCGTGACTTTTGGTAGGCTTGAGCGGCAGCGGGGTAGTCTGGGTAACGGAGTGGGTCGCTGAGCATGTTGCCCAATTTAGAATAAAGGAGCCAATCATCGGGATTGTTGTCAATACCCTGTTGCAAAAAGGACTTTCCTCTGGCAATGTAATCTTTGTGTCCTTTGCGTTGCTCGGCTCGACTCAGTTTTTTATCCTCCTTGGTTGATGACGCCGCATTGTAGGCTAGATGCCATGAGCCAATATCCCAATAGTAGGGATTATGAGGGGCTAGTGTGCCTATCTGGCGGTAACGACGTTCGAGCTGCACCCAGTTTTTAGTGCGAAAGGCATCAAATGCCTCAATGTTGAGGAAGGCGGCAACAAGCGAACGTAGCCCCCCCAGAGAGACAATGGAGAGTTGTTGCTCTAAGGCATCAGCGGTTCCCTCTGGCGGTGGTGGAATGAGTAAATGAGCCACTTTCTCCTCCATCACAATATGGCGTTCCCATGGCAAACGGATGATGCCAAAGGTGAGCCAGCAGAGTAGGGTGATGAGGAGGGTTTTAATCATGACTTAATCGGGTAATCCGATACGTTGCCGTATTTCTTGATCGAGTTTTTCCCATTCGGGGATGTTCGCACCAGCAGAACGAGCTTTGGTGAGAGGATCACCCCAAATGGCATGATATTCAATAGGGCGTCATTTATTATAATCGACTGCACTTGATGGCGTAAATTCCTTCATGACCTTAGTGCGTTCTAGGTGAAAGTCAATGAGTGTATCAGGCAAGGTATACCCACGGGCTTGAGCTGCACGAACGACATCCTCCATGATTTTTTTGACCCGAACGATATTTTTTGGATTTTTGTAGAGTTCTCCGACACTAATGCCTCCATAAGCGAGGCAAAGTCCGTTATACGGGATATTCCACACAAGTTTGAACCATTGGATTTTCTCGGCAAAATCAAATCCCTTGGAGGGAACCTTTGCTTGTTGAAAGAGCTCGGCGAGTTTATTTGCCATAGTTGTTCCCTCTGGAGATGGGATAAAGGGCGCAATTTGAATATTACCTCCATCTAAATGGCTGATTTGACCAGGGGTATTGCGCATCGCACACACACCACAAAGACCAACGTAAATACGATTCTGTGGTAAGAAGGCGGATAGGGCTTCAGCATTCCCCATCCCATTTTGAAGGGTAAGGACGATTGTATTATCACCTAAAAGAGGGGGGAGAGCGGAGGCTAGTTGATCGTTTGCCGTCGTTTTCCAAGTAAGAATCACAAGATCACAAATTCCCACTGTTGATGTATCACGAAAGACTTTGACCCGAGGCAACTCAAGGTCACCATCAATACTGCTCACCTGTAATCCGTGGTCGCGTACGTACTCGTAGTCTGAACGCATGATGAAAGAAACATCCTGATGGGATGCCAATAACCTTGCACCATAATAGCAACCTAATGCGCCAGCTCCCAGAATCGCAATTTTCATCGGCAAAGTTTGAGGGATGACGCTATCAAAATCAAGACGTAATCGGCAATACGGTCACGAATTATAATCCATGGATTTGATCGTCGTCTCCGAGATAAATGGACAAAGCATTAGGTATTTTAGGTAGAGCGGGCATGCGCATAATTTCTCCACAAAGGGCAACAAGATAACCTGCACCATTGGCTATTTCAAAATCTCTGATTGTAATGATAAAATCTTTGGGTCGGCCTTTTAATTTACCATTATCTGATAGAGAATTTTGTGTTTTAGCCATGCAGATGGGTAGCTTAGCTAATCCATTTGAAATGAATAAAGAGAGTTTTTTCTGAGCTGCTGGCGTTAATTCTATATCTTTTGCCCCGTAAATTTTGATAGCAATCGTTCTAATCTTTTCGATGACAGGCATGTCTGAACTGTAGAGTGGCTTAAAGGAGGGAGATGGCTGGGATGCTGCAAATACAACTTTTTCTGCTAATTCTCGTCCCCCATCACCCCCATTGGCAAAAATGTCGGCAACGGCACAATCAATATGGTGCTGTGCACAAAAATCACGGATTGTTTGTAATTCTTCTTCTGAATCATCAGCAAAACGGTTGATGGCAACAACAATAGGGCGATGGAAGTGTTTTGCCGCTTCTAAATGTGCCTCCAAGTTAGCAAATCCTCGTTTTAGTGCAGAAATGTCTGTTATTTTAAGGTCTTCAAGGACGGTGCCCCCGTGCATTTTAAGTGCTCGTGCTGTAGCAACGATGACAATGGCATCGGGAGAAAGTCCAGATTGTCTACATTTGATATCCATGAATTTTTCCGCGCCTAAATCAAAGGCAAATCCAGCTTCGGTGACGGCATAATCGCTAAAATGAAGTGCCATTTTAGTTGCGAGAACAGAATTGCACCCATGAGCAATATTAGCAAAGGGACCTCCATGTAAGAAGCAGGGGACATTTTCTACTGTACGTACAAGATTAGGCATTAGCGCATCTCGTAGTATAGCCATGACTGATCCCGTGACTCCAAGTGTACTGGCAAAAACGGGGTGATCATCGGTTGTAAATCCAATGACAATTCGGTCGATGCGTTGTTGTAAGTCTTTATAATCAGAGGCAAGACAAAGGCATGCCATAATCTCAGATGCTGGAGTAATATCAAATGCGCTTTCTCTAGGAACTCCTTGTTTATTGAGACCAATAATGATGGAACGCAAGGAACGGTCATTCATATCCATGACTCTCTTCCATGTTACTTTCCTTTCATCTAAAGAGATGGAATGGAAAAATAAGGCGTTATCAATAATAGCACTGATGAGATTGTGGGCTGAGGTAATCGCATGAAAGTCTCCCGTAAAGTGCATGTTAATTTCATCAGAAGGCAAGAGCGTGCTTTTACCTCCACCAGTTGCACCTCCTTTGCGTCCAAAAACGGGACCCATGGAGGGTTGACGGAGTGCTAGACACGAGTTTTTACCAATTGCTTTTAAACCTTGAGCAAGCCCGATGGATACGGTTGTCTTGCCTTCACCTGAGGGGGTCGGAGTAATGGCAGATACGAGAATAAGTTTACCGTTCCTCGATGGAGTATTGAGGGCATTGAGTGAAATTTTTGCTTTGTCAAATCCGTAAGGGATGACGTATTCAGATGGGATGCCAAGACGAGAAATACATTCTTGAAAGTCAGCTTGTTTCATGATGTCAAGATGTGCCTAATGCGTGGCTAAATCAATCAAGAAATATCCCATATTTTTATTTTACTTTGTTTTCTTGAATGAAAAGAAAGTATAGTTCATTATCACTTCCAGTAAAAACGTTTATTACTATGAGAATTATCGTTACCGGCGGAGCTGGATTTATTGGCTCAAATTTAGTAAGATCCTTGATTGCTCATGGGCATGAGGTACTTAATATTGATAAATTGACGTATGCAGGGAATCTTGCTTCGTTAAAAGATTTAGAAGGAAATTCTGCTTATTCTTTCCTCTTGTGTGATATTTGTGATACAGAAAAGGTGAATGAGGCTTTTCGTTCGTTTAAGCCATCTGGAGTGATGCATCTTGCGGCAGAGTCTCACGTTGATCGCTCAATTGATGGTCCAGGCGCCTTTATTGAAACAAATGTGTTGGGAACCTTTTCGATGTTACAGGCTGCTAGATTTTATTATGAAAGTCTGGCTCCAGAAGCAAAATGTGAATTTCGCTTTCTCCATGTATCGACAGATGAGGTATATGGTAGCCTAGGGGATGACGGACAATTTGTCGAAACGACGGCGTATGATCCACATTCACCTTATTCTGCCAGTAAGGCATCGAGTGATCATTTAGCTCGTGCATGGGGGGATACGTATGGGTTGCCCGTCTTGGTAACGAATTGCTCCAATAATTATGGACCTTATCAATTTCCTGAGAAATTGATTCCTGTCGTTATTCTGAAAGCGTTACGAGGAGATGCTATCCCTGTTTATGGGACAGGGGCTAATATTAGAGACTGGCTTTTTGTCCACGATCATGCAGAAGCTCTTGAGACTGTTTTAACCAAGGGTACCCCTGGGGAAACTTATAACATTGGAGGGAATAACGAGATGCGCAATATTGATCTTGTACGTCTCTTATGTCGTATCCTTGATAAATTACGCCCGCGTGAGCAGGGATCATATCAGGATTTAATCACTTTTGTCACTGACCGACCAGGACACGATGCCCGATATGCAATCAATGCGAGTAAAATACGTAGAGATTTAGGATGGAGCCCTAAACAAGATAATGAATCTGGATTTGTCCAAACTGTTCAGTGGTATTTGGAGCATGAATCGTGGTGGCGTGATATTCTCGATGGTTCTTATCAATTAGAACGATTGGGCAAGAAGAACTCAACAGGAAGCACATCGAAATGAAAGGTATTATTTTAGCTGGTGGCAGTGGATCGCGATTGCATCCTGTCACGCGAGGGGTATCAAAGCAACTATTGCCTATCTACGATAAGCCGATGGTGTATTACCCTTTGTCTGTTTTAATGCTGTCAGGGATTAAAGATATTTTAATTATCTCAACCCCTCAAGATTTACCCATGTATCGCCAATTGCTTGGCACTGGGGATGATTTTGGAATTAACCTTTCGTATGCCGAGCAAGCTACTCCTGCTGGATTAGCTCAAGCTTTTTTAATCGGAGAGGATTTTATTGACTCTGATTCTGTCGCTTTAGTATTAGGAGATAATATTTTCTATGGGCAAGGCTTGAGTAATAAACTAAAAGATGCTGCATCAAAGTCAGATGGAGCAACAGTTTTTGGCTATCAAGTCCCAGACCCTGAACGCTTTGGCGTCGTTGAAATTGATGAAGAAGGCAAAGCTTTATCCTTAGAGGAAAAACCCACACATCCAAAATCTGATTTAGCGGTGACTGGATTATATTTTTACGATAAGGATGTCGTCTCTATTGCCAAAGCAGTCAAACCATCGGCTCGCGGTGAATTAGAAATTACCTCAATCAATCAAGAATATTTGCGACGCAATAAACTATCTGTTCAAATTTTGAAACGTGGATTTACTTGGTTAGATACAGGGACTCATGATTCTCTTTTAGAGGCCTCTCTTTTTGTGCGAACCATTGAGTATCATCAAGGGTTTAAGGTTGCCTGCCTTGAAGAAATTGGCTTTGCCAATGGATGGCTCACTAGCGATCAGGTAAAAAAAGCTGGGCAACAATTAGAAAAGACAGGGTACGGACAATATCTCCTCCAGTTAGTAGAGAGACAAAAATAAGCTAATAACGGCTTATCATGACCTTACCCATTTTCACCGCCGTCTTATTTCGTCCTTGCTTCGCTTCGCCGTTATCGATTGACAATTTACCCTGCGGTGAGCCCGCCTCTTGGGCTTAGGAGAGAAGATAATGCCAACACTCCGCTTTGCTCCGTTAACACAACACGTTCTCCACCAGGCTACAACAAAGAGAAAAATGTCACAGGTTTGTACCTGTGACATTTTTTATAGCAAATAATCAAATGAAAGTCTTGATAATTGCCTTATTGCGTAATCTATTGACCCATTGCTGATAACGCTCATTACTGCGTTTACTGCGGACTTGTGAGTCAATTTGTTTTTTAATTTTGGATAAAGGTGGGGGTGGCGCCAATTCTTTCTTTTCTACAATAACAATCATAAAGCCATTTGGGTCGATGAGGGGACCGATGATTTTATTCTCTGGTGCATTAAACATGATGGCAGTGAATTCTGGAGAGAGGTTTTCTCTAACAGTAATGGGCCAATCCCCTCCCTTATCTGCCATTTGGTCTTTGGAGTATTTTGCTGCCATCTCTGCAAAGCTTGCTTTGCCACTCTGAAGCTCCTTGGTAATTAGCTCACTAAGGCTGAGCTGGACTTCTGGCGTGGCAGATGGATCTTCACCTCGCATAGGAATAAAGATTTTTTTAAATTTGATGCGATCCTTAGTCATATCTCTAAAATGACTCTTCGTCGCGTTGTATTCCTTGTTGATTTCATCAGGTGTTGGGGGGATGTCCTGATCATATTTAGAGGAACGCATTGCCATGACAATGAGACGACGTTTGGTAAGGTCTTTGAATGAACGAATATTTAGTCCCGAGTTTTTTAAGTTGGCTAAGAATTTATCACGATTGCCATTAAAGGTTTCTTTGATGGTGCGAGCGACCTCTTGGTCGATAATCGAGTCTCTCATTTGGTACCCCTTTGTCTCAAAGTCACACAAGACAAGTTCACGCTCAATGAGATCATTGATGATGTCTCTTTTTGCTTTTGTCAGTTGTTTTTGAAACTCTGGACCTTGTCTTGGGTAAAGAGTAGCTAATTGACCTCCTATGGGCATGAGTAAAAAGCTGACTTCATTAGCTGTAATGGGGCGTCCGTTGACGGTAGCAGCAACTCTGTTAATTATTTGAGCTTGAGCTTTTGGTTTAGCTTGCTGTGTTTGCTGTTGAGCAGCTGGTGCTCCATTCGGTGTGCTTGGCAATGGTCCTGCTTCAAATAATGACCCCTGCTGTGCGATAGCAGGTAGAGCAAGTAGGGCAGACGAAAGGAGTGCAATGCCAGAAGATGCGGAAAGGAACATGCGCTTCATATAGTTCATATAGTATAGGCTCTAGCCAAGGAGACAATAGAAATGTCGGTATGTAGCTCTTCTTTGTCAAATTTCCACATTTTAGGACTCAGGGAGAGGTTCAAAAAATTGATTATTTGTTGAATGAAAGTTGAACGACTGTTTAATAAGGAGAGTCTATCCCTATGGAGCTGGCATGAGGCCTCCTCAAAACATCTAATACGACCATGATTACAAATAGAATAAACTTTAAGAAATTGACTAGAGATAGCCGGGGGCTCCCAATACCTGATTCTTTGATGCAGGAGTTATTGGAAGATTTGGAGAGTGAATATGCGTATAAGTGGTTGTTAGAGCATCTTGTATCTGATCGTCAAGGTGACTCGACTTCTCATATTTACAAGACTGCTCTTTTTGCCATTCAGGTTGATTTTAGTACAGAGACTGTATTGGTATCAGCTGAGTTAGGATGCCATCCAGACGATGAGATTTTTGATTTAAGCGAATTTGTAACGATTATTTCGTCCAAGTTATTTTTACCTAGAGATCAAGGTAAGAGAGTTCATGTCAGAGGTCGCGGTGATCATACGGTCGTTCATTGCTTCCGCTCATGATGAGAGGGAGCAATGGATACCGTTGTCGGGTCATTATTTGACCTTAACTGCGACATCATCGAGTAAAACACCGCTATCAGGTTGAGTGGCGGTGCTGATGAAATGGATATAGCTGATGCCGTTTGGTGTCTTTTGATGTTGCTGTAATTTGCCAACTGGTTTGCCATCGAGAGAGATGCTTGCTTGGTTATTGACCCAGACGATGCTCATTTGATGCCATGTTTGTGGGGCGAATGGGATTTTTTGTCCATTGATGACTAAATGAGGTGAGGGGTTAATGACGATAGGGAAACTAAAGATTGCGTTATCTGGCGCATTGGTATCGCATGCATTGAAGAGCCGATCCATGAGTGAAATATGAAGCCCTGAATCTTTGGCTTGGTTTCCGTTGGCAATGCGAAATTTGAATTTGAGCGCACCAGTTGTTCCATTGGGGAAATTCCATGTGGCACCTCCATTTTGATAATCAACATTAGCCTCGGTATTGACGAGCTCTGGGGCATTTAGTCGTTTGATTTGAAGAACTTTTTTAGAGTCTGTATCGGGGGCAGGGACTAATTCACAGCTTGCTTTACGATTGTAACTGCAATGTCCTTTGACTTGAGGGATGTAGGTGTGTGTCGTCCATTCTTCTGGATTTTTCCCTACTTGGGTGGCGCGTGTTTTTGCTCCAACCCATCTTGTATCGACGATGACGAGTTTACGATGACAGGGGTGTTGTCCTAGCGAGACGAGTATTTTATTTTTGTCGAGTTGGACGAATTGACTCTGATGTTTGCCTCTGTCTTCAGGTCCATTCATCGTGGCAAAGTCACCTTTATTGCGGTGTTCTTCCAAGAGTATCTCACGAAAGCCATACCATGTTTTCCCATTTGTGTTGGAAAGGGCGATATGAATGGTGTCTCGGTTGGTGAATACGTCTTCCCATTTACCATTACCTGCTTTTTTATTTTCTGGGAGGGGGCGAGCATTAGTCCATAGGGCGACGAGTGTGCCGTTGTCTAATTTACCAAGAGTGGGCATGGTTAATGTGCCAAAGAAACGTGAGGGTTGGGATTTTGTCCATGTGTTGCCAAAATCCTTGGAGAAGGATTCATAATGTTGATCCATTGACGTTCTAACGAGTGAGTAGAGTGTGCCATTGGCAAGTTCAACAACGCTAGCCTCTACTCCGTTATTGTACCATCGAGAGCCTTGTTCGGGGGGCTTGACCTCAAATTGGGGTGAGGTAATGGTGTCTTTTGAGGGTTTCCATGTGAGTCCTCCATCATCAGAGATGTGGAACCAAGTGCCTTTGCCCATTTCATGAGTGGGGATGATGATGCGTTTCCCCTTATTGACAAAGAGGGGTGAGCGCATGATGCCTCTGAGGGTGAGTAGATTTTTCCTTTTCTCTGCATCTTTCCAATCTTTCTCCAATTTACCATCTTTTGTGACGGCAGACCAAGTACCATCTAGTCCCCCTTGGCTTAAAAAGACAAAGCCTCCAATGGGTTGTACTCGGATGAATTCCTTTGTAATGGGATTTCTCTCAATGTCAGGTGATTCTTTGGGGATTCCTCCAAAATTGGGAGGATATGAGTCAGGCGCTTGTTGCAATTTCCATGTTTTGCCATTGTCTTTGCTGACTAAATAGTCGGGAGCTTTGCGGTTCCCTGAATAATGGCGTATTTCTTGTGCATTGACTCGAATGAGTCCGCGACCTCCATCGGCAGGAGGGATGGCAACAATCTCTGGTTGACCTTTTTCTTGTGAGCCAAAACACAATGAGGTGAGGAGTAGAGCTGAGCAAAAAGATAGTGCTAGGGAACGCATTGACTAATCATAATCAAATGATTTCATTTGTCAGTATTACATTTCGAATGCTGACATCAATCAAAAGTTATTGGGGTGGGGATTAGCGATCTTCTTGGGCTGGCTGTATATCTTTAATTTCTACAATTTCTGTATTGCGAATGATTTTGATTGTCACAGAGGTATTGGCAGGGATGTAGTAAGTTGCTTTTAAGAAATCATCGTAAGTATCAATTGGATATTGATTGATGGATAAGAGGATGTCATTGGGATGTACCCCTGCTTTTTGTAGGGGACCTCCGTTGACGAGCCCGATGATTTCAGGGCTAGATCCGTTGATGTCTAAGAGGCATCCTAAACGGATTCTTTTAGCCTTAGGGTTCTGAAGTAAATGACGTATTGCCTCGGCTGGAAGAATATGCCCTCCCCCTTTGGGTGACATGCCAATGACCATTCCTGCGAAGTCACCATTTTTTGTAAAACATGCCTGTCCCATGATGGGCGGTGACGATAGAGGGAATTGAACGCGTAGGAGGGGTAAGGGGAAGTTGATGCCAGAACAAGTATGCTCCATGCCAATACAAATTCCCTCCATAATCTCACCATTTTGAAGGGAGAATTGGAGCTTTTCTCCTTTGCTTATTTGATAAGAATCAGCATCTTTTGTCGGAGTGTATGTAGAAAGTTTTTTTTCTAATTTGAAGAGTGCTAGACCCGTCAATGCTTCTTTAGCAAAAAGCTTACAAGAGACGGGATTATTTTTTTCATCAGTGATTTTAGAAATAGATAGTGTACATGATTCATTTCCCATCAAGAGAGGAGCAGGAACAATAGCTGCCACAATATCTGGTGCTAAGGCGATAACGCAAGTGATACGACATGTATTATTCTCTTGCTGGTCGTTACAGTTAAGCTGATATTCTATGTGTTGTGGAGAGGCAAAAACGCTCGCTTGAGAACAAAAAAGTACCAAGGCGAGCGCCGATAAAAAAACATTCATGTGAATGATAATGTCGTTTCTATTAAAATTCTCTTAATTGACGTGAGACGGGAACAATCTTTTTATTTTGTTCTGGAGCCGTATGAGATTCGATAGGAATGCCATTTTCAATGCTGACAGGCTGTAGTCTCGGTCCGATATCATTTGCGCCGAAGATGGATCCTGCATTGGGAGTTCCATCATCCGAATAAGAATTATCTGAGTCTATGAGCGCGATGCCACCAAGAGCCAAGACGGTTACGGCGCCCATGGCTCCATACGCCCATTTCCAACCACGGAAATTCTGCAAATAAGCATGAGCTTGTTCTCCAATCAATTCCCAGAGGGGCTTGCGTACGAGCTCTTGAGATCTACGTTGATACATCTCATCAAGAAATTTTTCTTCAAAGTCATCTTGATAAGCTGGATCTTTGCGCAGGGTAGACAAGAGTTGTATCATGTTGTCCTCTGATGCAGGGTCGGATTTTGTGTCCATAGTTATAATGTTTCTGAAATAGTTGAGCGTCACAACTATCTCTTGGTTGGTACGACAATGTGAATGACTGATTTGTTCAATATTAATTGATATATTCCGAAAGCATCGACTGTAGCTGTTGATGAGCGTAATGGAGTCGAGATCTAAGCGTTCCTTCTGAAATACCTAATGCAACACTTATTTCACTGTGGCTAAGTCCTTTAATATCGTGCATTACGACTACTTCTCGATGCTTGTCAGAGAGTTTTTTGAGTGATTCCCTGAGTTTCCCTTGGAGTTCAGACATTTGAACAGATTTCTCGGGGTCTGATCCAAGAGATTCGTCAGCGAGGTGCATGTCTTTTTCGGCATGGTCGCCAAACTCGTCATCGTCGAGACTAAAGGTAGCACGTTTATTACGTCGTTTGAGGAAATTCCTTGCGTGGTTGATGGCGATGGAGTGTAGCCATGTGTAGAAGGCACTCTGCCCATTGAAGAATCGAAGAGAGCGATATGCTTTGGCAAATGCCTCTTGTGCAATGTCATAGGCATCGTCATAGTTGCTCGTCATTTGGTAGAGAGTAGCATGCAACTTCCTACTATGGCGAATGACGAGTTCATCATAGGCTTTTGTATTACCCTCTTGTGCATGACGAACGAGTTCTTCGTCCGTCATGTCTTTGATATTATTCGAGTCCTGCATAAAGCCGTATAATTCTCTAAAGAGTAATCAAAGAAATTCCCAAAGGAAAGGATATTCTTCTTAAAGTGGCAAATCGTATGCTCTGCCACCTTGCCCGAGATACCAACGCAGATAAGCGATGTTAACGGTCGTGTATCCACCTGGTGTTGGATAGTCACCTGAGAAGAACCAATCACCACAGGGACCTTCGATGCTTGCATGGAGGTTGTCAATCGTCTGAAAGATGACCTCAATGGGGCAAGTGATGTCTGATGGTGTGACAAGACGAGCAACTTCTTCGGAGATCTCCTGATAGGTGAAGGGGGCGTAAATGGCTTTGACGCAGTTGAGTCTCTCTGCTTTTGGTTTCTCTAACTCAGCCTTACATGAGAGATAAACTTCTTCGAGTAGGTGATTGAGGGAACGCTGTTTAATGAGCGAGATAGCAGCTTGGAATGCGATAAATTTACCCAGTTCTGACATATCAATCCCGTAGCAATCAGGGTAGCGAATTTGGGGCGCCGTCGAGGCTACGACAATTTTCCTTGGGTTGGCACGACCTAAAATGCGAAGAATCGATTTTTTTAAGGTAGTGCCACGGACAATAGAGTCATCAATAGCAACGAGGACATCTTCGGGACCAACGGCTCCGTAGGTGAGGTCATAAACGTGAGATACGAGTTGGGCACGACCTTTTTCTTTGGTGATAAAGGTACGCATCTTGATGTCTTTATGCGCAATTTTTTCACCGCGAGGCCAACGTTTGAGGATAGCTTTATCGAGGAGTTCCTCCGTGATTGTACCTGTTTTAAGTGCATCAAGTAAGAGTCCATGGACGCGTTTACGACGGTAGAGTCTCAATCCCTCAAGGAGACCATAATAGGCTGTTTCTGCCGTATTTGGGATATAGGTGATGGCTGCCTTATCAAATCGATCTTCAAGTGATGCGACGACTTCTGGGGTGAGGGCGGCCCCGAGTGCTTTTCTCTCACGATAGATGATCGGGTCATTGCCACGAGAAAAATAGATTTTTTCAAATGAGCAGGGCGTGGGCTCTAAAGGGGGGGTGTAGGTGCTAAGGTCAAAGGAGCCATCAGCCTTGATGCTCATCATGTGGGCAGGGGGGAGCTCTTTGACTTCTTGCTCATCTACCTCAAAGACGCTCATGAGTGGGACGCGTTCCGAAGCGACGGCAATAAACTCATCCGTGGCGAGATAGTGGCAAGGACGAATGCCATGAGGATCTCTCAAACAGAAAAAGTCACCATTGCCTATGGCTCCCATGATGACAAATCCACCATCCCACGCCTCAGCAGATTGATTGATGATGCTGTGAATGTCGAGAGCAGAGGAGATTGCCTGAGGGATGTCTTGACCAGGCATGCCTTGCTCGCGGAATTGGCGATAGAGGTCGGTATGTGCCTCATCAAGGTGATAGCCAATCTCTTCAAGGACGGTTTGGGTGTCAGTGCCAAAGACTGGGTGTTGACCACGAGCAATTAAGCGTTGGTTTAATTCCATGGCATTGGTCATGTTAAAATTGCCCAAGACCATGAGTGTGCGCGTCGTCCAGTTGGTGCGACGCAGGTAGGGGTGACAAGATCCTTCGTCAAACATGCCTGAGGTACCATAACGCAAATGACCCATGAGGATTTCCCCTCCGTAATCAAATTCGTTTTTGACCGCATCCCCATCTTGGAGGTTGACGAGCTTTTTACGTACCTTTTTGTTGAGCTTTTTGAGCTGACCGTTGAAAATATTAGTTAACGCATCTTTGCTAGCGTCTCTTGAGCGAAATAAATATGGCTGACCCAGTGGGGTATCGAGTTTGACGCACCCGATCCCAGCACCGTCTTGCCCACGGTTATGTTGCTTCTCCATGAGCAACATTAGTTTATTGAATCCCCAGAGGGATGAACCGTATTTATCGTGAAAATAGGAGAGAGGCTTGAGCAGGCGAATAGCGGCAACTCCGCATTCGTGTTTTAGTGGGTCGCTCATAGTGTGCCGTTATGTCCAGTGTTAAAAACTAAAGAGATAATATTACTTTTCGTTGACTTTGACGGTGATTCCTGCGCCTTCGCGGAGGGTTCCTATAACGGTACCTCCTTCGCCAGCGGTTAGCGCGGCATCAACATCCTCTGGTTTGACGATGGCAATCCAGCCAATCCCCATATTGAAGGTGTTGAAGCGGTCTTGATCATCGACAAATTTTAGAATTTTTTGAGCAGGAGCATTATCCCAGAAGGGAATCGTTAAATCTGCACCATAATGCCCAAGGAAGCGTTCGAGGTTCTCTGGGAGGCCACCACCAGTAATGTGGGCGTATGCCTTAGGGATGACATTTAGCTTGCGCATGTCGGCAACGACATCGTGATAAAGGCGAGTAGGGGCGAGTAGGTCGCGCAATTCTTCCTCATTGAGGACATCAGGGTTACCCTCAAGGATGCGTCTGACGAGGCTCCATCCATTGGCGTGAAACCCATTGGATTTATATCCGATGAAAACGTCGCCTGGGCGTACCGTTGTCGGATCAATCATTGCTTGTTTTTCACAGCAACCGATACAAAATCCAGAGAGTTCAACGATATTTTCGGGGACGACGCCAGGCATTTCTGCCGTTTCTCCTCCAGCTAGGATGCAGTTGCAGTCTTCGAGATAATCGCACATCCCCGCAACAAGGCGAGTGATGCGGTTGCGCTCTTGCTCAACATTGGAGATGCCGAGATAATCGAGGAAAAGGAGGGGGTCGCCACCTGTCGTCAAGATGTCATTGACATTCATGGCAACGAGGTCTTTGCCTGCCGTCTCTAACATGTCCATGTCAAAGAGAATTTCGGTTTTTGTCCCGACGCCATCGCATCCAGTAACAATAACTGGCTCTTTGTAGGAACTAAGGTCGTACGCAGCGGCAAAAAGTCCAAATGCTTGATGCAAAGAACGACTTTTTTGTGTGCGTTTAACGTGTGTGCTGATGTCAGATACAAAAGCGGCGGCTTCTTTCGTATCGACTCCCGATTGCTTGTAGGTCAGTTTACCGGACATGGAAAAGTTATGCTCTGGAGTGGGTGTCCACGAACAATATCCTAGATAAGCTCATAGGGCTAGCCCAAAATGAGAATTCTACGCCTTTATGGAAATTCGCGTATTGTCATGTCATGAGGATAGATGACCGAATAAATGATAATTCTCTCGCTTGCTTCCCCAATCATGGATTGACGAAATAAACTTGTCCGTCTAGTCTGCCATCCATGCCACAGGAAAAAGAATCATTCCAATCTAGTGTTACCTCAGGATTATTCTATTCTTTATACCGCTTTTTGGGAAGTTACGGGCTCGGAATCGTCCTGATGTTGATTTTATTGATTTTGACCTATTATGGCACCATCTTTCAAGTGAGGTATGCAGAGCATGCAGGGGAGGCGGCGGAGGCATTTTTTAGTAGGAGCTGGGTTAATATTCCCTTAGGGGGTGAGAATGCGTTAATTGCCCTCCCTTTACCCGGGATGTGGGTGACCTGTTGCCTTTTATTTATCAATCTGATGGTCGGGGGGATTTTTCGTTTAAGGAAGGATGTCTCTCATTGGGGGATTCTCTTTGCTCATGTGGGGGTTTTGTTACTTTTAGGTAGCGTAGCTTTGGGGAATTGGCAAACGCAGGTCATCGAAGAGATTCGTTTGTCCTCGGGGTCTGTTCAAAGGATTGAACCCATGGGGGTTGCTTTGAAATTAAAGCAATTTACACCTGAATTTTATCCAGGAACGATGAAGCCAAAATCATTTGAGTCAGCGTTGACGATCATAGAGGATGGCAAAGAGAGTCCTTTGTTGCATATTCGTATGAATGAACCCTTACGCATTCACGGATGGACGCTTTATCAAATGAGTTGGGGGCAACAGGGGGAGGGGATGATCTCCATCTTGAGAGCATCTCATAACCCCTTTGAGCAAGGTCCCAAGTGGGCTTCTTATCTGATTTCAGCAGGCTTACTTTTACATTTTAGCTTGATGTTTGTAAGGTATTTGAGAGGAAAGAAAAAAGAGGAATCCTCAATTCCTGAGGAGAAAGAGTCCGAGAGTCAGTCCTGCCAATCATGGGGCAAAAGACTCCTTTTATGCGGAGTTGGTTTATTTGTTGTCGCCCTTTTTTGTGTTGGGATGCTGGCATCTCGTCCCCCGACACAGTTAGTTGACGTCTCGGGATATACCCCTTGGAGTAAGGATTTTAGCGATCAGATGGAGAGTGTTGCCTTAGAGGATGGGGGACGACTTAAGCCGTTCTCTACGTATTCAGGGTTTATCATGTTGCGTAGTCTCGGTAAGCGAAGCCTGACCATTGAGACCAACGGAGAAAAGATAAAAATTTCACCGACTCAATGGGCATTGGATTGCATGATTAGACCTGAATATGCGCGGCAATTCCCCATTTTTTTGGTTAATCGAGATGAACTCGTCACGCGTCTTGGCTTACCTCCTTTAGCGGATAAGCGTAAGAGATATAGCTTTGAACAATTAGAGCCAAGGCTCAACGAAATTTATGAACAGGCGGCCGCCGTCGAGCGTGTCAGTAAACCGAGCGATGTAGAGAAAGATATTGCTGGATTAGCTCAAAATGTCAGGCAAGTCGAGTTGTGGATGGGGATGCCTGTCGTGATTTTAATGAAACCTGATATGTTGAGCTCTGCGGGATTCCCACGATGGTTCCATTCTCAGAGTGGTTGGACTTCGATTCCAACGCTAAAGATGGGGCAAGCTCTTGTGAACGCCTCTATACTCGCGAGGAAAGGACTCAAACAAGATACGTTAGTCCAAAAGCAAAGCTTCTTAAGCCAAGCAGAGAGCATCCTCAAACAGGCATTTATTAATGAGAATGCCAAGGCTTCGTCACCTTCTCGTGATTTAATCTCTACAGAACGTGCTTATTATCATCTTGATCCTCTCTATATAGCGATGGGGCTCTTTGTCGTCGGATTTGTCTTCTCTATTCTAGGTATTTGGGTTTCTCCTCAAAAGAGAAACGGCTTTGTTGGCTGGGGGCTAGGTTTTTTATCAGGACGTGGGTTAGGGGCAGCGTGGCTTATTGGCTTACTTGGTGTTGGTGTCCTCGTCACGGGGATGCTGATGCGTTCTCTGATTACCTTACGCTCTCCCGTAGGCAACACGTATGAGACGATTGCCTTTATTGCTTGCTCGGGGGTTATCGTTGCTCTCGTCATGGAGGCTATTGGCAAAAAAGGAATTATTCTCGCGGCAGGGTTGCTCCTCGGATTTTTTGCCTGTCAAATGGGAATTATGTACGAAGCCGGGCAAGCAACGGATCATATGGATCCACTTGTTGCCATTTTACGTACCAACTTCCTCTTATCAACGCACGTCATTACCATTGTCCTTGGCTATGCCGCAGGTCTACTCGCAGCCATTTTTTCTCATATCTATCTTTTATCGGCTCCTTGTCGGCTCATTGATGAAAAGACAGGACGCATGTTGACGCGCATGGCATATGGCGCTTTGTGCTTCTCTCTCTTATTCACCCTCATTGGCACTGTCTTTGGAGGTATCTGGGGCAATGAAGCATGGGGACGGTTTTGGGGGTGGGATCCTAAGGAAAACGGTGCCCTCATGATTGTCCTCTGGCAACTCATCCTACTCCATGCAAAATTGGGGGGCTATATCCGTAAATGGGGTCTCCATATGGGTAATATCATCGGAGGGATCATCATTGCCTTTGCTTGGTGGGGCGTTAATACGCTCGGTGTTGGGTTGCACTCTTACGGCTTCTCTCAAGGGAGAGATGCCTTGCATCTTTTTTATCTCATTGAGGGCGTCCTTCTCTTGCTTTTCCTCATTTTGCGATACCGAAGGAAATGAGAAAATAAGGATTGAACTGCTAAATCAATGAGGTACTCTGGTTACTTTATGAATTTCAAAGTCCTTTTTTTAACCTGTTTATTATCTCCTCTAACACTCCCTGTATCCGTTTGTGCTACAGCCTGTGTCGTATCAGAAGCAAGAGCCATTGATACTGCTGCGGAATCTCAATGGCAAGGAATGAAACGCCTTGATTTTAAGGTTGCTGACAGGCCTTGTCTCTTGATTGTTCCCGACAAAGCACTACCTGGGAATCCCTGGATTTGGAGGACAGAATTTTTTGATGCTTTTCCTGCTGCTGATATTGAATTGGCAAAGCGTGGTTTCCATGTTGGGTATATGAATATGGAGGATATGTACGGGAGTCCCCAAGCGATGAAGTTGATGGATGCTTACTATACTCATGTTAAAAAAGAGTATAAGCTCTCAGCTAAGCCGATTCTTGAGGGATTTAGTCGTGGAGGACTCTATGCTTTTAACTGGGCAGCCCTGCGTCCTCAATGCGTGACGGCTCTTTATGTGGATGCCCCCGTGTGTGATTTCAAAAGCTGGCCAGGGGGTAAGGGGAAGGGAGCTGGATCGCCCTCTGATTGGACGAAACTCTGCCAGATTTATGGATTCACTCCCGAAAAGGCGATGAAGTTCAAGAAAAATCCTATCGATAATCTTGCCCCCTTGGCAAAAGCAAAAATCCCCATTTTAGCTGTTGTCGGCGACGACGATAATGTCGTTCCCGTCGCTGAAAATACGGCAATTGTCGAAGAGAGATACCGCAAAATGGGGGGCAATATTAAAGTGATTCATAAGCCAGGGGTTAATCACCATCCCCACAGCCTAGAAAATCCAGCCGCAATCGTGAATTTTGCCCTCAAGGCAACTGGCAATAAGGCACCTCAACGAGTGGTTTGCATAGGAGATAGCATCACGTTTGGCGTTGGGGCTGGACCAGAGGAACGTTGGACAAATCGCCTCCAAAAGGCATTAGGCGATACCTACCAAGTTTTCAACCTAGGCATATCAGCTACTACTCTTTTGAATAATGGAGATGGTGCTTATCAAAAGAGACCAAATTATCAGATTGCTCAACAAATTGAGGGAGATATTATTCTCATTGCCTTGGGTACCAATGATTCAAAACCTCAAAACTGGGCTCATGCCAATGAATTTGCTAAAGATTATCAAGAGATGATCAAAGAGCTACGCCTCAATAATCCCAAAGCAAAAATTTATTGCGTGTTACCTATCCCTGCCTATCCAGAAAATTACGGGATTCGAGATAGCATCATCAAAGGCGAGATTAATCCCTTGATGATGAAAATAGCCAAAGAGAATAAATGTGAAATCATTGACCTTTATCAACCCATGGTTGGCAAGAGCAATCTTGTCCCCGATAAAGTACACCCAAACGGGCAAGGACATGAGATCATGGCTAAGGTCATCTACAAAGCTTTAACTGGCAAAAAAATGCCTAAAGACTAAAAAGAAGATTCCCTCAAAGATGAGGATTTAAGAGGAAGAGACAAAATGTCCATGTGTGACATTTTGTCTCTTTTTTTGAACCAAGATGTCATCTTGTCGCGATTTGTATATTTCTCTTTGGATTGATTGGCGTTTTATCTAATTTTGTAATGCATTCATTATCAGTAGTAATGGAAAATAGGAATTGAAATAATGAACAGTTGGCACGATATTTGCATATAACTAGGTACAACAACGTACAAAAGAGCCAACTCCATTGAGTTGGGTAATTTGAAAAGTTTAACCAATAGAATAATAACAAGATGAGCAAAATCCTCGGAATTGACTTAGGGACGACCAACTCCTGTATGGCCGTCATGGAAGGCGGACAATCGACCGTCCTCGAAAATAGCGAAGGAGCACGCACGACTCCTTCTATCGTGGCATTCACCAAGAGTGGTGAGCGTCTTGTTGGGCAGGCTGCCAAACGCCAGGCTGTCACCAACCCCAAGAACACGGTGTTTTCTGCCAAACGCCTGATTGGACGCAAATTTAGCGAATTGACGGCTGACGACAAGAATGTACCTTACGAAATTGTTGAAGCCTCAAACGGCGATGCACACATTAAGGTAGAGGCAGGCGGAGAGAGCAAAACGTTCTCCCCTCAAGAAATTGCCTCAATGGTGCTCGGTAAGTTAAAGGCGGATGCTGAATCCAAGCTTGGTGAAACGATCACCGAAGCCGTCATTACGGTTCCTGCTTATTTCAACGATGCTCAACGTAACGCGACGAAAGCCGCTGGTGAAATCGCAGGCTTAAAAGTTCGTCGTATCATCAACGAGCCGACAGCCGCTGCATTGAGCTATGGTCTCGATAAAAAGAGCAATGAAAAGATTGCCGTGTATGACCTTGGTGGTGGTACTTTCGACGTGTCCGTCCTCGATATTGGTGATGGCGTGTTTGAGGTGATGGCCTCTGATGGTGATACCCACCTCGGTGGTGATGACTGGGATAATACCCTCGTCAACTGGATTCTTAAAGAGTTCAAAAATGACTCAGGTATGGATATTTCCAAACAACCTGATGCTATCCAACGTATTAAGGAAGAAGCCGAAAAAGCAAAAATCGCTCTATCCTCGACGCAATCGTACGATATTAGTTTACCCTTCATCACTGCTGATGCCTCTGGACCCAAGCACATCCAGTTGACCTTGAGCCGTAGTAAGCTTGAGCAATTAACCTCATCCCTCTTGGAACGCACTGTGCGTCCTGCAGAAGGCTGTATCAAGGAAGCTGGCATCAGTAAAAATGATATTGACGAGCTCGTTCTCGTCGGTGGTATGACTCGTATGCCTGCCGTTCAAGAGATGGCACACAAGCTTATTGGCAAGGAACCTCACAAGGGTGTGAATCCTGACGAAGTCGTTGCCATTGGTGCCGCTATTCAAGGGGGCGTCCTCCAGGGTGACGTGAATGACGTGTTGCTTTTGGACGTGACTCCATTAACTCTATCCATTGAAACGATGGGGGGGGTTGCAACGGCAATGATCGAACGTAATACGACAATCCCCGTTCGCAAGAGCCAGGTTTTCTCAACGGCTGCTGACAATCAGCCCGCTGTTGATATTAGAATCTGTCAAGGTGAGCGCAAAATGTTCGATGATAACAAGCTTCTCGGTAACTTCAAGCTTGATGGTATTAATGCCGCCCCTCGCGGTATGCCTCAAATCGAAGTGACTTTTGATATCGACGCTAACGGTATTCTCCATGTATCCGCCAAGGATAAGGGGACTGGTAAGGAACAAAATATTTCTATCCAAGGTTCAAGCGGTCTCTCTAAAGAAGAAATCGAACGTGCCAAGAGCGATGCAGAAGCTCATGCCGATGAAGACAAAAAGAGAGCGGAAGAGATCGAAGTAATCAACCAAGGCGATACCCTCGCTTTCTCGGTTGAACGCCAAATCAAGGACATGGGAGACCAAGTACCAGCCGAACTCAAGAGCGATATCGAAGGACGCGTGAAAAAATTGCGCGAAGCCGTCGAACACAAGGATATTGAAGGGATTAAGTCCGCTAAGGAAGATCTCGAAAAACACCTTGATGAGCTCAATAAAGCTGCACAAGCCGCCCAAGCATCGCAACAGCAACAAGGCCCAATGCCTGGTGCTCAACAGCAAGCGACTCCAGAAGAAGACTCTGGCGAGCCTCGTAAGGCCAAGGGTCGCGTCGTTGATGCTGAAATCGTTGATGACGACAAATAAACTCAACTTAAGAGTGGGTAAAGATTTCTCAATCAATGCCCACTCTTACTATCCTTCTCTTTTTTAACAAAAAACAATCCATACAAATAATAAAAATATGACAACAATCAAACCACTCGGACAACGCGTTTTGATCAAACGCATCGAAGCTGAACAAAAGACCTCTGGCGGACTTTTCCTCCCCGATACCGCTCAGGAAAAACCACAACAAGCCAAGGTTGTCGCCGTTGGTACTGGCGGTCGCGATGATCAAGGTAAATTGATCGAGTTCTCCGTGAAGCAAGGCGATCTCGTCCTTATCTCCAAATACGGCGGTACGGAAATCAAACTTGATGGAGAAGATTATGTAATCATCTCCGAAAACGATATTCTCGGTATCATTGCATAATCAGAATATTACGAAACATTAACTACAAAATTAAATTATACAATTATGGCTAAACAAATCCAATTTGAAGAACCTGCACGTCAGGCATTATTGCGCGGAGTCGAAAAAATCGCCAAAGCAGTCAAGTCAACCCTCGGGCCTGCTGGACGTAATGTCGTTATCGACAAGAAATTTGGTTCACCCTTAATCACCAAGGATGGTGTTACTGTCGCGAAAGAAATTGAGCTTGAAGACCCATTTGAAAACATGGGTGCCCAACTCGTCCGTGAAGTCTCCTCCAAGACCAATGATATCGCTGGTGACGGCACCACAACTGCAACCGTACTTGCCGAGAGCATCTACCGTGAAGGTTTGCGTAACGTGACAGCGGGTGCTAACCCAATTTCTCTACAACGTGGCATTATGAAAGCATCTGACGCCATCGTTGCTGAATTGAAAAAAATCAGCAAACCTGTTGATTCTGCTAAAGAAATTGCTCAGGTTGCGACCGTATCCGCTAACTGGGATTCTGAAATTGGCAATATCATTGCCGAAGCGATGGATAAAGTGGGTAAAGATGGTACCATTACGGTTGAAGAAGCCAAGGGTATCGAAACAACGCTTGACGTTGTGGAAGGCATGCAGTTCGACAAAGGCTACCTGTCTCCCTATTTCGTCACCAATCCTGAAACGATGGAAGCCGTCCTCGAAAACCCCTATATCCTCATCCATGAGAAGAAGATTGGCAGCTTAAAGGATTTCCTCCCCTTGCTTGAAAAAGTAGCAAAAACAGGTCGCCCCTTCCTCGTCATTGCGGAAGATATCGAAGGTGAAGCCCTCGCAACACTCGTTGTGAACAGACTCCGTGGCGTGCTCAACATCTGCGCTGTCAAGGCTCCTGGCTTTGGTGACCGTCGTAAAGCTATGCTCGAAGACATCGCCATTTTGACTGGCGGCAAGTGCATCACCGAAGATCTCGGCTTGAAGCTTGAAAACGTGACCATCGAAGAACTTGGTCAAGCCAAGCGTGTCGTCATCACCAAGGAAGACACCGTCATCGTTGAAGGTGCTGGTGCATCTGACGCCATCTCTGGGCGCGTGTCTCAGATTCGTAAACAAATCGAAGACACGAGCTCTGACTATGATCGCGAAAAACTTCAGGAGCGTCTTGCCAAATTGGCAGGTGGTGTTGCTGTCATCCACGTGGGTGCTGCAACTGAAACTGAAATGAAAGAAAAGAAAGCTCGCGTTGACGATGCTTTGCACGCAACCCGCGCTGCGGTTGAAGAAGGAATCGTCCCTGGGGGCGGTGTTGCCTTCATTCGCGCTCAAAAAGCAATTGCCACACTTTCTCTTGAAGGTGATGAAGAAACAGGTGCTCAGATCGTCTATCGTGCGATTGAGGCTCCACTTCGTCAGTTGGCTGCCAATGCTGGTCGCGAAGGTGCGCTTATCGTATCTAAAGTGAAGAGTCTCACCAAGGTGAGCGAAGGCTACAACGTTGTAACCGACACCTACGAAGACCTCTTGGTCGCTGGCGTTGTCGATCCAACTAAGGTAACCCGTTCTGCTTTGCAGAATGCGGCCTCGATCTCTGGCTTGCTTTTGACCACTGAATGCGTTATCTCCGAACTGCCTGAGAAAAAATCATGCAGCTGTGGCGGTGGTGCTCCCGATATGGGTGGCATGGGCGGTATGGGAGGAATGGGCGGCATGATGTAAGCCGTTGATTCATCTCTGAACCAACAATTAAAATAGATTCAAACGCCCTCAGGAAACTGAGGGCGTTTTTTCATCAAATTGATGACTAAAAAATCATTCCAGCCAGTAGTCGCTCATGGGGCAAAATTATTAATTCTGGGTTCCTTGCCAGGAGATGCCTCCTTGGCACAACAAGAATATTATGCTTATAAACACAATGTCTTTTGGCGAATCATGGGGAGCATGCTCCATTTTGACCCAACATGTACCTATCAGGAAAGATTGCGTCACTTGACAGATCACGGCATTGCTCTCTGGGATGTCCTCGGGGCAGGGGAACGACTCGGTAGTTTGGATAGCAATATTCGCGGAGAGATTCCCAATGATATCCTAGGCTTACTACGTGATTATTCTGATATTAAAACAATATGCTGTAATGGCGGTGCCTCTTACCGATTTTTGAAAAAACACTTTTCCTCCTTATTTGATGAAGGACGAGCGATTTATCAAATGCCCTCGACGAGCCCAGCTGCCGCAAGTATTAAATATGAGCAAAAACGAGAGACCTACAGAAAGGTTCTCCAGCCAATAATCACACCCTAAAAATGTCACAGGTTTGTGGCGGAACTCTTTTCCCGTTCCTTTTTTATATCTTTCTACTTTTTAACTCTTTTCAAGATTTTTATTTAGGACAGGTGTGACTGAATAAAAACACTCGGCAAGTTGCAACTTGCCGAGTGTTGAAAGAAATGTTAAATCTTGCGCCTAACTCTGTGACGCTTTTTTAGGACGGGACAAATATGAAACTAATCCACACCGCTGACTGGCATTTGGGACAATCCTTTTTTCAGAATGATCGTAAGGAGGAGCATACGCTTTTTTTGGCGTGGCTTCGGGGGCAAGTGAAAACTCACGAGGTGGATGTGTTGCTTATTGCAGGAGATGTGTTTGATACACCTAATCCCTCAGCAGAGTCGCAACGGCAGTATTATGCTTTTCTTAAAGAGATTACAGCTGAAAATTCCGCTCTGCAAATCATTATAATTGCCGGAAATCACGACTCGGCAGCTCGGCTTGAAGCACCCAATCCTTTGTTGGAAACAATGAATGTTACGGTGAGAGGTTGTGTCAAGCGTACAGAAGATGGAGAGATTAATTTCAACCATTTGATTGTAACTCTCGATAAGGGTGGGTGTTGCTTGGCTGTGCCATATTTGCGACAGGGGGATTATCCCGATTCGGCTACCTATGCTGAAGGAGTACAAGCGATGTACAGAGAGATTTTTGAACGTGTTCAGGATAAGAATGAGCCTATTATTGCAATGGGGCATTTGCAGGCAACAGGTTCGGAGATTTCGCAAAATGATCGTGCCGAACGCACTATTATTGGAGGGTTAGAGGCAATATCGCCTGACTCATTCAACAAGGTAACCTACACTGCACTTGGGCATCTTCATAGAGCTCAGAGGGTGTCAGGTCGTGAGAATGTTCGATATGCAGGTGCGCCGCTACCTATGTCCTTTGCCGAGAAGAATAATAAGCAAGGAGTAACACTTGTTACGATAAGCGACAAAACAGAAATTGAGCGACTCGAATTTGATGCACCTGTAAAACTTTTAAGCATTCCTCGTGAGCCGTTACCTCTCTCTGATGTGTTATCAGAAATAGAGCTACTTCCTGATGGTGAGGTGTGCAAGACTTCTCCATTTTTGGAGATAAAAGTGTTGATAACTGAGCCTGAGCCATCGCTTAGGATGCAGATAGAAAAGGCGTTGGAGGGAAAGTCTGTCCGATTGGCACGAATTGAGTCGAAGAGTTTTGGCAACGAAAGCAACAAGTATACAGTTAGCTACGAAGAGTTACAAAAGATTAATCCGTTGAATATGGCAACCGATATTTTCAAACGTAAATATGGGGGTGATGCGATGCCTGAGACGATGAAAGAGTTACTTGAAACAGTGATAAGGGAGGTTGAACGATGAGAATATTAGCAATCAGAGGGAAAAATCTCGCATCGTTGGAGGGCGAATTTGAGGTGGATTTTACGGTAGACCCCTTGAAATCGGCAGGTATTTTTGCTATCACAGGTAGCACAGGGTCAGGGAAATCGACTCTGTTGGATACAATATGTTTAGCTTTGTTCAATGATACGCCGCGAATAAACCGAGCTTCAGATAATGCTGATATAGCGGATGTTAAAGAGCTAACCATCAAGCAAAAAGATAGTCGAAATATTCTACGTCGTGGCACTGCCGACGGATATGCAGAGGTTGATTTTGTGGCTCTTTCGGGCGATAAATATCGTGCACGTTGGGGCGTGAGGCGTTCTCGTGATAAGATAGATGGCTCGTTGCAAAATGCGACTTACAAAGTATCCAACCTGACTTCAAATAGCGAACTGCAAGGAGGAAAAACAGAATTATTACAATTGGTAAGGGAGTTAATCGGATTGACCTTTGATCAGTTTACCCGTGCGGTATTGTTGGCTCAAGGCGACTTTGCGACGTTCCTCAAAGCCGCGCCAAAAGAGAAGGCAGAATTGCTCGAAAAGCTCACAGGAACAGATATATACTCTCGCATCTCATCTAAAATTTACGAAAACACCAAGCAAGCCGAAACCGAATTATCGATTATCACCGAACGGATTAATGATGTGGAATTGCTTTCGGACGACAAAAAAGTAGAACTTACCACAGAGAAAGAGACGATAATAAAGGAAATCAAACTGCTTGATACAGAGATTAAGACATTTACAGATAAATTAAAATGGCTTCAAATCAATGAGCAGTTAATTAAAAATATAGCCATCGCACAAAGTGAATTAGAAAAGAGTAAAACGGCTATTGAGGAGGCTAAACCTCGTTTCGATTACCTGACTCGCACAGAAAGCGTGCAGCAAATTCGAGATACTTTCAGGCAATTAGAGAATGATAAAAAGCAGTTAGTGTCCACTGAAACATCGTTCATCAAGCAGGAGTCTTTGGGCAAAATCAATAACGAAGCGGCAACCAAAGCCAAAGAAAATTTCTTAGCCATAGAGCTTTGCCAAAAGCAAATAACAGCAGAGTGGCAAATAATCGAGCCTCAATTAAAGGAGGCTCGTAAATTAGATATTCAGATTGAGAGCACAAATAAAAATCTTACTGATATAGATAAAGAGGTCACACAAACGACACAATTAAAGAGTGTTTGCGAAAAGAGCATCGTTGTTGCGAACGAAAAGACACAAGCTATTCAGCAGTCGCAGCAACGCATCGCGAAATGGTTTGAAGAGAATAATCAATATTCAGCGATTATCCCACGAGTTGAACTTATTGTGTCGTACATTGCTGATGCCGGCTCGACATCAAAGCAGGGAGTGCAGAACAAAAAACTGCTTGTTCAGATAAAAGAGGCGTTGGCAAAAGAGGAGCAAAAACTGATTACTCAGCAGACGGAGGCTAAGCGACTAAATGATATTTTACCTGCCGAGATTGCAATACTAAGGGCGAAACTCAAAGAGAATGAGTCTTGTCCCGTTTGTGGTAGCACTCACCATCCGATTAGTGGCGTGACGGTTGAAAGTTTGGAAGAAGATGAGCTAAACAAAGCCAAAGTTCTTGTCGAACAGGAGATAAATCGCCTAACAGAAAGCATAAGCAATCGAAAAGGAGAGCTTATTCGCCTGCAATCGCTGATTGATGAGTATAAGGTGCAACATGAGGCTACCTTTGCGAAGTTAACAGAAGCAATGATTTCGCTCACAAATTGGAAAGTGAAATATGAGGACAAAACACTTAGTGGCGAACTGAAATCAATAGTTGCACAGTGGCAAGCCAATCTTGCAGAGCAAACAGAGACATCAGAACGATTTTCGACACTTAATCAAGAGATTAAAATCGCAAAGGATCGATTGGTGGAATTGACTACTACACTGAAAGAGAAACAAGAAAAACAAAATGCTATCTCGATTGAGCTGAAGGAATTAAATAATAAGCGAAAAGAGCTATTGAGTGGTAAAAAAGCTGATGATGTGGAAAAATCACACGTTGACAAACAGCAGAAGATTTCTACTCAATTCACTCAAGCAACTGAATTGCAAAATAATCTGATTGCCAAAGGTGAAAAAATTAGTGGGGTGATTACTCAACTAACGGAAAATAAATTGCGTCTCCAAAGTCGCATTGATGAATTAAATGCAACGGTTTCTCAGTGGATAGAAGCAAGAAAGGATGGTTTGAGTGTCGAGGATTTGTCGGAGTTGCTATCTAAGGATAACAGTTGGCTGATCGCAGAACGAGAGTCACTAGACAAACTTCGCAACAATATATTGTCTGTTAAGACAACACTTACTGAAAGGTTGCGTGTGGCGGAGGAACATCAAAAAGCAGAGGTAAAGCCTGACGAAAACGAGATACAGGAACTTATTGTGAATACGCTCAACGAAAAGAGCATGCTCGCAGATAGTAAACGTGAACGCAAAACCGAAATAGACGTACTGTTTGCAAACCACGAAAAGGGGAAAGCTAAAATCAAACTATTTGAAAAGGAGCTTGCTGAGAAGAATGCTACGACAGAAAATTGGCGAAAGCTCAATGAACTATTCGGTTCGGCAGATGGTGCTAAATTCAAGGTATTGGCACAGGGATACACGTTGGATGTACTGTTAGGCTATGCAAATAATCATCTTAAAGATATTTCTCAGCGTTATCTCTTAGAACGTGTTTCGTCCGATTCGCTATCTTTGCAAGTGGTGGATTTGGATATGCTGTCTGAGATTAGGTCCGTTCATTCGCTGTCGGGAGGTGAGTCATTTTTGATTTCTCTTGCTCTGGCATTGGGATTATCTTCTCTATCGTCGAACAGAATGCGTATTGAATCGCTCTTTATTGATGAAGGGTTTGGGTCGTTGGATGCAGACACGTTGCGAGTAGCAATGGATGCATTGGAACGCCTCCAAACACAAGGACGTAAAATTGGAGTTATTTCACACGTAGCCGAAATGACGGAACGTATTACTACTCAAATTAAAGTAATTAAAAGTTCTAACGGCCGAAGTAAAATAGAAATAGTATAGTTATGACTCCATAAAAAAATGTCACAGGGGTGCGCCTGACTCCTTTATTGGGCAGTTTCTCTCTGTTATTTTGATTTAAGATAAATAATTTTTGATTTTTATGATTTGATTCAACAGGGATGCTGACGGAGTTGTCATACCGACATGGCTTCTTTGTTTTCATGCGAGATTTTCAGCTCAAAAGCGAGGGTATGCGCTTTTGTCGTAGGTGCTTTGTTGCTAGTTGGTTGTAAGCCTGCAAGCAAAGAGGTGGCTCAGCCTGCTGTTGTTAGCGTGACTCATCCTGTATTGGCAGATGTCCCGATTTGGCGCGAGTGGATTGGGACATTGACGGGGATGGTGAATGCCTCGATTTTGCCTCAGATTAGTGGGTATGTGCAGAGTCAAAATTATGATAATGGGGCATTTGTCAAAAAGGGTGATGTGTTGTTTAGAATTGATCAGACTCTTTTCTTAGATGAGGTGGATGGTGCTGCTGCTAAACTTGCCGAGGCAAAGGCTCAATGGCAACAGGCAGAATATAATAAAAATCTTTATAAGCCCCTCTCGGCAGATAATGTCGTCTCTAAACAGCAATATGAGAATGCGGTTCTCTCTGCTCAGGCATCACAAGCGAATATTCTCGCGGCTCAAGCAAATTTGAGTTTAGCTCAGCGAAATTTGAACTATACGGTGGTGATGTCTCCCATTGATGGTATTGCGGGGATTGCCTCGGTGCAAGTTGGGGATTTGGTGAGTCCATCTGGTAAGGTGTTGAGTGAGGTTTCGTCTGTGAATCCGATTAGAATTGATTTTGCCGTAACGCAGAAACAATGGTTAGAACAGGAGGGTACGAAGAATGGGATACGCCAAGGGGCGCAAGTCGATCTTATTTTCTCCAATGGCTCTATTTATCCTCATCCAGCAAAGGTGATTGCAATTGATCGAGCTTTTGATTTATCAACGGGCACGATTATGATCCAAGCTCAAGTGGATAATGCCGAGCTTTTGTTGAGACCAGGCATGTTTGTGCGCGTCAGGGCATTGATGAGTATGGATAAGAATGTGCTGACTGTTCCTCAAAAAGCAATTTATTCAACGCAAGGGCGGTTTTTTGTGGTGATTCTCAATGCGAATAATAAGCCCGAGATGGTGCCTGTTGAGGCAGGGGCGATGGAGAAGGGCTCGCAGGTTATTCGTGCAATTATTCCCAACTCGGTAACGGTGGATTCTCGTGTCGTCGTTGATGGCATTCAGCAAGCAATGATGGACTCAGCAAGGGGGGATGCCACGCTGACCACCATTCCTTATCATTCAGAAAAGGCTGAATCCTCTAAATCCTCTAAATCCTCCGAATCCTCCGAATCTTCTGGTAAATAAATAACGCGCCCTCTCTGTATGTCCGAATTCTTCATCAAACGTCCCATTGTTGCCATCTGCATTTCGATCATGCTCGTGTTGTTGGGGGCATTTACCATTTTCCGTCTCCCTGTTGCCGAATATCCTAATATTATTCCTCCCGTGATTCAGGTATCTGCCTCGTATCCTGGGGCAGATTGTGATACGGTCGTCAAGTCGATAGCCTCGCCGATTGAGCAACAGATGTCGGGGGTTGATGGCATGGCTTATATGTCATCAGTGAGTACAAATGAGGGGCAAATGAGCTTGAGTATCGTATTTGACGTTGGGACAGATGCGAATATTGATCAAGTCTTGGCGTATCTGCGCTATGGGCAAGCCAATTCTCAATTGCCCGCAGAAGTTAATAATTTAGGTGTATCCTTGAGGAAAACGAGTGGACCCCCGACGATTGTATTAGGGCTCTATTCACCTAAGAGGAGCTATGATGGGTTATGGCTTGCCAATTATGCGTATATCAATCTTGTCAATGATTTGAAGCGAGTGAAGGGGGTGGGGGATGTCCAAGTGTTTGGCGCTGGATCATATGCCATGAGGATTTGGCTCAATCCAGAGAAGCTATCTGCCCTGAATATCACGGTTGATGAAGTGCTCTCGGCGATTAAGACACAAAATACCGTTAATCCAGCAGGCAAGGTCGGGGCACAACCTGCACCAGCGAATCAACAGTTCTCTTATACAGTGAAAGCCCCAGGTCGTTTGGTGACTGCGGCAGATTTTGAGAAAATAGTCATTAGAGGGGAGGAGGGGGCTCTTGTGAGGCTTCGCGATGTGGCGCGCGTCGAGCTGGGGGCTCAGACCTATAATCTTAGCTCATCCGTCAATGGCAATCCTGCGGCATCGATTGGGATTTATGAAGCCCCCGACAGCAATGCTCTCGATATGGCAGATGCAGTGAAAAAGCTGATGTCTGAGGCGCCACTCCCCCCAGATATGAGCTATCTTATCTCTCTCGACTCGACAAAGTCGGTGAGAGCAGGGATTATCGATATTGCACAAACCTTATTGATTGCCTTGGTGTTGGTGATTTTTGTCGTTTTTATCTTTTTGCAAGGTTGGCGAGGGACGGTCATCCCTGCGTGTGCGATTCCTGTGGCGATTATTGGTGCCTTTATTGCTTTCCCTCTTTTTGGGTTTTCGATCAATACCATTTGCTTGATGGGGATGGTATTAGCCATTGGGCTGGTGGTGGATGATGCGATTGTCGTCGTCGAGGCTGTTCAGAATCACATCCAAGAGGGGATGAGTCCAAGGGATGCCTCTTTGCTGGCAATGAAGGAGGTATCGGGGCCTATTGTGAGTACGGCTTTGGTTATTTCGTGTGTCTTTCTCCCCACTTTGTTATTGCCTGGGGTCACGGGGCTTTTATTTGAGCAATTTGCCATCACGATTGGATGTTCCATTTTGATTTCAGCTTTTTGCGCTCTCTCCCTGAGTCCGGCTTTGTCTGCCATGGTGCTGCGCAAAGAGAGCCCCGAGAGCCATCGAGTATTAGGACCTTTGTATCGTGGATTTAATGCGCTCTTTGAGAAGTTTCGTCAGTTTTATGTGAAGGTATGTGGGGGATTGATTAAGCGGATTGGACTTTCTGTCTTGTTATTGGGAATCATGACGATTTTGATTATTCCCTTGGCAAAGAATCTCCCCGTCGGCTTTTTGCCCAATGAAGATCAAGGCTATCTTTTCGCAGGTGTTGAGCTCCCTCTCAATACCTCATTGAATGAGACTGAAAAAGCATCGCATAAAATTGAGCAATTGATTTCGTCGATTGAGGGGGTAGAGACCGTGACGACTGTTAACGGATTTAATTTGATGACTTATGTGCAAAGCTCATCCAATGCGTTTTTCTTTATTTCTCTAACCCCATGGGAAGATAGGACTGCCCCGGGAATGACGGCTAAAGATATTTGCGCACGTATCAATCAAGAGCTTGCCCAGCAGAATCATGCGGGCGTCCCCTATGCCGTTGAGCCCCCACCACTCCCAGGGGTAGGTACCTCGGGAGATGTCAGCTTTTTACTGGAGGATAGGCAGGGGCAAGGAGAGGCGTATCTCACGACGAATACGGCGAGTTTCATTAAAGCTGCCTCTCAAATGCCAGAGATTGCCAGCATTCGCAACTTTATGGCTCCATCCGTCCTCCAGTATAAACTAGATATAGACACGGACAAGGCGGCATTACAAGGGGTCGATACGGCAAATGTTTACCTAACTTTGCAAGCTTACATGGGGAGTGTTTTTGTCAATTACTTTAATATCTTCGGTCAGCAATGGCAGGTTTATATGCAGGCGGATAAAGAGGCTCGTAGCAAAATAGATGATCTGGATCTATTTTATGTGCGTGCTGAGAATGGGAAAGCGGTGCCAATTGATGCACTGGTAACGGTGGGTGAAACTTGGGCGCCCGAATTCATGATGAGGCAAAATATGTTTAATTGCTCGATGTTGGATGTCGTGCCAGCCGATGGATATTCATCAGGGCAAGTCATGAGAGCGTTAGAAAAAACCTTTGCGATGATGATGCCATCGGGAATGGGCTTTGCTTACTCGGGGATGAGCTTCCAAGAGCAACAATCTGCCAAAGGCTTATCGCCCATTCTCATTTTTGGTGTTTCAATGGTGCTTGTCTTTCTGATTTTAGCCTCACTTTATGAGAGTTGGGCATTGCCCGTAGCCGTGCTGTTGACCGTGCCAGTCGCCATCCTAGGGGCTTTTGCGGCACTTGCGGCTTATGGCTTAGAGTTAAATGTTTATTCAGAGATTGGATTAATTGTCATGATTGCCCTCGCAGCTAAAAATGCGATTTTAATCGTTGAGTTCGCCGTCTTGGAGATGAAGCGAGGCAAGCCCTTGTTAGAGGCAACGCTGAGCGCGGCTCGCATTAGATTGCGCCCTATCTTGATGACGAGCTTTGCCTTTATCTTCGGATGTTTACCCCTCGCTTTTGCATCGGGGGCAGGGGCAACGGCGCGCCAAATGGTCGGCATTACCGTCATCGGTGGGATGATAACCGCAGTTTTCATTGGTATCTTTTTAATTCCGTCCTTTTTCTTCCTGATTGCCAAGTGGTCGGGAAGGGCAGAGAGCACGGAACAAGATAAGGCAAGATAAGATAAGGCAATATAATCAATAAACAATAAACGACAGAAACAAAACTAAGATGAAAACAACAAAAATGAATTCATATCGTGCCGTCTCTCTCATGGGAGTGCTGGCATCCATCGCGACACCTGCCTTTGCACTGACGCCCCTCACGCCTAATAAGCCTGTCTTGACTGCCTCGCCGTCATCATCAGCATCAGCGACGACCCCCACCGCGAAAAAACAGGCAACAATACATAAAAGTGCTGTCGTGTCACCCCTCCAAGGGTATCTCAATACTCGTCATGGCTTTGATCCACACATACTCACCAAAGAAGAAGCCAGCCAGAGCATGGTCAAGGGGATTACCCCCGAAGACCAAATTATGACCCGACGCAAAGGGGTTGCCACACCGCACGAGCTTATCAAGCAATCGGGAGTAGCCAGAGAAGGGACAAAAAATGACCCTATCCAATTATTCCCAGCTCAACCCTTGGGCTTTATGCCTTATTTGGACGGTGTCTACGTCTTTGGCAATACCTGTACCCAACCTGGGGCTTGGATTGATGAAGATATGTTGTCAACGGGAGCTCAAAAAATCAAAAAGAGTCTATCAAAAATTGGTGTATCCTACTTTTTACAACATGGGTTTAGTTATACGAATGTCGCTCGTGGCTTACCAGACAATCGAGACGCCAGGAGAGACTTCTCTACCTATAATACGACCTTATTGGCAAATATCACTCTGATTCGCAATAGTAGGACGGGGGATGGATTATTCCTCGCTACAGAATTTGATTATGGGCATGGCTTCGGATTCAATGAAAACACGACTACTCCGTCAGGTAGTATCGGTGCTTTGCAAAATACGACGGGATATTATCAGGGCAATACCGCTCATTTGGCGAATGTCAGCCTTGGATACTCTGCCTTTAAGGGCAAATTGATGGTCATGGCGGGGCAAATTGACTCGACAAACTACCTCGATCACAATGCTTATGCGTGGGGACACAGTAATCAGTTGAATAATAATTCGTTCGTCGATAATCCCGTTATTCCCTTTACCTTTGCAACATGGGGGTATCACATTGCCTATCAACCGACAAAATCATTTTATATGATGTTGACGAGTGCGTCGAATAACGGACTCGTGAATCACAACCCATTTAATTATATCAGTTCTAATAATTGGACGAATATCATGGAGTTTGGATGGATCACTCAAGATTTGGGTGGTTGGGGACCAGGTATTTATCGTCTACAGCCCTTTTACACGACGAGTCAGGGAGAAGATGGATTTGGATTTGCCACCAATATGCAGCAACAACTTGGCAAGGGTAGTACCATGGGATGGTTTTTCCGTGGTGGTTGGGCTGATGATAATGCCTCTGCTCTGACGGGGGTCAAGGCGAGTGTCGCCACAGGCTTTGCATGGGAAGCTCCTTTTTCATCAAAAGGATTATTACGCTTCGCCAATGACGGATATCTCGGCTTAGGATTTGTTTGGATACAAGCCTCCAACAAGACGGGACCTCACGAAAATGATCATGAATATGGGGTAGAACTCACCTACACCATGCAAGTAACTCCAACCATGACCTTGCAACCCGACCTCCAAATCACACACAATCCAATTAACGGTAAGTCGGGGCAAACAAATGTCGTCTTGCAAATACAAAACGTTTGGACATGGTGATTGATTATAAGATTACTGGATAAATTTGTCACAAACTCATCTCCCACAGACCCCATCCGTCACAAAAAAAATGTCACAGGTTTGAGACTAACCCTTTTTCAAGATTTTTATTTAGGACAG